>JBJMMA010000212.1:0-31622 GCA_045805065.1 Bdellovibrionia bacterium | reverse complement strand
GCAGGCGCGGCCACTGGCATCCGCAGCGCACGATAGATCAAAAAAAGTCCACAAAGTACAAACGGGATACTGAGAAGCTGGCCAAGATCGAGCGGCAATTGGCTCTCATACCCGACTTGGGGCTCCTTCAAAAATTCGATGAAAAAGCGCGCAGTGAAAATCATCGTGAAAAAGATTCCAAGCAACAAGCCGCGCCGACGTTGGTAACGCCCCGAGAACAGGGTCCACGAGAGCACGCCAAACGTGATGAGATAGGAAATCGATTCGTAAAGCTGCGATGGATGGCGAGGAAGATGGTCCACGCGTTGAAAAACGACGGCCCAGGGCACATCTGTCGGTTTTCCGATGATCTCCGAGTTAAAGAAATTGCCCAGACGAATCATGGCAGAGACCAGGGCCGAAGGAACGCAAAGATAGTCGACCAGATTAAGAAATGATCCCTGAAAGTGGCGTCGCTTCCAGAACCACGTTCCAAGCATCACACCCAGGGCGCCGCCGTGACTTGCAAGCCCCCCTTCCCAAACCTTAAAAATCCGGATCGGGTCATTCAGGTAAATCTCAGGCTCATAGATCAGACAGTGTCCCAGGCGCGCCCCGACAACCGTTCCAACCATCATATAAACGAGGAGGGAGTCCAGATGCTCGGTCGAGATTTTCTCCCGCTCGCAAATCTTGAACATCATTCGGTATCCGGCCAGAAACCCCATGGCAAAAAGGAGTCCGTACCAGCGAATTTGAAGGGGTCCTAAGGCGATGATTTCAGGCGAAGCATTCCAGTGAATCATGAATTTATTTAGGGGATCTATTGGTCCTAAAGCAAACATTGATTTCTCTAAACCGCAAGGGCAGACTGAGGCGGCACTACGGAGATTGACGCACATGACCCAGATTAAAGATCTTCAAGCTCTCATCGTGGATGGAACCTCGATTCCATCCGACTGGGCAGGCAAGGCGATCATTCAGGATGATAACCTTTGCTATTTGGTCTGGAATAAGAAAACGCTCGAAACGATTCTCGTCGACACTTGCCGCGAGGACATCGAAGCAACGCAGGAACTTCTCCGCTCTCTGCCGGAATTGAAAATCGTTGCCGTCATTGACACGCATACGCATGCGGATCATGTCACCGCTGGAGCTTACTGGTCCGAGAAATTAGGCGTGCCATGGATCATGCATTCTGAAAGTCCAACGCGCCGTGCGCAGGTTCGTATTTTCTCTGACACACCATGGTTTACTCACGCGAGCCCGATGCGTTTTGTAACCACGCCAGGACACACGCCAGATGGGTTCACGATTTTCTGGGGCCCTTTCATTTTTACGGGCGATACGGTTTTTTACGCCGACACTGGACGCGATGATCTGCCAGGCGGAGACGCCGAAGCGCACTTTGATAGCCTTCAAAAGATCAAAGCTCACGCAAAACCTGAAATGCTCATGCTTCCAGGTCACGATATGCGGGGCGGCAGGATCAGTTCTTGGAAGACGCAGCTCGAGGTCAACGCGTCTTTGACGCAACCTCGGGCGATTTTCGTGCCTGAGGCTGCAGCATACGTAGGACCTTCACCCAAGCTTCTCAAGGAATCACTCTTTGAGAACTTCAGATAAGGTCTAAACGATGAAGCTCAGCGCCACTTTAATTATTTTAATGATGAGTTTAGTTTCGGGTTCACTGCTCAGCTCCTCCTCTGCCTGGAGCGCCAAGAGCTCAACCTCGTCCTCGGATTACAAGAAGGCGCAAGAAGAATTCACCTCAGCCTGCCGTGAGTCCTTTCGCAAATCCACGACTCCTACGAGTGATGAAGTTGGAAAGACAATCTGCGAGTGCACCGCTAAAGACAGCAAGAACCAGGGCGCCAAGGCTTCTGATCTGCGAAAAGAGGCTGCTGAGATTCGCAAGAACTCAAAGCATGAGATTCAAAACCAGAACGTCATGAATGCCTTCAGATGGTGCACGATCGAGCTCATGCAGAAGGCCGAAGCTGAGGAGCATGGCAATGCCTCTTGAGCTTTGGTTTCTGATCGCAGGACTCGTACTGACGGTTGTACTTGGCATCGTCCTCGTCCCGATCATCCGTAAAGCGATCAAAGAAGATGAGCAGAGGAACTCCAATCCGTGAGCCTTAAGCCATTCCTCAGCTCCTTTGCAGCCTTCACCGCGTCCTTTCTGGCTGCGTGTTCTCTTTCGGCTCATGCCACGACGGAAGAACTTCCCTCATCGGTGACTCAACGAATGATGGATAGGCTTTCAGCCACGAGCATTCTCGCAACACCTGCCATCGATCCATTCGATGCTTATTTGAGAACGATTGCCGTTTTCGACCATCTGGGAGTTCCAGACGAAGCAAGCCCTCAGAAGTTCTTTGATGATATTCAGGGAATTCCCAATCCATCGCGCGTGCAAACCGCTTTGCAGTACATGGATTTGCATCACGCGTTTGGGAAATTCGGAAGCTTGAGCGCTGGCGTATTCAAAATCTATCAAGATCGCGAATCCAACCGAGTATTGGATTATCAGGTTAAAATGGGCGCTCGAAATGCGCTGGAACTCAGAAACGCCCGTTACCGCGACAATCTTTTGAGTGCCGCCAAAAATTCCGAGAATCGCCCGCTTGCGGGCCTGAGGATCGCGCTCGATCCCGGACATATGGGTGGCGATCCTTGGGATGAGAGAACCGGTAAATATGTCCAAGATAAAACTGGACGCAAGCTCAGTGAAGGCATTCTTGCCCTTCAGATTTCGCTCCTTCTGGAAAAGCAGCTGACTGACCTGGGAGCTGAGGTCAAAATCACGCGCCGAAGCCTTGCTCCGGTGACTCCGGTTCCTTTTGACAGCTTTGACCTTCGCGAACGCGGGCTGATGAACCTTCGTGAGTGTGCGCAGGACAATTGGTTCAAATCGCTTCTTGCGACTGGAAAGCCTGGGCCCAAGCTCTTTCAAGCGTTCGAAGAATCCTCTCGTGTCAAAAGCCTCTTTTCAGAGTCTCAGCGCTGGGATTACTTCATCCTGGGTTACGATCTCGACGCTCGCGTCGATCTGATCAACGAATTCAGACCCGATCTCACTCTGATCATTCACCTCGACGCCGGAAACATCCCAGGGGATCCGACAGGCGTTAATCCGAGGTCGCATGATGGCACTAAGGTTTATGTGCCGGGAGCCTTCTTTTCGGACGAGTTCACCAGCCGGACTGACCGAAAATACTTTGGGCGCCATCTTCTTGATGTCACCGCATGGAACGATTCTGTAAAGCTTGCAAGCTCGATCGCCCATCACATCCATGATGGCCTGGGAATTGGTTACGACAAGGTGGACCCAAGCAACTCGATCGAGCTTGAGCCTGGCGTGCAAGTTCGGAATCTCCGCGTACAGCGTCAGTTGACCTCGCAAGCCACCGCGTATGTGGAATGCTTGTTCTACAACGACCCGAATGAATTTGAAGCTCTCTTCAATGCAACTCATCCAATGATGATTGACGGAAAGAGCTATCCTTACTCCGATCGCCTGATGCAGCTCGCCAACGCGTTGAATGACGGCGTTGTCGCTTTCGTTCGCTCTTATCAGTAAGAAGCAGCCTTGCTGCTCGATAAGATGTATTGCTGCTCGCCCTTCTGCCCCGCGCTGACTCAGTGTGCTTACAGGGCGCGCATATCGTCAACCCTGCCACGCATGTTATAAAAGGCCATGCGACAAATCAGGCACTGGAGATTGGCTTGCTGGCTGGGAACTTTGGCGTCTTTATCGGCAGTATCTGCTTTCGGCGAGAGCCCACTGCCTCAGCTGCTACATAATCTAAACGCAGGAACAAAGCTTGTCGCAAAACAACCCATCATTATTCCAGCAAACACGGATCAGATCACGTTTGCAAACAGAGCGGCACCAGGCTCGATCTGCAGGCTTCGAGTCAAGGAATCCGTACCTTTTGATCGCGTGCTTCCTGCTGATCAAGCGCTCACAGTTGCAGGCACGTCACGAGGTGGCTTCTCCTCGTCACGAAGAAGTTCGCTCTCCACTTATGTACGCTTTAACTCGCACGCCATCGATGACTTTGTTTGCACGGCCGACCGTGGCGCCCATGAAATGACAGTCGGTGAATTCTCTCAGCTTCTAGCAGGAGACTTTCTGATTCGCTCTTCAGAGCGTCCGCCGACGGTCATAGATTAAGCGGGATTAATTGGGACTAATCAGCGATCAATCAGTTTTAAAAGCTGCTTGAGCGAGCGCGTATTGATGACATCATCCCCTTCAATCCAGCCCCGGCGCGCTTGTCCGACCCCATACCTCATGTTTCTGATGTCATTATCGCTGTGAGAGTCGGATGAAATTGCCACGCGTACGCCAATCTCTTTGGCCATCCGGCAAAAGACATCCGTCAGATCCATCCGATCCGGCTGCGCGTTGATCTCAAGAAAACACCCGCGATCACGGGCTGCCATCATGACTGCTTCCAGATCAATCTCATAAGGCTCGCGCTGCTGGATCAATCGTCCCGATGGATGCCCAAAGATCGTGAAGTAAGGATTATCCATTGCTCGGATCACGCGCTGGGTCTGGCGATCCAGTGAGAGATTGAATTTGCTATGAACGGAGCAAACCGTCAGATCAAGCTCCTTCAAGACATCGTCCGGAAGATCCAGGCTTCCATCTTCCAGGATATCGACTTCAGCAGCCTTCAATATTCTGATTCCATTCAGTCTCTCATTGAGCCGGTCAATCTTTTTGATCTGCGCGCGCACGCGCTTTGGGTCTTGTCCATGCGCCATTTTCAAGCGCTGAGTATGATCGGTAATGGCAAGATATTCATACCCCTGCTCTTTCGCAGCCATTGCCATTGTCTCAAGGTCGGACCTGCCATCCGTTGCATTGGTGTGCGCGTGAAGATCGCCGCGAATCTGATCGAGCGTGATCAGATTGGGAAGGCGCTTCTCCAGAGCTGCCTCGATTTCACCTCGATTTTCGCGAAGCTCAGGCTCAATGTAGGGAAGCCCCACTTTCGAGTAGACTTCGGCTTCGGTCCTCCCCGCAATGCGCTTTTCTCCACGAAATACGCCGTATTCATTGACCTTAAGCCCCTTTTTCAGGGCCATCTTTCTCACCGTGATGTTATGTGCCTTGGAGCCGGTAAAATAGTGAAGAGCCGCACCATAACTTTCCTTTTCCACGACGCGAAGATCCACCTGCACTCCTGATCTGAAAAGCACAGTCGAGCGCGTGGTCCCTTGGCTTAAGATGCGCGCCACCTCGCCATACTGGGTGAAATGTTGGATCAGGCTCTCGGGTTTCTCACAAGTGCTCACGATATCAAGATCACCTACGGTTTCCTGTTTTCTACGGTAGCTTCCGGCTACTTCAGCCTGATCGAGCTCTTTTGCCTGGCGCAAGTACTTCATAAAGGGTGCGACGATCTGCTCCGCCTCGGCATACTTGATCCTGGCTTGAAGCTTCTCCATTCCCGATGCTCGAGCCCTGAGTCCTTGCAAGATGTTCTGCTCCACCTTTTCGCCAAAGCCTGGAAGGCTTCTGATCTTGCCTTGCTTGGCGGCTTTTTCAAGGTCACGCGTGCTTCGGATTCCGCGCACTTCAAAAAGCAGTTTCGCGCGCTTGGGACCAACTCCTGGAATTTTGATCAACTGAAGAAGCTCGCGCGGGATTCTCCGCCGAATCTCACTCAGCGCTTTCAGGTTTCCTGTCGTTGAGATCTCCGCGACCTTCTGGCTGAGATCCGGTCCGACGCCGGGAAGCTTAGGGACTTGCCCCTCCTCTTGTGAGGCTTCGGCCAGATTTCTTGGCCAGTTTCCAATCACCCGTGAGGCATTTCTATAGGCTCGAATCCGAAACGGATTGGCTCCTTCAATTTCTAACAGGTCGGCCAGCTCATTAAATAGCGCGGCAATTTGCGCATTGTGGACTGCCATAACTCTCTACACGCAGCAAGAGATGCGCCTGTTTGGAGCATGGTTTAAAATCTGCATCACTCCACATCATTATGAGAAAGAGTTCTGCCTTGTTCGTGTTGTGTCTTTTGACAACGTCGCCCGCGCTCGGACTGTTAGGCTGCTCGAGCACCGAAGTGCATACTGAGAAAGCGGCAAATGCCGACCTAGCCCAGTATCAACGATTTGCCTGGGCGCCGCCCCACCAGCAAGAGCAATCGAATGGTTTGAGCGGTCGAAAAGACACTATTCTGGATCAAAAAATCAAGACTGCCGTAGATCAGGATCTCTCGCAGAAAGGTTACGTTCAAAATCCTGAGAATGCGGATATCCACCTGGCCTACTCTTTACGGACTCGTGATCAATTGCAGGTCCAGCCGGGCTATATGGGACCCTACGGAAGTTCGTGGTCGGACGGCATGGGATACGACACCGCCTCCATTCAAAAAGAAGGGTCTTTGGTTCTCGATTTTATCGACGCCAAAACCGGAAACCTTCTCTGGAGAGGAGTCGCGGTCACAGATATCAAAGACACGGGCGTAACGCAAAAACAGGTTCAGGAATCTGTCGACAAGATCATGGAAAAATTCCCCTCGAGAAACGCCCCCGTGGGTTGAGTCTAGCGAATCAGGATATTTTACGGTAACACTGGATCGTAACCATGAGCAAAGACACACGCCTTGTTTATTCGACTGATCCAGCGTTGAACCAGAAATGCCCAAAGTGCAAAGAGCTGGTGAGCGAATGCACCTGCGCGCCCGAGGTGGATCCCAAGGGATATAAATTTATCGCTGTCCTGCGAATCGAAAAACAAGGACGCGGCGGAAAAACGGTCACCGTGATTGATCGACTGCCAAAGAACGAGCTCTTTCTTAAAAATCTCACCACCACTTTGAAAAAGAAGTGCGGCTCAGGCGGCACTTACCTCATGGATGGCAAGGATGGGGTGATTGAAATCCAAGGAGATAAGCGCGAGATCGTTCGTGCCGCCCTCACCAAAGAAGGTATCCAGTCCAAAGGCTGAAGTCCTGGCTTAACGGCGATCGCCCAAACGGTTCGTCATCGAGTGCTCAAGATAGAGCCAGATGATCCGGGCATAATAGAGAAGGATCGGTCCTAAGATCGCAAACTCCGCAAAAGGAGTCAGCACAAGGACAGGCACCTCAGCGCCAGCAAACTTCAATACGATTACGACAGGTACCGTGAGCATGGCCGTAACCAGGAAAGACACCATCATGGCGCCCAGGTAATAGCCGGGTTCCGGGTAGAAGTTATGACCGCAAACCGGACACTTCTGGTTCAATTTAAACAGATTTTGGGTAATTTTTCCTGTCCTGCAAACCGGGCAACGTGCCTTTAAAATATCAATGATTACAGGACCTTTTCTTGTTTCTGGTGTCATCCTGACTAAATCCTAACACTATTTTCCTTTTTTTTCGCGCCCAATCATGGGAAAAGGCGGTCGCTTTCTAGCGATTGTGTAAAAACTCAACCCCTTCTGGATTGGAGTCGAGCATGTTGTCGAGCTTGTTTAAGGTTTATTCTGCAGCGTTCACCCTGACGGCAGCGATACTGGCGCTGACAACCCCAGCTGGAACCGCTCAGGCATCGGAGACCACTGCGGCAGCTCCCACTGCTCCTGCTACAGGCGTCTCGACTGAGAGTGTGCAATCCAGCTCTTACGCTGACATCGTAAAGAACCTTTACGTGAACTATTTCGCCACGGTTCACGGCACGCCACTGAACAAACTCGATTCTCCTTACACGCTCGACCACAACGGAAAGAACTCCAAGAATTCGTTCAACGCGATTAACTTTGATAGCGATGTCACTGCAGCCTACATGGTTTCGCCAGATCTCGGTTTTGGCGCTGCAATCCCCTTCATTTTGACTCCGGTTCAAGGACAAGGCGTGACCTTGGGTGACTTGGGAATTAAGGCCGTCACTAAAAATCTCTTCAACATCAACGGCGTGAAAATCTTCGGCAGCCTTTATCTTCAGGCTCCAACCTCGCAAGCCAGCCAGGATCGCGGCATGGACTTCGGCGTGAAGTCCACTCCCGCCATCCGCTACTCCATTCCAGGCACTCGCTTCACGATCGGATCCTGGAACGAAGTGAAGTGGTATTCAGGTGTTGATTACGGCAAGACTCTCAAGCTTCTTGCCCTGCCTTATATCAACTATTCTCTGACCAAGTCCCTGTCTTTGAATCTCCAATATGAGTTTGAGACGGACCACATGAAGAATGACCGCTTCTTCAACTTCACGACCTATGAGACGGACATCCAACCAGGTGTCGTGTGGTTCATTAATTCAAAGATGATGGTCAATCCTTACGTCCAGATTTTCACTGGTCAGAAGATCACTTCCGACCGAATGGCTCTGGGCGCGGTTGTCAGCGCAACTGTTCTCTAATTATCTGATATGGCTCAGGTTTTCATAATCTGAGCCTTTTCTTTTTCACCTTACACCGCGTTTTCACTCAACTTTTTCGGTAAAAGTGCCGAAACGAGAAGTGGGAATGGTGTATCGTGATGACCAAAAAACCACGCAGAACGTTTGAAAAACTTCTCTCAGCACTCGCAGTTCTTCTTGTCCTGCCAAGGCCTGTCTGGTCGAGCCAGGATATTTACCGGGAGTTCTTAGGCAGCGCTGGGATCATCTCGGTCTCCGGCGAGCAGATTGACGAGCATCACGCGCGAATCGACTCGGTTCAAATCGCGCATGACCAATACCATGAGCTGAGAATCCTGAACCCCAACACTGGCGCTACGGAGATCCTCGAGTTCTCCGACCCCAAGCTTCAAGTCACCTACACGCTTCCGTATCACGGCAAATTTCTGAAACTCAAGATCAAGCGCCGCGAAAAAGATGGGCTTCGCACTGCGGACTTTGTGCTCGCATCCGATGAAACACATTACATCCCTGTACGTCAGAACTTGAGAAAGTATCGCGTGTTTCAACAGGATATTGACCTTGGCGGAGTTGCGGTCTGCAGAATGCCGCAGCAGTCCTTGATCAATAAAGCTGGAATCGATCCCGTCATCGATGCACTCCTGGACACTCCCCATAATGTCGCGACACGTTGCCTGGATTCAAGCTGTCAGAAAGATCCCTTTCTTGCTGAATACCAATCGATTGTTGCGGGCGTATCGCAGGTCATTGCTTCTCGCGACTCTACGAACTCCAAAAGCGGGAAATTTCTGGCTTGTCTCAATGATCATAAGCTCTTGGAAGTCGCCGGCCATCTGAAGACCTATTTTAGCGATAGCCTTAAACCAGCGGGAAAACCCAGCGTGGTTTGCGAAAATAAAAGCAACGGCACACGCGGCGAATTCACTGAGAGCGAAAACGCCGATGCAAGCATCACCAATTTGAACCTGCCTTGGGCCTACGCGTCGAAAAAGAACCTCGAGCCAAGTGCGGAAGCTTATTATGCTGATACCTTTTTTCACGAAAGCCTCCATCGCGCAGGAATCGAAGATGAGAAACTTACGGCAAACATCGTTTCCTGCTGCGGAATGGAATCGCCCACAGGAGACGCCAAGGCCTGCGGTAAAGTCGATGAGAGCATTCTAAAAACAAACGAGCGCAACGCTCGCTTGACGGCGTCAGTGCAGATGCTCGACGGCTTCAAGGATTTCTGGCTCAAAGTTGAAAAGTCGGCCGATGAAGAGCGGGCAGGCGTCATCTATGATGACTTCTTCGAGCTTCTGAATTCTCAGCGCGGCAAGGCAGCAAACACTTTTGGGAAGTGCCTGAGCTCTCATAAAGAAAACACGGAAAGTTGCACTCAGAATTTCACGACAGAACTGAATGACACCATCGACAAGTACTTCAGTAGCTCTTGCCCTAAAAAATTCGGAGACCAGAAACGGCAGAAAGCGTTGGAGATCTGCAACGATTTGGCAGCGGATGGAAAAAGCATCCTTCAGAGAAACCTCACTAAAGTCTGTGATCCCTCCAAAGCTAATTCTCTTGAGCGGTCCTGTTTGTTGGCAGTAGAAGCGAAGAAAAATGAGCTTCTCGCAAATGCTGGCGACCAAGGACAGCTCCTCGACAGTCCAAAAGAGCTTGAAACCTCAACTGGTCTCACCGAACAGGATAAACTCACCGATTCCTTCCTAACCGCATTTATCCACCAGATTCCAGAACTCGCGCCACTCTATAGTAAAATGAAGGATAAAATTAACGTGGGTGATCGTGATGAACGAGCACAAACGATCCTGTACCAGATGATTAAGTATCTTTCGGAGAACACCAAAACTCTCCGCGAAGAATATAATGGATGCCTTGCAAAGGGTGAAAGCAAAGAATCCTGCGCTGAGAAAAGCAAGGACAAGTTCTATAACCAGTCGCACAGTCTGAGTCATTTTTTCAGGCGCGTTTGCCCGGCTTACTTTACTCATTCAGAATTAGAGGACGGAAAACATAATGCGTGTAAGAAACTGAACGATAAGGTCACAGAAGTCTTTGAAAATTCCTTTAGAAGGGGTTGCAAAACCCAGGATACTTCCAAACAGATCGGTGTACCCGGCAACGACCTGACCTGCCTTTTCAATGCAATTGATGAAGGCTCAACGATTTACGCAAATTATGACCAGGCCAAGAAAGCAGGGGACGTAACCAATGCTCGCAGCAAAGCGTTATCATCTCCTGCCCAGAAAGAGGCAAAGGATGTTGCTGGAAAATCCTCTGAAGATGACGGTAAGAAGCCGCCCAGCATCAGCATCGGAGATCAGACTTCCTCGCGCTCAGACGGATCGTCTCTCGCTCGTTCCACTACTCCCTCCTCAGGCACTCCCTCCCACGGAGGACATCGTTCTGCGCATCGCTCACCTGCATCGAGCTCGGGTCCCGTTTATAGCTATGATCCCGGTGCGGGCTTTGAAGATCAACTGAAAGGCGAGCTCTCGCAGCAACCGGCTCCCGCAAGAAAAGTCCTTCAGGATGCAGGCCGCGTACTTGCCGATATGGCTGTTCCAAGAGCTCAAGCAGAGACTCGATCAGAAGCCGACACTTCTGCACTTGCTGTCCAGGCTCCCGCGGCACTTTCCAATCGGGCAACGATTGCAGGAGACCTTGAAGTCGTAACCGCCCTGAATGCGGGGATGACGAATTCTAGCGCATCGGCTCAACGTGATTCAGGGTCTGCGAAAACCGCATCTTCTGCTGCGAAAGGGCAATCTCAAGGCCAAGCTGCGTCTGCGGCTAATAAGGTTGCAAGCGATGATCGCACAGGCTCCGATCGAGAAGCAGGGCGCTCACCGTCTTCGACTGAGGCTGCCTCAAAAGCGGGAAGAGAATCCTCTTCCAAAAAATCGCAAGGCACAACAGCATCGTCTTCTGGAAAAACAGGACCCAGCGGAAGCGAGAAAGTCACGAGTCAAGCTGAAGTACTCAACCATCTTCAGCATCAGCTCCTCAAGCATTTCAGAGATCAACCCAAGGATGCCTTGGAAAGATTGAAAAGTGGATCGCTTTCAAGTGAACTTGCCTCAGATCTGATCGAGGCAAAGGACGATGAAGGCCGTGCCTATGGATCAAAATCTCCAAAGGTCAAGATCTGGTACGACAAAACGGCAGGAGTGTTTAAAGGCTTACCTGATCTATGAATTTCTTCAGGCGATCCTTTCTACTTTCCGTCAGCATCACCTTTTTGCTGGGATACGCTGTCCTGGACATCGGCCATTTCGTCGTTGCAAACCTTGTCTATTACGAGGATTTCCAGCGCGACCGGATGACGGAAGTGATCAATCTTGCGGGCCTGGGAAAGGTTTTGCTCCAGCACGAGGAAACGCTTTATCTTGAGAAGCGACTCAAGGAATCGGTATCGCGTCACGAGATTGATTACTATTTCATCAAAAAAGATGAGCAGGTCATCTCATTTGCGTCCGCTCGCGTCCCGTTGGAATCCGTGCTTGAGAACGTCTCAAGCCAGGCGCCACTGGATCGGGCGTTTGATGGTAACTTTCCTCATGTCGCATTTCGATATGGCCATTACCAGCTTGCGATCGGCCTCTCGCCACGTAAAGCCGAGTATATCAAGCGGATCATTCAGAAGGAACGCTTTACTCTGATCTTTGATATCGCGCTCGTTGTCCTCATGGCCTCTGCGATCGCTTTCTTTTACTTCAATGACATCCGAACCCTCATCAAGGCTCTCAGTACGCCTGGAAAAGCGAGGTTGAAAAACCTGAAGCCTGGCATCGCTGAAGCAAACGTGATGCTTCAGGGAATCAGGACGTATGAGATGAATGTCTTGGAGCTTAAGCTGAAGCAGGGCCTGCTCAGCCGCCACATTGCGTCCGCGCTGCGCACGGAGCTGGACTCAGGTCGCACGCCGCCTTACCAGTTTCGCTGCACAATGGTGCGGACGGATATCAACCAGTATTCCACCATTTACTCGGAGCAACCGGTGGAAGAGTTCATGAGCGTGATCAATGAGTTCTTCTCCCGCGCAAGCAAGGTGATTGCTCGGTATAATGGATACGTCACTGATTTTGTTGGCGATGAAATTATCTATTATTTCAAAGACGATGACCATGAAAACTCCGCCGCAGTCGCCGCAGCAGCGGTGCGCGATATCAATGAGATTGCCGCCTCGATTCACGCAAAAACCCAGCCCGAGTCGGGTTATCCCTTCACTGTCAAGTCAGCGATGGCTTCCGGCAGCTTGAGGTTTGGCCCGCACGTCAATGGCTTCTCCCTATCAGGTGGCGCCTTTGTCGAGACCGTTCGAATCCTTTCTCAGGTGGATGAGAAATCTGAGAACTGTGTCTATCTTCCCGCTCGCATTCATCATCGCATGACTCCCGTTTGTGAAACAGAATCCAGAAAGACCGTCGTCCTGAAAGGCATCCCCGGCGAGACGGAACTTCATCGCATCACGCATTTTCACTCGATCGACCAAATCCTGTCTGACCCGGATTCTGAGAAAAAAGGCTCACTCGCTTACTTTCGCGGCTCAGACCATGTGATCAGAATTCTCAACGCTGCCCTGCATGCTCCGGAGAGCGTCGCAATGAGCCTGCTCAGATTTGTCCGGCAGATTTCGCACCCCTTTGATGATCCAAAGCTCATTCAGAGCTATGTTCATCTTCTTAAGTCTCTTTTAAAGTCCGCAGGCGACTCGAGTCCCGTCCTCAGCTGTACCATCAGCCTTGGCAGAAATCTTGTTCCCGGCGATAGATACGAGTCTCATCTCAAGGCAGTTTTTGAGCAGTGCTTGAACTGCGCAGACAGGCGCACTGTCGCCAACGCAGTCGAAGCCCTGGTCCATTTTGAGCCAGAACACTTCAGTGATGCGCTTATCAAGCTGCTCAAGCACCCGGATAATCGCGTTGTTGCCAATACGCTCATCAAAATGGGCATGATCGACTTGGGTCGCGATGTCATTTCAGGCCTTGCTGCAATGCTGGACTCCCCTAGTCCTCGGTTTCAGGCCAGCGGTGCCTATGCGGTGGGAATTCTTGCCGAGTACCATAAGTCCGCCAACCCCATGTTGCTTGAGACACACCGGGGCTTTTCCATGCTTCTCAAGAAAATCACATCTTTAGTGACCCACTCGGACCCCATGGTTCGTCGCCAAGCATTGATTTCACAAGGCAAATTCCAGTCTTTACGTCAGGCTGCCTGAGGTGAAGATTCTGTGAAGTATTCCACCGCTATTTAAAAATAGTCGATAATAGGAGCATGCCATTCACGAAGAGCATGCGAAAAACCAATATCGGCTTTATCCTGGCTACACTGCTCATTTCCGGTGTCAGCGCTCTTTCGTATATCAGCACGCAGCGCCTAATCGATGACTCTCAATGGGTCAGCCACACCCATGAAGTCCAGGCTAACCTCTCGGAGCTCTCAACCCATTTGCTCTCGGCGGAGGGATACCTCGACGAGTATATTGAGACCCATGATCACGAAAACTTTGAGCATTACTTTGCTCACAATTCGCAGATTTTTCCAAAGCTTCAGCAATTGGAGCTTCTGACTTCCGATAACATGGTCCAGCAAGAGCGGATCGCGGAGCTGAAACCTTTAATATTGGAAAAGCTTCAGCAGTGGAGCAACGTAGCGGCCCGTCATCGATCGGGCGACAAACCCGCGGAGGTGGGTGATCAAATCCTTAGCCTTGTCCACCTCATGAACCAATTTGAGGCAAAGCTTTTAAAGATCAGAACAGAGAAATCTAATTCTGCCGCGAAAATCGCGCTGACGGTTATCATTGTGGGCGGGGCTCTGGCAGTCTTGATTCTCGCTTACGCGGTTTGGAGAGTAAATCGCGACATGAAACTGCGTGCCAAGGCGCAACAGGCCAGTCGAGCCGATGCGGAGAGGGCGGAAAAAGCATCGCTTGCCAAGGCAGAGTTCCTGGCAAATATAAGCCATGAGATCAGAACCCCGCTCAATGGGATTTTGGGAATGGCTGAGTTGCTTCTGGACACTGATCTGTCACCCTCACAAGCAAAACAGGCTCAAATGATCCAGGAATCAGGTACAGGCCTATTACATATAATCAACGACTTGCTCGATTTTTCAAAAATGGACGCAGGTAAGATTGAGCTTGAGTCGATTTCATTCAATCTTCGTCACCTGGTCGAGTCCCAAATCGAGCTTTTGTCAAAGAAGGTGAGAGAAAAGAAAATCGAACTCTCTGTCCATTTTGAGCCGAACGTTCCGGATTTCCTCAAGGGTGACTCGAATCGAATCGCTCAGATCCTCTTGAACGTCCTTGGAAACGCCGTCAAGTTCACCTCTGTTGGAACTGTTGCTCTCAAGGTCAGCCGTGAGAACATGTCAGGCGATGAAATCCTGCTGAAGTTCTCGGTAACAGATACCGGGATCGGAATCCCAGTCGATATTCAAAACAAATTGTTCAGGCCTTTCACGCAAGCCGATGGAACCATGGCCCGGAGATTTGGTGGAACCGGCCTGGGACTTTCAATCTGTAAACAGCTCGTTGAACTCATGGACGGCTCAATCGGAGTTGAAAGCACGGAAGGTGTCGGATCAACTTTCTGGTTTACATGCAAAGCAAAGGCTCAGGAACGAAATTCTCTCCAAAACAATATGCGTCAACTTAACGAGGGCGCTCTTCATCCAAAGATACTCTCGAAAATAACAACGGTCCTTGTTGTCGAAGACAACCTGGTGAACCAGGCTTTGGTTCTGGCGCAACTCAAGAAGCTTGGCTACGCAACTCGTGCGGTTGGAAATGGCAAGGAAGCTCTCGATGCCATCGCACAGGGCTCATATGATCTGATTCTGATGGATTGCCAGATGCCTGAGATGGATGGATTTGAGGCGACACAAGAAATCAGAAAGCTCGAGCTTCAGAAGGGCATTCATACGCCGATCATCGCCCTGACTGCGAACGCCATGCGTGAGGATCAACTACGTTGCATGGAGGTTGGCATGGATGAGTTTCTGACAAAGCCGATTAAGATTGGCGATCTGGCCAAAGCGCTGACTCGTTGGAGCAATGCTGCTTGAGATAACTATGCTGCTCGTGCGGCATAGTTGAAATGCCTTGGGAGCTCTACTTTGAAACGCGAGCCTTTTCCGGGCTCGCTTTCAACCTGGATGTATCCGCCATGCATTGTAACAATCTCTTTCACAATGTAGAGACCGAGGCCTAGACCGCTGATGCTCTCGGTGGCAGCTGCTCTTTCAAACCTTTGAAAAATACGTTTCTGATCCTCAGGACTTATTCCAACGCCTTGATCTTCTACGGTTAGATAGGCGATTTTGTCGTTAGTTTGAATCAGTACTCGCACTGGTTTGCCATTTCCGTATTTCAGGGCGTTACTTACCAGATTAATGACAATCTGCTCGATTCGATTCCGGTCCCACTCTCCTGTAGCCTCCTCAGGGAGCTGGGTCGCTATCTCGATATGATGGTATGCTGGGTTGGCTCGAAACTGACTGACCACTTCTCGCACCACATCGCAGAGGTCGACGCTGCCGGGACGTAAAGTCAGCTTACCCGAACGGATTCGGGATACATCCAGCATATCGTTGATTAATCGGTTGATACGATTGATCTCCTTGTCCGCATCCATAACGAGCTCTCGCACCTTGGGCGAGCGCAGCGCCTCGATGTCGGATTTCTCGAAAAGCATCCGGATCACGCCTGTCTGAAGCTTCAGAGAAGTAAGTGGAGTTTTGAGCTCATGACTGCAGATGGATAGGAACGTATCACGAGCTCGTACGGCTTCCTCCAGTTCCCATTTCTTTCGTTCCGCCTCCTCGCGCTCGACTTGTGCTCTCAAAAGGTTGATCCTTTGCTCCTCCGCGCGTCTTTTCTCGGTAATATCTTCAGCGATCGCCAAAATAAAAGTCCCTTTGTTCTCATGATTGCGAATCGGCACCTTAATAATGGAAAAGGTCTTCATCCCAAAACCTGCAAGTTCAAACGTTTCTTCGTGCCGAACGACTGAGTCGGAATTGATTGCCTGCATATCCTCTTGAGTGATTCGTTGAGCAGTCTCTTTGGGAAAAAATTCGAAAGCCGTTTTTCCGATTAAGTTGGGGTATTGCGAAAACGTGTTACGGGCCGCGCGGTTGACGCGAACGATCTTCCAATCGTCCGCGCTCTTCACATAGACCGGCAAAGGGATATTCTCGATCAGCGAATCAAGAAAGTTTCTGGATTCCTCGATTTCATTGACCAGTCTTCTTAACTCCAGATTGGTCATTGTGAGCTCGGAGGTTCGCGCTTGAACCTCTTTCTCCAGCCGGTCTGACACTCTTCTGAAGTTTTGCATGAGTGATTTGAGAAGCGCACCCAACCAGGAAGCACAAATAGATGACACCACATAGATCCCAAGCCATAAACGATCCGCTGACGTTGTGACATAGAATGACGTGGATGGATCGAGCAAGAACGCCAGGGCAAGCGTAGTGATGAGGGTGGATAGCAGCCCAGACGCAAATCCCCCGATGATTGCGCTGATAAAGACCGCCGCCAAGGGCAGCATCGCGTGCGTGTTTCCCTCACCCGAATATGACCAGAGCGTCTCTGAGAACCAGACCGTAAAAGCGCTCAGCAGAATAGAAAGACTAATGGCTGCCCGCAAGGGGTAGTCTTTTACGATAATCGGGACTACGAGATTTCGATTCGCAAAGCGCCACATCTGAACCTGCTTGGCTAGGTTACTTGTGATATTGACCAGCCCACCCAAAAATTTTTGTTGGACTGGATAAAGCTTTGCAACCCCTCAGCCGAACTTCGGCGAAGGACTATCGAAAAATCAGGCGGGCTGAAGTTTGATCAGCTCAGTGTGCCGCTTCAGGGACCTGCTCGCCCAAAACCTCAAGCGCTTCCTTAAGGGCTTTGTCATGCTTTTGGCTCTCAATCTTGCTAGCCAGGCTGTAAGCGCAGGGCACAACAAAAAGCGTAAGGAACGTCGATACGATCACACCACCGATCGTCGTGATTGCCATAGGCCTCATGACTTCGGAACCCGCTCCCAGCGCAATTGCGCCAGGGATCGCCGCTGTGACTGTGGCAATCGAAGTCATCAAAATTGGGCGAAGTCGAACCGGACATGCCTCAATAAGCGCCTCTTTAACGCCCATGCCCTCGTGACGCTTATGATTCGTGAATTCGACAAGAAGAATAGAGTTCTTTTTGACGATCCCCATCAGCAAGAGAATGCCAATCAGGCTGTAAATGTTCATCGACGTATCAGTCACCCGCATCGCCCAAAGCGCGCCCGTCAAACTGAACGGCAAGGCAAGCAGGATGACTGCTGGGTGAACAAAGCTGTTGAACTGGCTCGCGAGCACCATGTAGGCGACAAAGATTCCCAGAATCAACGCCCCGATCAAACTATTGAACGACTCGTTGAAGGCCTGAGAGCTTCCCGCAATGGTGATGTGATAGCCTTCTGGAAGCATCTCCTTGGAGACTTTTTTCACGTAATCAATCACCTCGGATTGCGACTTGCCTGCCGCAAAGTTTCCGAAAACACTGATCCCGCGTTCACGATTGTAACGAGTGATCGTCAGAAGCGAGCTACCCTGCTTCATCTCCACAAGATCTTTCAGAGGAACGATCTCACCATGGACGTTTCTCACCCAGATCTTATCGATATCAGCAGGATTCTGATTGTCGTCTGCAAGAAGCTTCACTTGGATATCGGCACGATGTCCTGATGCATCCGTATATTTATTTGGAAGCAGCTTCACTCCGCCAACCATCGCAGCGACTGCGTTTGAGATCGAAGTGACTGGCACTCCGCGCGACGATGCTTTGGCGCGATCAGGATAGATCTGGGTTTCAGGCATGTTCGGGTTGTAATCGGTATCGACGTCAGCCATATACCCTGAATCCATCAACTTTTTGCGCATGGCGATTGAAAGATCCGCAAGCTTTGCCCAGTCTGGACCTTGAAGCTGGAATTCGATCGGATAGCCGCGTTGAGCGCTAAAGCCTGTGAGTGACAGGTCAAGAATCGATACGCGTTGCACACCAGGAACTTTAGAAAGCTCTCCACGCAAAACCTGCATGAATTCTTGCTGGGAAGGACGCTTCTTAAATGGAGGGACAATCGGGCGCTCGTCCTTTTCCTTCATTGTGATAAAGGTGATCCCCTGATTAACCAGACCACCGCCGAAACCGCCGACAGCCACATAGTATTTCTCAATCTCAGGGCGGCTCTTATAAACCTTCTCAGCCTCACGGAAGACACCATCGGTAAATTTGATGGATGAGCCCATCTTTGTATAGAGGGTGACCAAAAAGCGACTCTGGTCTTGCGGCGGAATCATTTCTTTTCGAAGCGATCCAATCGTAAAGAGCGACAAGAAAAAGAGTGCCGTCGATGCAGCCAGGATAGTCCAGCGCCAGTTCAAGCACCACTTGAGCGATTCACGATACATCTCGGTGAGACGATCCAGCCAGTCGCTGACTTTCTTCGTGACAAAGTTCCCGCCGCCCACGCTCAAAAACTGCGAGCAGCGCATAGGTGCGAGGGTCAATGCTTCAAGAAGGGAGATTAAAACGGCAACTGACATGGTCACGCCGAACTGGAAGAAGAACTTCCCGACAATCCCGCTCATGAAAACGACTGGAACGAAGATCGCCAGAATGGCTAGCGAGGCGGCAACGGCTGCGCCCGTGATTTCGCGAGCTCCCACGAGTGCAGCATGGACCTTGGCTTTACCCATTTCGTTGTGACGAGTGATGTTCTCTAAAACCATGATGGCGTCGTCGACGACGATACCGATCGAAAGCGAGAGACCCATAAGGGTAAAGCTGTTGATCGTGAAGCCCATGGCGCGAAGAACGATGAACGATCCAATCAGGGAAACCGGAATCGCAAGAATAACGTTGAAAGCCGAGCTCCAGGTGCCAAGAAAGAGATAACAGACGATCGACGTCAAGATGACCGCGAGCCCGAGGCTGGTCAGGAGCTCTCTCACCGAGTCTTTAATAAATTGGGTCGTATCCGTGACGATGCCCAAACGCATTCCTTTAGGAAGAATCTCGTTGAGACTCTTGATACGAGCCTTAACTGCATCGCCGATGGCCACTGCGTTGGATCCAGGCTGCTTAACAATGCCCAGACCGATTGTAGGCTGAATGCCATTGAATCGTGAAATGCGGCGAATCTCGTCAGTCCCTTCCTCGCAGTGAGCGACGTCCCCGATCCTGATTTTGGCGTAGTTTGGGTGTCCTGCACGTGCCGGGATATAGAGGTTGTTACACTCTTCAGCGGTTTTAAACTCGGATTGAACGCGAACGTACGTCTCGCTGTTGTTCTCATCCTGGTAGCCTGTCGGAGAGAGCTGATGCTCGTTATTGACGGCCGAAGTGATGTCCTCGACCGTAATCTCGTGCTTGCGCATTTCGGCATTGTTCAGCCAGATTCGCATTTGAGGATCGACGAATCCCCCCAACTTCACATCGCCCACGCCTTCAATCGTAGTGATTTTATCCTTGAGATGGTCGCGAACAAATAGTGCCTGGTCGCGCAGGCTTCCGCCCTCGTTATAAGCCGCGGTCCATATAATCGGCTGATCATTAGGATTGGTCTTTGTAATGATCGGAGGGTCAATCGTCTGAGGCAGGTTCTTTTGTGCCTGAGAAACTTTGGTTTGAACCTGTTGAAGAGCGACGTTGATGTCCTGATTCAAACCAAATTGAATCGTGATCTGAGACATCCCTTGTTGGGATGTCGATTGGACCAACTGAATCCCATCAACACTCATGACAGCGTTTTCAAGGGGGTCGGCCACTGCCGATTCCATCACGTCAGGAGAGGCCCCTGCCCAAGTCACTTGAATCGTGACTACCGGAAAGTCGACGTCAGGAAGTTGGCTGATCCCCATTTGCGAATAGGAGATTGCGCCGAAGACAAGGAGGCCTGCCATCAG
Source organism: Bdellovibrionia bacterium (assembly GCA_045805065.1). Classification (GTDB taxonomy): domain Bacteria; phylum Bdellovibrionota; class UBA1018; order UBA1018; family UBA1018; genus CAZCBS01. Next base: position 11,309 of record JBJMMA010000212.1, on the reverse strand, counting down.
CATCCATGCGAAGACCGGCTTTTTGATGGAAATGTCGGAAAGAGTCATGCCTTACTTTCTAATGCCTAGAGGTTACACGTTCTTGATGAATTCAATCGCCCAGCGAACCCCGAAGCCCGTGAACATGGATTCCACATGCGCAAGGCCATCGCTGTTCTCAGCTGCTGAGAGATCTATATGGACCCATGGGGTGCCTTCCTCGACGAACTTCGAGAGGAAGCAAGCCGCCATAATGTGGTCCGGAGCGCCCTTTACCAATTGAAGCGTATCAGCGATCTTGGATTCAAGTGCTTTTGCGAAGGTCGAGTCAATTGGGAATGTCCAGACTCGCTCACCGCTCTTCACGCCTGCTTGTTTGATGACATCATGAAGCGCATCGCGATTCGTAAAGCCTGCAGAGTACTTGGTGCCAATGGCGCGTACAGCGGAACCAGTCAGTGTCGCAAAGTCTACCAGGCAATCCGGCTTGTCGCGAGAAGCAAGCGTCAAGGTATCAGCCAGGACCATGCGTCCCTCGGCATCCGTATTGATGACTTCGATGCTTGTGCCATTCAGCGCAACGACCACTTCGTCAGGTTTGTACGCTTTGGGTGAGATATGATTCTCTGTGATGCCAAGATAAGTCTTCATCTTATAAGGAAGACCCAGACGTATCGCAACGATCATGCTGGCTAGCGCAACGGCAGAGCCTTGCATATCGCCCTTCATGGTGATCATGATCCCACCGGTCTTGATGTCATAACCACCGGTATCAAAGCAGAGACCCTTGCCTGCAAAGTGAATCGTCTTTTTTGCTTTTCCTTTCGGAGAGTAGCTGAGCTCGTAAATCCCGCCCGCCGAATCAGGATTTCCCTGATCAACCGCGGTGAATGCGCCAGCGCCCATTTTCTTGAGCTCTTGCTTGGAGTGGAATTTGACAGTGATGCCGTTCTCTTTGCAGAGTTTGCGAATACGCGCGCCGTAGTCAGCCGGATTCAGGATGTTTGGCGGAAGTGTCGCAAGGTAGCGCGCAATATTGGTTCCATCGGCCGTCACGAGCCCGTACTCAAAGTGATCCAGGCAATTTCTGTTTTCGCAGACCAGCTCAACTTGCTTCAGCTGCCAAGTCTTTTGGTCTTTTTCGCGTTTGCCAAAAACCGGCATCATGAAAGTTTTTGCCGAAACGGCTGCGCCGAAAGCATCTGCGCAAGCCTCTTCAAGCTCTTCGCTCAAAAACACCAAACGCAGTGCGGTCATGGAAGGATGCAATGCCTGTTTCAATGTATCGCGTGCAAAGCCCAAGAGGAAGAATACCTCAGTAGCGGCCGGAAGCACTGCGATCCAGAGATCCTCTTCGTTTTCAGAGCGTCCTGGAACGCAGAAACGAGAGCCAGCTTTTGCCGGGTCCTTCAAGCGGCCCATTGCGCCTTCGATCCGCTCGCGAACGTGATCTGGCATCTGCGAGAGCCATTTGCCTTTTTTCAACTCGGGCTCGGAAACAACAACGACCGTGGGAGTCAAAAATAAGTCGGTGATTTTGGAGAGCTTGGCAACAGAGACGAATTGAGTGCGCATTACTATTCTTTAACACTGAATTTCGGTCCAATGAAGCGCCTTTCGCCGCACAGCGCTCAATCTTTGAAATAATTAGCTATGCTAACTCTTGACGGGCTGCCTCAGATTAGGATTTCTTCATGGGATGGATATTCCTTGGCAAAATCTGGATCCTGACACTTTGCGTGCGTTAATCGAGGAGTTCGTGACCCGAGGCGGAACGGACTACGGCGACAAGGAAATTTCGCTTGAAACCCGCGTTCGTCAAGTCCAGGAGCTTCTTCGCACAGGCAAGGCAAAAATCGTCTTCGATCCAGAGACCGAATCCTGCGACATTCAAGAAAAGAGTTAGCGTAAAAGTTTAGAGATAAAGACGTAGCCTGCGTTTGCCGCGATAGACTAGGCACCGATTCTGCAAATTTGCCGGCCGAACTATGCAAAACTCTAAACATGTTTCGGTGGCAATCATTGGTGCTGGCCCGGCTGGCTTAACGGCAGCGTATCTTCTTTCGAAAGAAGGAGTCCGCGTCACTGTACTTGAGGCAGACCCTCAATATGTGGGAGGCATCTCAAAGACTGTTAAACAAGATGGTTTCCATTTTGACATTGGCGGACATCGCTTCTTCTCGAAATCTCAGGAGGTTGAAGCGTTCTGGAACGAGATCCTGCCCGATGACATGCTTGAGCGCCCTCGCTCCTCGAGAATCTATTATCGCAACAAGTTCTTCTGCTATCCGCTCAAGCCGCTTGAAGCGCTCATGAAGCTGGGTATCTTCGAATCCATGCTCTGCGTGCTCTCTTACTTCAAGGCATGTTTATTTCCTCATAAGAGACCTAAGTCATTCCAGGACTGGGTGACTAACCAGTTTGGCGCCCGCTTGTTCCGGATCTTCTTCAAAACCTACACTGAGAAAGTCTGGGGAATGGATTGTCGCGATATCTCGGCTGACTGGGCGGCGCAGCGAATCAAGGGCTTGTCTCTGATGTCGGCGGCAAAATCCGCATTTCAGTTCAGGACACCAAAATCGCGTGATGAGGTGATCAAGACCTTGATCAACACTTTCCGCTATCCGCGAAAAGGTCCTGGCATGATGTGGGAGGTTTGCGCCAAGAAAGTGGCAGAGATGGGCGGCATCATCCTGAAGGGCCAAAAGGCTTCATCACTCACTTGGAATGAAGCGTCACGCTCCTGGACCGTTCAGACCACCTCGGCAAACGGTGACGGAAAGACTGAGATCCTCGAAGCGGATCATGTCATCTCTTCGGCTCCGATCCGCGAACTGATCCCAGCCATCCAGCCTGCCCTTTCTTCACAAACCGTGAAGGCAGCAGAGTCCCTGGGTTACCGCGATTTCATCACGGTTGTGCTGATCCTCAAGGGCGAAGAGCTCTTTGATGACAACTGGATCTATATCCATGACCCATCCGTCAAGGTGGGACGAATCCAGAACTTCAAGTCCTGGTCCCCTGAAATGGTGCCCGACGAATCCTATGGATGCTATGGCCTTGAGTACTTCTGCTTTGAAGGCGATGGTCTATGGACCAGCCCTGATGAAAACCTGGTCGAGCTTGCCAAGAAGGAGCTCTACCAGATCGGACTTGGACGAGAATCGCAGTTTATCCGTGGATATGTCGTCAGACAGCCTAAGGCTTACCCGGTCTATGACGAGAACTATTCTCGCCATGTCGATACGATCCGCACGGAGCTTGAGCAAAAGCTTCCATCGCTCCACTTAGTGGGTCGTAACGGAATGCATAAATACAATAATCAGGACCACGCGATCATGACCGCAATGCTCACGGCACAAAACATTCTGGCCGGCAAAAAGGTCTATGACGTCTGGCAAGTAAATCAGGACGCCGAATACCATGAAGAAGGAGCCACCCCTTCTTCAACCTCCGGACTCAGAGATGTTCCAAGACGCGTTTCTGAATCGGAACAAGAGCAGCGACAGAATGCGGCTTAAGCCACTGACACGCCAAGCGCTTGCTGTCGGAGTCGTTCTTACGCTCCTTCAGCTTGCGCTGGCGTTTTGGCTTGCTCCGATTCATCGCACGTCTGACGTTTACGCAAGACTCTGCGCCTGGGACTGCGGCTGGTACAGCTCCATCGTCAAAGAGGGTTATCACTCAACGGTTCCGCCCGTGCCGCAAAATGCGGGAACTTCAAACGTTGCGTTTTTTCCAGGCTTTCCATATCTCGCGCGCGCCGTTCATCTGGGAACTGGCCTCAAGGCAGAGCTCACACTTGTCCTGATCGCGCAGCTCTTCACGATTCTATTCTGGGCAGCGCTTTGGAGAATTCTTCGCGGCTGGAAGATTTCGGTCCAGGGATCGCTTCTTGTTATTCTCGCGACTTTCGCGCATCCGGCGGCGATTTTCCTGATCGCAGGTTACTCTGAATCACTCTTCCTCTCGACGCTTCTGGTTTTCATTTTGAGTTCGCGATCGCTCGGTTCAGAAAACACAAGTGCCTCGACAAAAAGCTACAGTGGGGTCTGCAGTGCCGTCTCGGGAATGACAATGTCGGCAACAAGAATCGTTGGAATGCCTGTCTCGTTTTTTCCTCTGATGACGGGTCTTTCCACTCAACTCTTGCAGCGAAAGAGACTGCCCTCGGCAAGGCTCATGACCCGGACAGCGCTTGCCTCAGTGCTTGCCTCCATGGGAGCGGTTGGTTTTCTTGCTTATTGCTGGTACCGCTTCGGCCGCTATGACCTCTATATGGAAACGCAGCGAATCGGTTGGGGCATTCAGCCTGACTATGCCGCAATCTTCAAATGGAAAGAGTTCTCGTATTATTTCGACTTTGATAAGATTGCGACCATTCTTTCGGGCATCGCTTTTCTTGTATTTGCCGCGGTTGAAAGCACTCTTTTGCTGGTGAAGAAAAATCGCGGGTTTGCCACAAGGGCGCCAATCTACGCCATCTCGCTGCTGATCTTTTACATCACCTTGGGTGGCCTCAAGAGCTTGGGATTTCGAAGCATGATTCGTTATACGCTCCCCTGGCATGTTCTGCTTCTTCTCTGCCTGGCACACCTCATCTCGCGACATTTTCGCTATTCTCCGAGGCTTCTCAATTTTGCTATGGTTCTGGGCCTGATTGCAGCAGCAGTCGCCGTGCGATATCTCGGCATGTCACACATCGTCGATTATCTGAACGGACGCTGGTTTGCCTAAAACCTGAACTCGTGGCATGTAATGCACAGATACAAATGGAGATTCAAATGAATAAAATCTACGCAACTCTTTTGGCAACTGTGATTTCGTCAAGCCTCTGGGCTTCTGCTGCACTGGCAGCGCAGACAACGCCCGTCGATCTCAAGGAAGGTGGAAAGTCCTATAAAGGAACTCTCGTCTACCCTGACCATGCGAAAGGCTCGCTTCCTTTGGTCCTGGTCGTTCATGAATGGTGGGGAAAAACCGAATATCCCGAAATGCGCGCTCGCAAGATCGCCGATGAGCTTGGTTACGCCGCTCTGGCTGTTGATCTCTTTGGCGAAGGCAAAACGGGAACGACGCCTCCAGAAGCCACAGAGCTCGCCGGTCCTTTCTATAAGGATCCGATGATTGGCGTAAAGCTTCTGCAACAGTTTGCAGCTGCTGCTCCGACAGCCGCAAAGAAAGCGGGTTTTTCAATCGACAGCGCAAAGATCGCAGCCATCGGTTATTGCTTTGGCGGATCTCAGGTTCTTAATCTTGCCCGCGCTGGTGGACTCACCGGCAAGGAGAAGCTTCTTGGCGTCGTGAGCTTCCATGGTGCGCTGGAATCTTCGTTGAAAGCCAAATCACCGATCAAGCCGCAGATCCTTGTCTTGACGGGCGCAGCTGACCCGATGGTCGATGCTAAGAAGGTTGAAGAATTCAAAGAAGAGATGAAGAAAGACAAAGCTCAGTTTGACGTCATTTCTTATCCAGGCGCAAAGCACGCATTCACGAACCAAAAGGCAACCGAGCTTGGCAACAAGTACAAGATGCCAATTGCTTACAATGCGGAAGCTGATGCTGACTCCTGGCAGAAGATGAAGACATTCCTCTCCAAGATTTTCAGCAAGTAAGAATCAAACTCAGTTCAGAGGGGCGTTTTGGGCTTTGCGAGCAATTCCCGCTCAGCGGATCCCAGAAGCCCCTCTTGAATGGCAGCTTCCGTGACATATTTATCGAACCACTCCTTATACATGTGGAAGTAGCCCTTCGTCCCCGCCTTTTTGCCCCAGGAGTTGGCGACCTTCAGCTTAATGATATTTCCGTTTTCATCCAGATCATAACCCACAATCGCCATGGCGTGATCCATCTCAGTTAAGCCAAAAAGTCTTTCCTCTTTTGGATCTGTGATATTTGAAAACCGCTCCCCATTGGGCGCACGATAAATATCATCCGTCTTGAAAATGCGCGGGTGCATGATGCCCGCCGCGCGGGGATCCGAATGCGAGATCGGAATCATGGATTGGTTTGCATCCGCACCAAACCAGACTGCATGCCCATGGTCGATGGATTTTTTCACTAACTCAAGCAATCGGTCGCGTTGCACGTTGAGGAATTGATCCCCAGAATCTGGATCCTTGGGTCGTTCAATGCCCATTTCGCTCCCTCGGGCCGCGAAGGCTTGATCATAAGGAAGAGTCGGATCACTGGAGATCACGACGTTTTTCTTGGGATTAAACCTCAAGACATCGTGAGCAAACTGCTTTGGAGTAAAAACCTTTTTCGTTCCATCTTTAAACCGGAAAGTGAACTTCTCAGGTGGAACTCCCAGGTGAGATCCGAGAATGTTGAAGATATCCTTCATCCCGTCTTCGCGGATCTTCAGAAGCTCGCTCACCTGAGGGGAGTTCAGAATCTGCTGGCCTTTCTCAAATTGAAAGCTTTTGTACTTTTCCAGCATGGCCTTTGAAATTGCCGCAAGCTTTCGGGAAAGCTCCTGATTCATATTGGAGCTGTCACGGAAGCTTGCCGTCGATTTCATAGCGCTCTGCGGAACAGCTCCATACTTGGCCACGATAAAAGGGAAATATTCATAAAACCCGCCATCGCCCACGGCCCCGCCAACATCCGTAATGGATAGTAGGGAATCATCTGAAAGTCCTGGTTTAAGAAATTGCGACACCCGCTCAACCAGCCACTTGTTGGACTTCTCATACATGGCTTTGAAATAGATATCGTTCGTGGAAATACGAAAACCTTTGCCGACAACACCCCGCCTGATGAGCTCGTCCACTTCCACCCGGCACGCGCTCATATCCCAGCAATCCCCGGTTCTTTGCTGATCCCAGATATGAGCGTCGGGAATCTCTTTGGTGTAATGAGTATTATGGTTTTTCAGGATCTCTTCATTCAAAGCCGCAGACGTAAATCCCTCTTTTTGCAACTTCCTGCGCAGTGCCTTAGTTTGAGCCGGAGCATTCAAAAAAGCTTCACGCGACTTCTTGAGATCCTGTGGGCTGAGTGCCGAGGCTTGCAATTGCTCAACGATGCATCGAATCTGTGCTTCTGTCGGCTTTGCTGCGCGAACTAAGGTGCTTGAGCCAAGAAGAATTGAAAGAGTGAGAGCTAAGACGCAGCGACGTGCCAGTTGCATAAGCAGCTTATCGGCAAATCACTGAATTGGATTTATACCCGAGATGACGTCAGTGGATTGACGCTTTACTACGCGGCGTAGGTGAGACCCTCTTTGGACTCGATCTTAGGTGCAGTTGAAGTCGGTTTCAAAGTAGTCAGCAACCAAGCCCCAACTAATGCGTACTCTGTTACGGCATCAAAGAGATAGACTTTGGAAATTCGCCCAATCAGCGAATAATAGCCGGCGGAAGTTCCTAGAACGAAAGCATGTCCCGCCCCAACAATGGCCGCCTCGTGGGGAGCATTGCTGCTCTCGTTCAGATCCTGATTAAGGTCAGAACGAAGACCTGCTCGAAGAATGGACAGACCTGCCATTGCAATCAGGCCCCCCGTCGTTTTAACCAGCCAGTCGTCCGTCTTGGGACCGGTCACTTTCTCAAACGAGCGATAATGAACGATCGGCCAGAGCCCGCTGAAAATATAAAAGATGCCTTGCCCGACGGCTAATGCCTTTGTCTTCATTCCCGCAATCTGTGCAATCGACATTCCTCGTTGCGACGAAGAAGGTGCAGGAGCGGTACTTGCAGAACTCCAAATTATCATTTCCATTTTGGAGGTTTTGCACATGCTAGCGATGACTTATCGCGGACCTTATCGTATTCGAACCACGCAAAAAGACATGCCTCAGATTGAACATCCGAATGATGCGATTGTTCGAGTCACACGTTCTGCGATTTGTGGATCGGACCTGCACCTTTATCACGGCCTGGTTCCAGACACTCGCGTTGGAATGACCTTTGGCCATGAGTTTACCGGGATCGTGGAGCAGGTTGGATCATCGGTTCAAAACCTCAAGGAAGGCGATCACGTCCTTGTTCCTTTCAATATTTCTTGCGGCTCGTGCTTTTTCTGCAAAAAAGAGCTCTACAGCAACTGTCATAACACCAACCCAAGCGCTACAGCGGTAGGTGGAATCTTTGGATATTCTCACACAACGGGTGGGTATGATGGCGGGCAAGCCGAGTATGTGCGAGTCCCGTTTGCTGACGTTGGTCCTTGGAAGATCCCTGATTGGATGGATGTTGAAGATGCTGTTCTTCTGACCGATGCTTGCCCAACCGGATACCAGGCCGCGGAAATGGGCGACATTAAAGAGGGTGACACTGTCGTCATCTTTGGCGCGGGTCCTGTAGGGATCTTTGCTGCAAAATCCGCATGGCTCATGGGCGCAGGTCGCGTGATCGTGTTCGATCACATTGATTACCGCCTTGAGTTCGTGAAGAACTATGCTCACGCTGAAGTGTACAACTTCTCTTCCATTCCAGACGTTGTTCTTCACGTGAAGAAACTCACTGATCACATTGGAGCGGACGTATGCATCGATGCTGTTGGCGCGGAGGCGGATGGCAGCTTCATGATGACTTTGACCGGCGTGAAATTCCCGATCCAGGCCGGGGCTCCCACCGCGCTCAACTGGGCCATTGATTCCGTGCGAAAAGGCGGTGTGGTTTCCGTGGTAGGCGTCTATGGCCCGACCTTCAACATGGTCACCATGGGGGACGTACTTAACAAAGGTCTTCGCATCAACGCCAATCAGGCCAGCGTGAAGCGTCACTTGCCACGTCTGATCGAGCACATCAAGGCAGGACGCTTGAATCCGAAAGACATTATTACGCACCGATTGCCACTTGAGGAAGTTGCCGAGGGCTATCACATGTTCTCAAGCAAACTCGATCAATGCATCAAGACCGTATTGATCCCATCCAAAGCTGCGTAGAATTTTTCAGGAGAATTTATGGCAAGTACAAGTGAACTAAAAGCAAGGATTCCGGGCTGGGGCGCAGATCTTGATCCCAAGAATAGACCTGCCGTCCCCAAGGAAAAAACACCTCCGAACGGTACAGGCGCTCACTGGGATGAGCCAGAGCAACAAATTCCAAACGTGAAGATTCTGGTCTCAACCGAGCACAAGGGCCTGACACCGGTTTTTGGAACTTCCTGCCCTCCCAAGGGTTTGAGCGGAATGATCCGGGAGTTTGCATTCAAGTTCAGCGAAGGCCGAAAGGCGCATTGGCTTCTACTTTTAGCTGCCGATCGCGTGGACGTATTCGAAGAAGGCATTAAAAGCATTCTCACCCTGAGTGCTCATAATCCGCTTTCTGAAATGGGCCTAAAAACTGAATTCAGGCGCGGAGGATTCTTCTCGAGGTTCGGGGAGAATCGTACGGACGTCCGCCGCCAGAAAAGAGAACTGTTCGTTATTCTAGGCCTTGGCGCAGGTGCTGTTCTGATGAATCAAGCACGTAAAAGAAAAGCAGCATAGATATTGACTCACTGAACTCGCCGACACTTGTCTTTACTCACCACTCACTGAGAGGAGTATGGAAATGTATGTCGTTGTTCGGAAGTACCGCCCTTTGAAGGGCGTCGATATGGAGCAGGAAAAAGACGTCATTAGAAAGCACGTCACTGATGATTTCGTTCCTCAGGTGGAGAAACTCTCTGGGTTCATCAACTACACCCTGGCGTTTCTTACGGATGGGACTGTAATGTCAGTCAGTATTTTTAACAGCGAAGCCAGTATCGGCGAGTCCATTCGTTTGGCATCGCTCTGGATCAATCAGAATCTGCCGAAGATTTTCGAGAAGAACCCGGAAATTTTCTGTGGAGAGATTGCCGTTCAAGGCGGGCGCCCCATTGGAGAAAGCCCAGAAAAGAAGTCAGCTTAGGACTTTGGCGCTTCTTGCTGGCAACGAGACAAATACAAGTCCGCCCAGCACACCCAAGGCTCCTAAAGCCTGAATCCAGCTCAGTCTCTCACTCAACAGCAGGGTGGCCAGAGCCACGCCTGTCACAGGCTCCAGCGTACTGAGCAATGAGACTTCCCAAGGTCTGAGCTTTTGCAATCCTGCGAGAAATAGACTCATTGCACCAACCGTGCTCAATACCGTGACTCCAGAAATCACCAACCAATGGTGGGCGATGAGCCCACTCACTCTTTCCATGTCTCTCAGATGAATAGCTGAAAGCAAAATGCCTGCGGCAGTCAAGATGTAGGTTAAAGCAACCAAAGGCTCGATGTGTTTCAAAAACCGGCTGGATGCCAGGATATAGCAGGAATAAAGAACGGCTGACGCAATCCCCGCAAAAAGTCCCATGAGCTGAGTCATGGAGAACTCACCCCACACCAGAAGCACAATTCCGATCATCGTCAATGGGAGCGCTGGCCATTTGGACTTAGGGACCGCATCGCCCCACAGCGCCCAAGCCGCTCCAGTGACAATCACCGGATAAGTGTAAAGTAGCAGGACTGCAAGAGAGGCTGATAGCCCTCGTAAGGCGACGAAAAAACAAAAGGAGAACACGGCATATCCAGCCGCTCCAAGCGCCGCACACGCAAGAATCTCCTTAGGCTTAAGCTTCCACTGACTGGGATAGAATAAGATAATGACCGGCCAGAGTAGAAGCGCCGAGATTGAAAACCTTAAACCCAAAAGCTCGCCCGGAGTGACGCCGCTTTCGAACAGATGTTTTCCAAATACCCCCAGAAAGCCAAAGAGCATCCCGGAGAGCCCAACTTGCAAGATTCCTAGTTTTCGATTCGAGCGCATTTGATTAAATTTTTCAGTGACCGCAGTCCGCAAGCTCATCGATGATCGGGCAGTCAGGACGCTGATCCCCATGGCACCGACGAGCGAGGTTTTTCAAAGCATCTCTCATCTGCTCGAGTTCCACAATCTTTGCTTCAAGCTCTTTGACGTGCTTTTGGGCCATGGATTTTACTTCAGCGCTTGCGCGAGCTTTGTTTCGCCATAGACCAACCAGCTTTTTGATCTCAATCATTGAAAAGCCAAGATTTCGTGCCCGCCGAACAAACTGAAGCGTGTGAATGTCGTTGGATGTGTAGAGGCGATATCCCGAATCCGAACGAATGGGCTTTGGGATGATTCCAATCGACTCATAATGCCGGATCATCTTGGCACTCACGCCAGAAGCTTTTGCAGCCTCACCGATGTTCATCGTACTTGTGATACTTTTCATAATGGTCTCCACCGCTTCAATAGCAAAGAGTTGCTGACCACACTGACGCTGCTGAACGCCATTGCTCCCCCCGCAATCCAAGGACTCAGGAAACCCAGCGCGGCCAGCGGAATTCCAATGATGTTGTAAATAAAAGCCCAGAAAAGGTTTTGCTGGATCTTACGATAGGTTCT
>JBJMMA010000211.1:0-16932 GCA_045805065.1 Bdellovibrionia bacterium | reverse complement strand
TATGAAATCCGCATTCGCATTAGCTCTGATTTTGACTGCATCTTCGGCTTACGCAGGCGAAGGATATTTTGCAAAAAAGGCGGATTCGCTGATTGAGTTCCGCCCAGGCCTTCAAGTCTCTCTCTATAAAGATTGGGATGTGGAACATGACCCAAAATCGCTCACGCTGGCCGAGTGTAAGAAGAAATTTGATGGATACGCGGCTTGCGACACTATGTCCGATCGCGATCAAATCATCGTGTCAGACGAAGGAAAATGTCTTCAGGCCTATGATACCGCGGATTCAAAGTTCTGCGAGGGTGATGTTTTTCGCCTGGATGGACGTGACTACAAGGTCACGCAGATTACGGACCGCGTGATGGGTTTTCCAGTCATCCCTGAACCCCATGATCTGACTTTCGGTATGGCAACCCCATTGGTTCGCTTGTCAAGCTCCGATGGCCAGAAATGGCTTGTCGAGAGCGCGTCCTTGATTCCACTGGCGGTGTATAAAAATACGAAGCGAATCCATGCCGTGACCTCTGAGGCCTGCGGAAGCATGACCTCGACCTTAACGGGTTTTGGCAAGGGATGCGCTGTGAAGTCTGCAACCGAAAATCTTCGCGGCATGTGCTCCGTCATGAAGGGAAGACTGATCGAGTCTTCGATCAAGACGGATTATGCTCGTTGTGAGATCGATTTCGCTGGTGATCCAGATCACATCTGCAATGCAGTTGTTTCGGGTCAGTGTGCTTACTGATTAGTCCTCGTAGCCCGAAGATCGACGAAGCTTCTTTTTCTCTGAATTCCGTTTTTTCTGTTCGCCCGTCTTTCTCTTGCTGGAGAAGGTCGGGCGAGTTGCTTTTCTGATCTTCTCTGGAATTGCCGCGCTGCTAAGCATCGCTTGAAGCTTCTCCAGGCAATCCTCTCGATTCTTTCCCTGATCTCGGAATCGATCGCTCGAAATGATGATTTCGCCCGTTCGGGTGAGTTGATCGCCTAAGCGATGCAGGAGTCTTGCGCGCATCCACTCAGGTAGGCTTGGACTTTGGGTGAGGCTCCATCGGAGCACGGCTTTGCTGTTCACCTTGTTCACGTTCTGGCCACCGGGGCCTGAACTCCTGACAAAGGAGAATTCAATTTCGGAATCGGGGATGCTGATATGAAAGCCAATTTCGAGCACGGAGATACCGATATCACAGGAGTTAATTTAAGTTGCAGTCCTATTTATTAAATATACGATATTACTATCCATTTTTGGTTTTAGACAGGTTTTCGGGGTGGGGTCGGTCAAGTTTTTGGCAGAACCTTCCGATAACGAAAGTAGGATAACTCCGAACTTTTAGACGACTCGATGGGGATAGGGAGACTTTCAATGGTGAGCCGCAAACGATCTGCACTGACGTTAGGCCTGATTCTTAGCCAACTTGTGTCGCTGGTGGGGCCAGCGGTACCCGTGGCTGAAGCTGATACGAACCCAGTGCCTGCAACTTCGTATTCGCCGTTTAATCCTTCTATGACCCCGGTCAACTTTCAGGTTGCCCAGGCTCAATCGCTTTCGAATCTTTACGGCAGCTGTTTCAGCGTTGGCCAGAATCAGCTGGATCCTCTGGTGAATTCGATTGTTCAGCTCACGACTGGCAAGGGCACTGGCGGAAAGAACGATCCAATGGCCTGCGCCAATGTGAAGGCGGATAGTTGTACCATTGGGGGGAGCTCTCAGGCGCCAGCGTGTCCCTTGGATCGCGACGAAAGAGCGATTAATGCGATTTTTGATTCTGCCTTAGGGCAAGCTCAAGCTTCGAATTGCTGCGTAAAAGCGAAGGAAGGTCAGCTTCAAGAGGCAAGCAAAGAGCTTGGATGTATCAGTCAGCAGAACGAGCTTCTGGCTAATCAGATCAAGTCTCTTCAATCCACTCTGCAGCAGAACTTCCAAACGGCTCAGAAAGATCTTTCTCAAATCGAGACCGTCATCACGGATCGTCAGAATCAATTGAAGTTCATCGGCGAAAAGCTCGGCGGCGGCCCAGGCGGAACGATGGGCTTGCTCAAACTTCAAAATGAGCTGCAAAAGGTGATTGCAAGTCAGCTTCCACAAGCAGTGAAGGGTTTTGAGGACACGATCACAGGTTATAATCAGCAACAGCAAGTGTTTCAGCAGCGCGTTCAAAATCAGAAGATGGCGCTCGCCAAGCAGTGCTTTGCTTCACCTGATGCACGCTATCAGTGCAGCGTGAACTCCACGGATTCCTGCTCCTTTGCTCAATTGATTGAAGCCAAGTATTACGAGCTTTCTCGCTCGGTAAATGGCCAGATTCAACGAAACAACAAGTCCAATCAGGCTCAAGCTCAGTCCAAAAAGGCTGCGCTGGATGCTCTGTTTCAGTCGATTTTCTCAAACATGGCCTCAGACACCAAACTTGCTGCAACTACTCAGCAGGAAGCTCAAGCCCAGCAAGCCCAGGCAGGCGATATCTATCGCATCAAAACGCCACAAGATATTTTGACTCTCTATGGAAGTCAGCTTGCGGCTTTCAATCTGGATGGCCTGGATGTGAAGGCGCTTTTCCTGAACAAGTTTGAGCAATGCTATGAAGATGCTCAGTCTACCGTGACGAGCTCCATGAGCGATCCAACGTCTCAGTATTCGCTCTCGGTTTCTTTCATGCAAAATCAGCAAAAGAACATTCGTGACAACTTCATTCAGTACTACAAAACCTATGGTGACATGTACACGAAGTTCTGGAGCGAGATGGGCGTGACCGCGCCTCTGGATACGAGCAAATGTACTTCATCGAGCACTCCGATTTCCGGCATGCTTCAATGCGCAAAGGATCTGGCGACCAATCTGGATGGCGCTTATACGGGCAATACTCCGAACTCCTCAGTCACTGTTATGGTGAAAGGAAATAGCACCAATCCGGTCACGCAATTCACGTTCACTTGTAATGGCGTGAATGGCTGCGTGACGGCCATGCAGAATCTGACAAATAATTTGACGAGCGAATCCCAAAAGCTCGAGCAGACCAAGAAGAACTATATTCAGCAAGCCAACCAATCGCTTGAGCAGTTCAAGAACCAGATGTCTCAAGTCTTGAGTGTTCAAAATGACGCGCTCAAGGCTCGGATGACCCAGTTAAAAGCTGTCTTGTCTAAGAATGGTGTGACTGATTCACTGACGATGCGCCCGATTCAAAAAGAGCCTCTTCATAAGGGTGAAAACGGCCTTTATGAAATGCCAGATAATCTTTTGGCTGTTATTGGCGGGGATTTTGGGATGATTGATCCAAGCTCTGAATCGTTTGATAATGCTCGCACTGCAATCGCTCAGGCGATTCAGAACTACGGGCATAAGGATTCAGAAAGTGCTCGCATGATTGCTGAGCTGGTTAATGTGAAGCAAGCCTGCTTAAACAGGTTCAAAGAAGAGCTGGGACGGCGCTCTTTAAGTTATATCGATGAATATTCTCGCCAATGCTTGCCTACGGTTTGCGCGACGAAGCCAAAGTCTTACATTGATAGTTTGATCAGCACCATCAGCGAAGCGGCTCCTTCGGGTGTGCCGTTGAAGGACGAAGTTGGCGCGCGTCTGGATGGCTGGGGTGAGCAATGCGATTCTTTAAGAGAGAAGAACGGTGCGGCATTGACCAGTCTGAGGGATGCCTGCGGTAACTTGCAGTATTGCAAACGGAGTGAGGTATCGTCGGATCTCGATGGTTATTGCCACTCCGACAAGTCAATCAGTGTTTCATATGCAGATGATAGTGCTGCTTTGAACTCAGCTTGTGCAAGTTCTAAGAAAGAGGTTTCTAAGGCGTTCAACGAGTATAGGCAGTCGCTTGTGAGTCAGCGTAAGCTGACCTCGTGCGATGCGATAACGAGTAGAGCGGTGAACGTGCTTCAGAAGGTGCAGGGAAATAGCACCGATGACGCGAGTGCAGGGCAGGCGGATTAATTCATCCCCTTGCGCCTGGCGTTGCTATTGCGGTGCCAAAAGAGTATTTATGAAGGCGTATGGCCCGGGCGATTGCTTTCACAGTGACTTTTACAAAGATGCATGGAATCGGAAACGACTTTATTGTCGTAGACGATTTCTTTGCCGCAAGTCCCAGTGTTGTGCCTTCTAAGACGCCTCTCGATGCCAAGATTGCACGCGCGATGTGTGATCGCCGGTTTGGGATTGGCGCGGATCAGATTCTTTGGCTCAAGCCTGCGCAGGCAAAGTCATCTGATTTCCGGATGGATATTTTGAATGCTGACGGGTCCGTTGCTGAGATGTGCGGCAATGGGATTCGCGCGGCGGTGCTTTATTTTCATGATCGCTTTCATGCGCATCATTCCGGTTCCTCGAAAAACCGTTATGAAGTTGAAACTCTTGCTGGCCTGAAGTGGGCGGATATTCATGGGCGCAATGTGATTGTCGATATGGGAGCCCCTCAGGTTTTAGGTGAGCATGAGCTTGAGGTGCAGGGTAGGAAGCTGGCCTTTCATGAAGTGAGTATGGGAAATCCTCACGCGGTTTTCTTTACGGATGAGCTCATCGAGAAATTTGGCGCTGAGATTGAAACGCATTCTCGTTTTCCGGAGCGCACGAACGTTGAATTCGTCAAAGTTGAAGGACCGCAAACGATTCGTGTGCGGGTTTGGGAAAGAGGAGCAGGGATCACGCTTGCCTGTGGGACAGGCGCGTGTGCATCAGCCGTTGCTTCGCTCGTAACAAAGCGAGTACAAAGCCCCGTGACGGTGAAACTGCCGGGTGGTAATTTACTGATTCACTGGAAAGGGCAGGGGCCAGTCCTGATGGAAGGCCCCGCCGAAGAAGTTTTCAGTGGTCAATATCCGATAGCGGATTGATATAGAGCCGGAAAGTTTTGTCTTTGTGGCGGCGAATGGCAAATACGCCGCTTTCTTTTTCGTTGGCCAGACGTTCGTAGAAATTAGGGTCAAGATCGGCGATCTGCTCGACCGTCTTGCCTTCATATTTTCCGAAATCAATGACCACTAATCCTTCATCGATAACGCCCGTCACTGGACTACCGCTTGCGCTCATTTTTAAAAGTCTCCCCACCTATCTAGGTGTAATGAAGATAGCTTAATGGGTTGTCTGGTGAGTTTCAATACCCTGTCAAACGATTGACTCAACTTTGACTCGCCGCAGTCGGCTGTATTTAGGCGAAATATTAAATGATTCCTGACGTGATTCCCAAAGCGTTTGCATAATCGCTATGCTATATCCGTTTCATCTATGTGTGGAATCGTTGGTTTGATCGGCACCCCCGATGCGTCTCGGGAGGCCTTCTTAGGTCTCACTACGCTTCAACACCGCGGCCAAGATGCGGCCGGCATTCTGTCGTACGATTCGGACGGTTTTCACCGAGTGAAAAACATCGGTCTCGTCGAATCCGTATTTACCCGCGACAATATGCAAACGCTGACGGGCAACATGGCTTTGGGCCATGCTCGTTACAGTACAATTGGTCGAGGCGACCTGGTTGATGTTCAGCCGTTCGTGATGAACTACCCGTTTGGTCTGGGAATCGTTCACAACGGAAACATCATGAACGTCGACGAGCTCAAGCATGATTTGAAGACGCAATCACGTCGTCATCTGCTGACTCATTCGGATACAGAAATCGTTTTGAATCTTTTTGCCGAAGGCTTGGCGAAGGACTCGGATTCTTCTCCTGATGCGACCAGCGAGCGGATGTTTGAAAGCATTTGCCGCTCGGTTCAACAAGTTTATCGCCGGGTGAACGGCAGTTACAGCATTATCACCATGGTCGCTGATCATGGAATGGTCGCTTTCAGAGATCCGCATGGTATCCGGCCGCTCGTCTGGGGCAAGCGCCTGGTTCGGAGAGATAGCGATATCGTTGGCTCGCTTGAAAGCGGTGAGGCGCATTGTCTCGCGTCTGAAAGCGTTGCGCTTTCATTCCTGGGTTATGACGTGGTTCGAAATATCGAACCCGGCGAAGTCATCTTCATCGATATGAAGGGTAAGGTTCATACGCGCGTTCTTGATCAGCGTGGAAAGCGCCACTGCATGTTTGAGTGGGTGTACTTTGCGTCACCTGAGAGCGAGATTGATGGCGTACCGGTTTATGGATCCCGCATTCAGTTAGGCAAGAGCCTGGCTCGCCAGCTCAAGCGTCAGATTCAGGATCGACAAATCGAAGCCGATATCATTGTTCCGATCCCTGAGACTTCGCGAATCGCTGCCATCGCATTGGCGGAAGAGCTTGCGATTCCTTATCGCGAGGTTCTCATCAAGAATCGATACATCAAGCGAACCTTTATTCTGGATTCTCAAGAGAAACGCCAAAAGGCAGTGAACTTGAAGCTTTCTCCCGTGCGCTCTGAGATCGAAGGAAAGCGCGTGATTCTCGTCGACGACTCGATTGTTCGTGGAACGACTTCCAAAAAGATTATTGATCTGGTTCGCAAGGCAGGGGCGGCGAAGGTTTACTTTGTGTCGACCTGTCCTCCGATTCAGCATCCTTGTTATTACGGAATCGATTTCCCAGAGAGATCTGAGCTGATTGCGTCAGGCCGCTCGCTTGCTGAGATTGAGCAAGAGATGGGTGCTGATGCCGTGATCTATCAAGATGTGGAAGGCTTGAAGCAGTCCATTACGGATGCTCAGACTGCTTCTTCAGCGTGTAGCTCTAAAACTTTAATGAACCCATGTACCGCTTGCCTGGATGGCAAGTATCCGACTGATGTTGCAGCTTCGGCTAAAGGTTTTGCTGCCGCGAGAAAAATGGATCGCGACGGCAAAGCATCGTAACAAAACGAGAGGAACGACAGTATGTCACAAGTGATGAATTCTCATTTTTATCCATCCTCTTTTTCGGTTTTGTATCGGGGCTCAGTCAAAGACCTTCGCGGTCCTACGGATCTGGCAAGCAAAGATGGCAACGTTCCTGGCGTGGTCTTTGACTATTCCGATGCGTACTCTGTTTTTGATTGGGGCCGGATGCCGGATCTTCTGGCGAAGAAGGGGCATTCGCTTGCGCTGATCGCCGCGGATTGGTTTGAAAAGATTGAACGCCCGGAGACGTGGAAGGAGTTTTCCCGCACACCGGATGCCACGGCCTTGAGAAAAGGCAATCGCTTTGGTGCAAGCTTTAATGAGCTGGGTGAAGAGCTGCAGAAGTCGGGCTTGAGAACTCATTACATTGGAATGCTTCAAGAAGCTTCCAGTGAGCGTGAAATGTCGCCAGGTGCTTTGCGTCCGCTTCCGCTTTCTGATCTTCAAAAGCCTGCGCGCCATCTTGCTGTCAAACAAGTTTCGGTCGTGAAGCCTGCAATGCAAACCGTTTTGGGACGTGCTGTTCCAGATTATCTTCCGACTCGGAATGCTCCGGCGCCTCGGTTGATTCCATTGGAAGTGATTTTCCGCTTCAGCTGTCCACAAGGAAGCTCTTTATCTGAGCGCGTGGCGCGCGATCCGGGCTATATGGCTTCGATTGGCTTTGGCGATTTTAAAGTCGCTGAAGGCGAAAAGTGGGATTTCCCGGTTCTTGAGCTTTTCACAAAACTTGAAACAACGGATCGTCCGCTGACTCTGACTGAGGCTCTTGCGATCTCGGGTCTTTCTGGCGCTCAGATGCAGCGTTTACTTCTGAAGACTGCTTGGGTTGCAGGATGGCTCAAATCCCTTTGTGCCCGTTCCGGAGTTGAGCTGGCGGACGGGAAGCTTGAGTGGGCGCTTCTTGAAAGTGGCGACGTAATGCTCGTGGACGCTGTGGGTCCAGATGAGCTCCGCCTTTTGAAGAATGGCGTTCAGCTCTCCAAAGAATTCCTACGAAACTTCTATCGTGGATCCAGCTGGTATCAAGCCGTGAACCGCGCGAAAGAGCTCGGTCGTTCTCATGGAGTGGCTGAGTGGAAGAAGCTTGCAGCAGAGCAGCCTCCCGTGCTGACTCCGCGCCATAAAGAGCTTGCGACGAATCTTTACCAGGCTTTGGCCAATCAGCTGACGGGTCGTCAGTGGTTTCCGCAAGCCATGACTTTGGATCAAGTAGTGAAAGGGATTCAGGAGATCTCGACCAGCACGTAACTATGAAGAAGACTGTTCTTGTTGTTGGATCAGGCGGTCGTGAGCATGCCCTGGCTTGGAAGCTTTCTCAGTCTTCCAAAGTATCGCGGCTCATCATCGTCCCGGGTAATGATGGGATGTCTTCTCAGTGGGAGCGCTGGAACTTACCGATTTCAACACGTGCGGATTTTGCGGCGCTCGCTGAGCGCGCTCGTGCCGAGAAAGTGGATCTCGCAGTCATCGGGCCTGATAATCAACTGGCTGATGGAATTGTCGACGTTCTGGAAGACGCAGGCATTCTCTGCTTTGGACCTCGTGCCGCCGCTGCGAAGATTGAGGCCAGTAAGGCTTTTGCGAAAGATATCATGCACGCCGCAGGCGTTCCGACGGCAAGATTTGAAGTGTTCGAGTCGGCTCCGGCTGCGCGCGAGTTTCTGAAGTCCGTTGAGTGGGGATCCGGCTGGGTGATCAAGGCTGATGGACTTGCCTTTGGAAAAGGCGTTTATGTCTGCGAGAGTCGTGACGAAGCGCTTGCTGCAATTGATTCGCTCCAAGCTTTGGGAAGCTCAGCAAAGAAACTGGTGATTGAAGAGCGTCTTCAGGGAGAGGAAATCTCCTGGTTTGCTTTCAGTGATGGCGAGAATTGTGCGCTCCTTGAGCCCGCTCGTGATCACAAACGCATCTTTGATCAAAATCAGGGACCTAATACCGGGGGCATGGGCGCATTCAGTCCTGTACCAGGTGTTCCAGTGGGTTTTGCAGAGCGCGTGAAGTATGAAGTTTTTCTTCCTACGCTCGCTGAGATGAAACGCCGCGGGGTTCCGTTCAAGGGCGTGCTCTTTGCGGGACTCATGGTGGACTTTTCCCGCAACAAGCTTTGGGTTCTTGAGTTTAACTGCCGCTTTGGTGATCCTGAAACTCAGGTCGTTCTCGCCCGGATGGATGATGATCTTTATGATTGGTGCGAGGCGGTCGCAAAGGGTGAGCTATCGAAACGGGATGGGGATGTGAAGTTTTCTCCAGAGTCTGCCGTGATCATCGTTGCAGCTGCTCGCGGCTATCCGGAGAAGCCTGAAAAAGGAGCCGTGATTTCAGCTGCGCGGCTTGAGGCGCCTGAGTATTTCTGCGCAGGCGTGACTCGTAAGCCAGGCTCAAAAGAGCTTCAAACCAGCGGCGGACGAGTCTTGGGCGCGGTAGGAACGGGGCCTTCTCTTCGTGACGCTCGGGATCAAGCCTATCAGAGAATTCGTCGCGTTCAGTTTGAAGGAATGCACTTTCGATCCGACATCGGTGTCATGAGGCCTCAGTCATGATTCCTATCGTGATCTTTGCCTCAGGCACAGGAAGCGGATTTGAGTCGATTGCTGATGCTGTTCAGGCCGGTCGCCTGGATGCCGAAATTCGAGGAGTGGTTTGCGATCAGCCAGCAGCCCGAGTGCTTGAGAAAGCTCGGAACCGTGGCATTAAAACGATCCTGGTTCCAAAGGCGCAAGGCGAGTCAAGAGCTGCACATGATGAGCGAATTTTATCCGAAATTCTGCCTCTTCAGCCCCGATTTTTGGTAATGGCAGGATACATGCGAATCGTGTCGTCGAAGCTTTTGGAAAGCTTTCGAAGCGAGCGGGGATATGCACGCGTCGTGAATATTCACCCGTCTCTTCTGCCCTCGTTCCCAGGCGTTGGAGCTTATGCTCAAGCCTTTCGGTACGGGACTAAGGTAGCAGGTGCGACCGTACATCTTGTGGAGCTTGAGGTTGATAGCGGACCGATTTGCGCACAAGTCGCTTTCCCGATCGATGGACTTCGCTCTGAGGCTGAAGTCGAGGAAAAGGGAAAAGCATTGGAGCAGAAACTTTATCCTGAGACCTTGTCTTGGGTGCTCCCGGAAAAGTTTGATATTGAATTGAGAGAGACAGCAAAAGCAGCTAGGAGGCTTTGTGTTCGCCCGTATTGAAGTGGCCATGCGGCCCGAGTTTACCGATCCAGCGGTGCAGGGAATTTTAAGAAAAATTGAGATGGCGCATCCTGAGATCCGCTCCAAGATTCGTTGGGGCAGACTTCTCGATGTGTATTGGATGGATCTTGCGGCAACGCGCGAGGATCTGATCCGCGCATCCACCGAAGTGTTCTGGGACAAGGTCCTTCAGTGGATGTTTACCGGAAACCTGATTCCATCGGCTGCCGGCAAACATGGCGGCATGCAAGATCTTATGGAGGTTGCTCCCAATCGCCCTGGAAAATTCTGGGCGCTTGAGCGCAGATTCCGCGGCGGCGTGACCGATAACGTCGCAAAGACGGCGTCTGAGGCTTTTGAGATCGTTCTTGGAAAGAAATTTCCGGATTCTCGCTTTGCGAGCGGCGGGATTCTTCTTTTGGAAGGCGCAGAACTCACCGAAGACATGCTCTCGGTCGTGGCTCGCGATGTGTTCTGTAACGAGCTCATTGAGACCTGGACCATCATTCCTGAGAGTGAGCTCAAGAACAATAATCGCTTCCATCAGGAGCGCATCAAGCGCGATCTTCCAAAGATGCTCATGCGCGGCTCGGAAGAAGTCGCCGAGTACTCGCTCGAGAACTTAAGCGATTCTGAGCTTGAGCAGATGAGCCAGGAGCGCCTTTGGGCACTCTCTGTTGCGGAGATGCGCGCTGTTCAGGATTATTTCAAAAAGCGCGGCAAGGCTGCGACCGACGTCGAGATGGAAGTCATCGCTCAGACCTGGTCAGAGCACTGCAAGCACAAGATTTTTGGCGCCAAGATCAACTACACCGAGAAAGCTGGCGAGAAGACGCTTTCTGCGGGAGAGCCGATTCCATCTCAGATTGATTCGCTCTTTAAGACGACAGTTGCTGGAACAACCAAGCGCCTGGAAAAGCCCTGGCTGCTTTCCGTTTTCCATGACAACGCAGGAATCGTTGCCTTTGACGAAGAAGATGCGTTCTGCATCAAAGTCGAGACTCATAACAGTCCTTCCGCACTCGATCCTTATGGTGGAGCACTGACGGGTATCGTAGGTGTGAACCGCGATATCTTAGGTTGTGGTCTCGGAGCAAAACCGATCTTCAACACTGATGTGTTCTGTGTTGCGCCTCTGGATTATGCCGATAAACTTCCGGACCGTTTGATGCATCCTCGCCGTATTTTGGACGGCGTTCGTCGCGGCGTGGAGCACGGCGGAAACAAGAGCGGGATTCCAACCGTGAACGGCGCACTGGTTTTCGAAGAGCGCTATTTGGGTAAGCCATTGGTTTACTGCGGTACGGGTGGCTTTATGCCGCGTACGATCGCAGGTCGCCCTTGCGAATCCAAGGAAGTCGCACCCGGCGATCGGATCTGCATGGTGGGCGGACGAATTGGAAAAGATGGAATCCATGGCGCGACGTTTTCGTCCATGGCACTGGATGAGGCATCGCCTGTAAGTGCTGTGCAGCTTGGTGATCCAATCACCCAGAAGCGCATGGCAGACTTCCTTCTTGAAGCTCGCGACTTAGGTTACTATCGCGCGCTGACGGATAATGGTGCAGGCGGACTTTCTTCCTCGGTGGGAGAGATGGCTCGCATTTCGGGCGGCGCCCGGATGGATGTCAGTCAGGCCAAGATCAAGTATCCTGGACTGAAACCCTATGAGCTTGTGGTCAGCGAATCCCAAGAACGTATGACGATTGCGGTTCCTCCTGAGAAGCTTTCGCTTTTCATGGAACTGGCTCAGCGTCGTGGCGTTGAAGTGAGTGACTTGGGTGAGTTCACCACTAGCGGCAAGTTTGAAATTCTTTATGGCGAGAAGATCGTCGGATCACTCGATCTGGATTTCTTGCACGATGGTGCTCCAAAGCTTGAGCTTCAGGCCGAGTGGAAAGGTCGCGTGGAGTCCACGCCTCCGTCTCCAACCGAAGACACTTATCGCTCCTTTGAAATCAAAGGAATGCCAGCGCTTCTTGAGCTCATGGGAAGACCGAATATCGCTTCCAAAGAGTGGCTGATTCGTCAGTACGACCATGAAGTGCAAGGAACATCCGTCGTGAAGCCACTTCATACGGTGGCTCCTGGCACGGCTGAATCTTCAAGCGGTCCAAACGATGCTGCGGTTCTCAAGCCTAAGGCGAACTCCGAAGCAGGGCTTGTCGTGGGTTGCGGAATCAATCCTAAGCTCTCGGACGTCGATCCTTTCCTGATGGCGCAAGCCGTTGTGGATGAGGCAGTCCGAAACGTCCTTTGTGTCGGCGGGGAGTTTGGTCGCGACGAATCTGTTCTGGCTCTCGTGGATAACTTCTGCTGGCCCGATCCAGTGAATGACACCGAAAAAGCCGCAGCATTGGTTCGCGCCTGCTTTGGTATGCGCGATGCCGCTTTGGCTCTGTCACTCCCGCTGGTTTCTGGAAAAGACAGCATGAAGAACGACTTCCGTGGCCGCAAGGACGGGAAGCCTGTCACGATTTCTGTTCCTCCAACGCTTCTGATGACAGCAGTTGGAAAGATGGCAGACGTTCGATATGCGCGTACGGCGGATTTCAAGCGTCCGGGCGACGTGATTTACCTCATCGGTGGTCATCAGTTCGGTCTTTTAGGCTCGGAGTTCTTGTCGATGATGCCAACGCACGCAAAGTCGGCGCGAGCAGGGGAGCCAAACTGGACCGAAGCGCGTCGCATTTTCAGCTGGCTTGGAGGTGCAACCGGACAAGAGCATCGCAGGCTCAGGTCGCTTCATGACGTTTCTGAAGGCGGTCTTCTTGTGGCTTTGTCAGAGTGCCTGATTGCGCGCGGACTGGGCGCAACGATCACATTGCCTGGCGAGATGGACCCTTGGGAGTTCGCATTTGGTGAGGGCTTCCACTCGTTCATCGCTTCGGCCAATGAGGCGGATGCTTCGATTATTGAGGCAGAAATGACGACTCTCGCGGTTCCGTTCGTGAAGCTTGGAACGGTCACGGCAACGGATCGGCTTGAAGTTGCAGCAATGCGTTCACCTTCTATGAAAACTTCAACCCCAGCTCGTTTCAGCGTCAGCGTGAAACAATTGAGACTGGCTTGGCAAAAAGGCGGGTACTGGGAATGAGTGCGAATAGTCCCAAAGCCCTGGTCATTACCGGGGATGGAATCAACTGCGAAACAGAAACCGCGCAAGCGCTGCGCATGGCAGGCTTTGATGCGGAGATCAGACACCTCAATGATCTGATCACGGATCAGATGCGCTTGGATGATCTGGCTCGTCGCTATACGACTCTTGCGCTTCCTGGCGGATTTTCCTTCGGAGACGATCTGACTTCGGGAAAAGTTCTGGCGCTCAAGCTTCGTTACAAACTCGGCTGGGATCTGGATGCTTTCGCGAGCCGTGGCGGTCTGGTGATCGGGATCTGCAATGGTTTTCAGGCACTGATTCGCATGGGAGTTTTTGGAAAGGACATTTCCATTACCCACAATGCGAAGGGCAAGTTCCTGGATACGTGGATCAAGACCACTCCGATGGGCTCTCAGTGTATCTGGCTCAAGGGTTTGGGAACGTTTGATCTTCCGATCCGACATGGCGAGGGACGCGTGATCATCGCTCCATCGCGTCGGGCTGAAGTCCTGAGCAAGATGAACCGCCTTGGCATGACTTGCTTGAAATACGATGGCGATCCAAACGGAAGCGATGAGCAGCTCGCAGGCCTTTGCGATGCTTCGGGCCGAATCTTTGGCCTGATGCCGCATCCTGAGGCATTTGTTCGCTGGACTGCGCATCCTGAGTGGACGCAGCAGCCAGGTCGAGCCAATTCGCCAGGCCAGGGTCTTGCAATCTTTGAGAACGCTTACAAAGAGGCTTTGAGCGCAAAATGAAAATCAGGAGAGCACTTCTTAGCGTATCCGATAAGACCGGAATCGTAGAGCTGGGACAGGCTCTCGCAAAATCAGGAGCGGAGCTTGTTGCAACAGGACGAACCGCAAAGGTTCTCATGGATGCAGGCTTGACGATTACGCCTATCGAGAAAGTCTCAGGAAGTCCTGAGGCTTTTCAGGGCCGAATGAAGACGCTTTCTTTTCCGGTTTGCAGCGGCATTTTGTATCGCCGCGGCGATGCTTCAGATGAAGCGGATCTGAAGAAGCTCAATATCGTTCCCATCGATTGCGTCGTGGTGAATTTCTACCCTTTTGAAGCAGCCGCGGCAAAAGAGGGGATCTCACGCAAAGAGCTGATCGAGGAAGTCGATATCGGCGGACCTACTATGGTCCGCGCAGCCGCCAAGAACGCACCTGATGTCCTGGTTCTAACGGATCCTGCTCAGTATGGATCGGTGATCAGCGAGCTCTCGAGTGGCGGAGCTGTGAGCGCAGAAACGGCTCATGCTTGTGCAAGTCGCGCCTGGCAGAGAGTTTGGGAATACGACACGGCGATTGCCGCAGAGCTGGGCGAGTCACGCAAGCGCGTCCTTCGTTATGGTGAGAACCCTCATCAGAAGGGGCATCTCGAGTATGATGTGAATGGCCCGATTGATTGGGCAGCGGAACTGACTCCAACTGAGCTCTCTTACAATAATATTTTAGACCTCTCATCGGCCTATGCATTGGCAAGTGATCTCGTGCAGATCGATCCAGCCTGCACCTCGGTTGTGATTGTGAAACATAACAATCCTTGCGGCGTTGCGATGATTCCAAAGGGTGCGGGCTCTCAGATGAAGGCCCTTGAAAAGGCCTGGGAAGGGGATCCGGTCTCTGCGTTTGGCGGAGTTCTGGTATTTACTGACGCAATTGAGCCTGAGGTAGCAAGCTGGCTCTCCGAGCGGTTTGTTGAGCTTGTGGCAGCGCCTGGTCTTTCCAAGGACAATGTATCCTTGAAGACTCTGCTTGCTCGCAGAAAAAATCTCAAGGCGGTTGCCATTCGTCGTTTTGGCGAGATGCCAGAGCAATCAGTGGTTGCCGTTCCTGGTGGAAGACTTTTCCAGACCACGGATACGGGAGTGGGTGAAAATCTTAAGCCTGTGACCCAGCTCGCATGGCCTAAAGGCTTTGATAAACTTTCCCGCTTTGGAATCTCAGTATGTCGCGCCTTGAAATCGAACGCCATTGCACTGGTGCGAGAAATTCCAGGAATCCCGGGAGCCTCACAACTTGTAGGCGCAGGCCAGGGTCAGCCTAACCGAATTGAAGCCTTGAAGGCACTTGCCGTTCCGCGCGCTCATTCTGTCATCGGAAAAGATCTTTCGAGCTGCATTATGGTGAGTGATGCGTTTTTTCCATTCCGCGACACGGTTGATTCGGCACACGAGGCTGGGATCAAGTACATCATTCAGCCCGGCGGAAGCATGAAAGACGCCGAAAGCATCGCAGCCTGTGATCAGCATGGCATGGCGATGGTCTTTACGGGCACAAGACACTTCAAACATTAGATTCAAAAACTAGAGGCAATCGATATGGCAGCTCTTGAGGGGAACTTGAGTTATGCGCAGGCAGGAGTGGATCGTGCGGCAGCCGACCGACTTGTCGATAAGATTTCTGGCATGGCGCGCACCACGCTCAATAAAAAAGTCAAAGGTGCGGTCGGAGGTTATGCCTCGCTTTATGAGCTGGATAAGAAGCGCTGGCTTGCGGCATCTACCGACGGAGTCGGAACAAAACTGAAGCTTGCCTTTCGATTGAAGGAACATTCGACGGTTGGCATTGATCTCGTTGCGATGTCAGTCAACGATTTGCTTTGTGTCGGAGCTGAACCTCTTTTCTTTCTGGATTATCTAGCGACGGGAAAGCTTGAAGCTGGAACCGCTGAGCAGGTTTTAAAAGGAATTGTGGAAGGCTGCCGCCAGGCCAAGTGCGCCTTAGTCGGTGGTGAAACGGCTCAGATGCCTGAGTTTTACCAGGAAGGTGAGTATGATCTCGGAGGCTTTGCCGTAGGTCAGCTTTCTCCAAAAGACGCGCTTCCTCGAAAAGACATCAAGCCTGGCGATACTTTGATCGGGATCGCATCCAGTGGCCCGCACAGCAATGGCTATAGTTTGCTGAGAAAACTTTTGGCACAGGACGATTCCGATGCGCGCGCTCGTGAACTTTTGACTCCGACTCGGATTTACGCAAAAGCATTGGGCCCACTGATCCAGGCTCGTGCTTTCAAGGGGCTCGCTCATATTACAGGCTCTGCGTTTTTGAACGTGCCGCGCATGTCTGGCAAGGTAAGCTATGAGATTCGCCTGCCTGAGATGAATGACGCTCCGTCAGTTTTTAAATGGATTCGTGAGCGCTCGGGGCTTCCACTTGCTGAGCTTGCTCAGACTTTCAATATGGGAATTGGCATGGTGGCCATTGTCGATCCTCGGAAAGAGAGCGAAGTGCTCAAGAAATTAAAACGCGCCGGAGAGCGCGCCTGGGTGATCGGAGAAGTCAGGAAAACCCGAAAAGGCGCAAAAGAGTCCGAAGTCCTCGTGCATGACGGCGAGCAAAGTGTCATTATCAGTTAAATGATCGCGCGTCTTGCTTCACTTCCGGATATTCCCATCGAGTCGATGGTTGGGCTCAGACCCAAGGCCTGGCTTTGCGTGGGCTCAGGGTTTTCGCGCGAAGATATCAAAGCCGAGCTTCTGAATCAGGGCGTGGGCTTTGTGGGTGAAGCGATCACAAGTCTCGATGATATTGCTCGCCGGATTGTCTCTTACTCCCGCATGAATGCCGGTGATGGAGCAGGGATTTCCAAGGAGCATGTGGTTGGGCCGCTCGCTCGTCAGGAGATCTTGAGAATGCTTCTGGCGGATCGAAAGATCGCAGCCGTCGCTCAGGGTTTTCCGGAACTCAAAAAACTCAGACGTCAGACCGGATTTTTCAGAAAGCTGGATCTCGCAATCCAAGCGGGCCGAATGGCCTTTGCTCACGCTGAAGAAGAGCAAGTTTATCTCGAGCGCCTGGAGCAGCGCCTGGGCTCAGGTTTTGAGCGAGTCGATCGGACTGAACTTCG
>JBJMMA010000210.1:0-17347 GCA_045805065.1 Bdellovibrionia bacterium | reverse complement strand
GCAAATTGATCAGAAAGAGGTCGAGCTTCAAACCATCGCGGACGTTCGCATCGCAAGTGACGATTATCGAATCGCGCAGCAACAACTCAAATCAGCCGAGACGGGACTTAAGGCGGCAAAAGAAGCGTTTCAAGCGGTCAGCGGCCGCTTCTCAGTAGGCGCAGCATCGTTCCTGGATGTTCTGACTTCTCAAACCGCTCTCGTTCAGGCGCAGTCCAATCAGGCTCAAGCTGTGATCAATCTCAAGCTTCGTGAGAAGGCTCTTGCTTACGCGACGGGAACCCTAGCTCCTTGAAAGAGCGAGCGATCTGATCCTCAAGCCAGTGCGAATGTCTGAACCACCTTTTGCCCTGCATAAGATATCCCATATGTCCCCCCGTCTCTGAAACCACAAGGCGAGTCGTTGGGGAGAGTTTGGCTTTAAGGTAACCATTCACATCCACAAAAGGGTCGTCCTTTGCGGTGATCAGAACGGTTGGAATCTCAATTCGATGTAAATGAGGCGCAGCGGAACAGACCTCGTAATAGTGGTCGCGATTTTTAAAGCCTGCCTGGGGTCCGGTGTAGAGTTCATCGAACTCAGCAATGTTGGTGAAAAACGGAACTTTAAGGTCTTTTGAGAGCCAACCCTTTTTCTGTTTATTGACGACATCCCGTCGGCAGTCCTGAACAAAGACAAATCCGTAGAGCCGATTGAGACCTTGGGTGAGTTTCTTTGAGGCCACAGCAAGTTCGATCGGAGCGTTCACCGCGATCGCGGCATCAGGCTGGATTGTGCCACGCTCGCCTGAAGCCAAGAGCAGAAGCGCGTTTCCGCTCAAGGAAAAGCCAACGGCTACGTGCCTTTTTTGAGGAAACATCTTTCTGCCAAAGGCGATGGCCTCAGAAAGATCCTCTCCCCTTCCCGAGTGATAAGGATATTTATGAGGAAGCTCGCTTCCGCGTCCGCATCCCCGGTGATTGACTCTGAAAACCGTGTGACCAAGATCCTGGCAAAGCTTTGCGGTTCTGATCATGTAGCCTGAGCAGATGCTTCCGCCTAAACCATGAAAAAGATAAACCACAGTGTCGGATTCGCCCATATGAAGGTGCGCGGCCAACATGTCCCCATCCGGAAGCGGGATATCGACGTCTTTCCCTTCCGTAAGCTCGCAACCCTTTCTCAGAAAGTGTCCGAGAAGTGTTTGAATATGGCCCCCACGAGCCCAAAATGGCGGGTGAAAGCGATGATGATCACTCATTGTTAGCGTTTCCCCATCAAGGTTTTCTTGGCCGCAGGACACCAGCCGGGACGAGGCCCGATCTTTGGAAACTTTCGGCAGACCTCGGGGCGCTTCTCATAAACCGTGCAAAGCCGGGTTGTTGGGTGAAGATAAATACAGTCGCGACCGTTCCTCTGCTCAAGAACAAAGAGCTGCGAGGCCGATTGGAAGGCCTGGACGATTCCTTCTTTTTGAAGGCGCTTTGCGACTTTCTTAAGCGATACGCAGGCTTCGTCTTCCGTGATCACGCCCAGTCGGATCAGATCCATGGCGCTGACTTCAACTGGAAGCGTGCAACAGCCTCCCCAACAGCCTTCACAGAGGCCCTTTTGGTATTTCGTCCAAGTGGACGGCCGTTGTGGATCAGTGCTTTTAGGTGAAGATAACATCGCCCCCACCCTATCTCTTTCACCCGGGGGTTGACAAGCAGAGTCAAATCAAGCAACTCCTAGTTCATGACTCATTTTGATCCAAACGCAGCGGCGACCAGTGATTCTGGCATCTTTGGCCTTCCTTACACTCAAGAGGAAGCCTCAATCGTTTATCTTCCAGTACCTTGGGAAGCGACCACGTCCTATGGCGGTGGAACTTCCAATGGTCCAGACGCTATTTTAGCGGCAAGCCGCCAGGTCGACCTTTTTGACCTCGACGTCAATAAGCCTTATGAGCCAGGCCTTTTCATGCTCCCTGAGTCCAAGGAAGTACGCGCTTGGAACGAGAAGGGCAAAGCCGAAGCCGCAAAGATCATTGAAGTGGGCGGAAACATCGAAGGCGATGCTTCTTTGGCCAAGTCTCTGGCTACGGTGAATGAGCTCAGCGAAAAGCTCAATCAGTACGTTTATCAAGAGACCAAGAAGATCCTGGATTCGGGAAAGATCGCAGCCGTTGTCGGTGGCGATCACTCTGTTCCATTTGGCGCTCTTCAAGCCGTTGCTGATAAGTATCCATCGTTCGGCGTTCTTCACTTTGATGCGCACTCCGATACGCGTGACGCTTACGAGGGATTCCAATGGTCTCATGCCTCGATCATGAGAAACGTTTTGGACCGCATTCCTGCCGTGAAGAAGCTTGTTCAAGTCGGCATTCGCGATGTGTGCGAAGAAGAGATCCAGTATACCAAGGCTCAAGGCGATCGCATGAGCGTTTTCTTTGATCGTGATCTTGCTCGCCGTCGTTTCCAAGGAACGAACTGGGCAACGACCGCTCTTGAGATTGTTGATCAGCTTCCCCAGGAAGTTTGGGTCTCGTTTGACATCGATGGGCTTGATCCACGCTTCTGCCCAAACACCGGAACTCCAGTTGCAGGCGGACTTGATTTCCAGGAAGCCAACTTCATCTTGAACGTCTTGGCGAAATCCGGACGCAAGATCATTGGCTTTGATTTGAACGAAGTTGCTCCCGATCCAAAGGGTGAGAGCGAGTGGGACGCAAACGTTGGCGCCCGCATGCTTTACAAGATGACTGCCTGGACCTTGGCCAGCCTGGGCAAAGCCAA
The DNA here is from genome assembly GCA_045805065.1 of Bdellovibrionia bacterium. Classification (GTDB taxonomy): domain Bacteria; phylum Bdellovibrionota; class UBA1018; order UBA1018; family UBA1018; genus CAZCBS01. The sequence continues at coordinate 14,590 of JBJMMA010000210.1, read as the reverse complement.
GATCCAAGACTAAGTCACTTATTTTTCAGACATGAAAGAATAGCGGTAATCCTTAGGAGGCGTGAAAGTCTCCTTGATTGAACGCGGTGAGAGCCAGCGATAAAGGTTCAGGATGCTTCCTGCCTTATCGTTGGTTCCAGAAGCGCGGCTTCCGCCGAATGGCTGCTGACCCACGACTGCGCCCGTTGGCTTATCGTTGATATAGAAATTACCGGCAGCGTTTCTCAGGCGCGCAGACATCATCTCAACCGCGTAACGGTCTTGAGCAAAGATTGCTCCCGTCAAAGCGTAAGGTGATGCCTGATCGCAAGCCGTCAGCGTTTCATCGAGCTTGGAGTCTTCGTAAACATAGACCGTCAGCACTGGACCAAAGATTTCTTCGACCATGCTCTTATAACCAGGTTGTGAGGCCTGAATGACGGTAGGCTCAATGAAGTAGCCCTTTGACATATCCGCGTTTCCGCCAGCAATCACTTTAGCGTCAGAGGATGACTTCGCATGCTCGATATAGCCTGAGATTTTCTTGAACGCGCGCTCATCGATCACGGCATTCACGAAGTTTCTGAAATCACGAACATCTCCCATCGCAAGCGTCTTGATGTCAGCCATCATACGCTCTTCGATTTTCTTCCAAAGGCTGCGCGGGATGTAAGCACGAGATGCGGCAGAACACTTCTGACCTTGAAATTCAAAAGCGCCGCGAACGAGTGCAACGGCTACAGCTTCAGCATCAGCGGATGGATGAACAAAGACAAAGTCTTTACCACCTGTCTCACCGACAAGACGCGGATAAGCGGCGTAGCGATCAATATTTGCGCCAATGGATTTCCAGATTGTTTGGAACGTCACGGTGGATCCCGTGAAGTGAACACCTCCCAGGTCACGCATCGGAAGAACGGTATTTCCGAACGTTGGACCATCCGCTGGAACCAGGTTGATCACGCCATCAGGAAGGCCCGCTTCGCGGAAAAGCTGCATCGTGTAGTGCGCGGCCAGCATTTGCGTATCCGACGGCTTCCAAACCACGGTGTTTCCAAGCATCGCAGGGGTTGCTGGAAGGTTTCCGGCAATTGCCGTGAAGTTAAACGGAGTAATTGCGGCGACAAAGCCATCGAGTGGGCGATAGTCGAGTCGGTTCCACACGCCTGCAGGGGAGACTGGCTGAACTTCCAGGATCTGCTGGTAGAAATAGGCGTTATAGCGGAGGAAGTCGATCAGCTCGCAAGCCGAATCGATTTCCGCTTGGTACACATTCTTGGATTGGCCGAGCATCGTCGCGGCGTTCAGGATATCGCGGTAGGGGCCCGTAAGAAGATCTGCGGCTTTAAGGAAAATCGCTGCGCGATCCTGCCATGCCATGGCTTCCCATGCTGGCTTAGCCTTGAGTGCCGCATCCACCGCGGCCTTCATTTCGGTCTCGCCTGCATAATAAAACTCGCCCACGGTCTCTTGATGCGAGTGGGGCATGACGACCTTGCGTTTTTGAGCCGTGCGAACTTCCTTGCCGTTAATTACACAAGGGATGTCTATTTTCTCAGAGGCCATTTTCTCAAGCTTCGCCTTAAGACTTGTGCGCTGCGCTTGGCCTGCCGAGTCGGTAGGCGAATAAGCGCGAACAGGTTCATTCACAGGAGCTGGGACTCTGAAAATCGACATATTGTGGTTCCTTTTTGAGTGATTGCGCCACACTTACCACAAGCGAGCGGCTTCGCAAATCGCCAGAGTGGCTCATGTCAAAGATCGTGGTCTGCCGATTGCACTTGCACGATACCATGAAAAAATTAATTCATGTTGTCGGAACTGCGTTGCCAATGACTCTGTGCCTGGTGATGGCTTCGTCCGGGTGCTCCACCATTAAGGGTGGTAAATCCGGATCGGATCTCGCTTCGAACGGTCCAACCGTCGTGCAGACCAAGACCGATCCAAGCACCATCCAGCTGGATACAAGCCTGGCCGCAAACCAGCCAGCCAATGTCTATGCTGACGTGAAGGATTTCACCTCTCCCGTTCAAGACGTGAGATTGCGCTTCATTCATGTGCCACTTGAACTCAAGATGCACAACCTCTCAGGAAGCACCTGGCAGGCTACGATCCCTGCTGATGCTCTGAAGAAGCTTGCTGTGAGCGGTCAGACGATGCGCTATCAGGCAGACGTCATCGCACGCGATGCCGACGGCCGAGTTGCAACCACTCAGAAACCAATTGATATCGCCGTCAAGGCTCCTGAACCGACGGAACTGAAAGGCTGAAGGTTCGGTTGAGCGGTTCTGACAGGCGATCGGGCCGGGGTGATCTGTGGGCTAGTCCCAATTATCAGATCCGCCCCGGCCCTTGTATTTTCAGGGGCCTGTTTATTTAAACGAGCGAAACAGCATGGCTACCGTCATGACGGCGGCCACTGCCAGGAACACGACAAAGAAGAGTGGGTAGCCCGCGATGGTATCGGTACTGTCTTTTTGTAGCGCAATACTTGCCGATATAAAGAGCCCCGCCGCGACAATGCCGTAACTCATTCTTCGCGAATTGCGATCCAACTGAACTCTCAAATCCTGCAAATCCGGGGATTTGATCTCAAATGCAAAGTCATTGCTATTGAACTTGCGCAGCATCCAGCGAATCTGACGCGGCAGAACTTGAAGAAGCGATACGACATCTTTTGCGATGAAGAGCGCTTCCTTGGAAAAGCGCTGCATTGAATATTGTTTTTTGACGAGATCCTTCACAAGATCTTCGCCCATGGCCAGAAGATCAAAGCTTGGATCCAGCGTTCGGCCCATTCCCTCGATGGTCAAAATCGCCTTGAATACGATCATCCAATCGCCGGGAACTTTCACATCGTATCGGGTTGCGATCTTGGTTGCCTCAATCAGGACGCGCCCCAAATTGAGCTCCGCCAAGGACAAACCCATATAAGGTGACAAAGTATTGCGCACCTCACGCTGAAAGCCATCAAAGTCAATCGAAGCGCCTGCACCACCGAGCTCCGCATACTCGTAACAAAGGTTTTCATAGTCCTCTGTGAGCAGCGACATCACCATGCTGGCCAGCTGATCGCGCGACTTCTCGGAGAGCCTTCCCACAATTCCAAAATCAATGATGCCAAGTCTGTTTCCCGGCAAAATGAAAAGATTTCCGCCGTGAAGATCGCCATGAAAGATGCCATCAATCATGACTGACTTGAAGAAGGCTTTTGCGCCGACTTGAACAACATGCTTTCGATCAACGCCTGCGGCATCCAGGGCGCGGACGTCGTTCACGCGAATGCCCTCAAGCCTTTCGAGCGTCAGAACCCGATGTGTGCTGAGCGTTTTGTAAACCCTGGGGATCACGATGTCCTGGATCTCGGCCATGTTCTCCGCGATCTTGGACATGTTGTTGGCTTCGACCTTGAAATCAAGTTCCTGAGAAAGAGTTCTGAAAAACTCATTCACCACGATCTTTGGACCGATGATGCGGGTCTCAGGAATATATTTTTCCAGTAAGCCCGCAAGAAAAGCGAGAAGCGAAACATCGGTGTCGATGATTCTGCCGATCTCAGGTCGCTGAACTTTGACTACAACCTTTAGTCCGCCTGGAAGCTCTGCCTCGTGAACCTGTCCAATGCTTGCTGCCGCAAGTGGCACAGGGTTGAATGAAGCATAGGCTTCCTCAAGCTTACGCCCCAGTTCTTTTTCAACGGTGGTGCGAACCAGCTCAAACGGCAAAGGCTGGACATTGTCCTGAAGCTTGACGAATTCCTCGATGTAAACGTCAGGCAAAAGATCCGAGCGCGTGGAGAGAAGCTGGCCAAATTTGATGAACGTAGGGCCCAGCTCCTCAAAGGACATGCGGAGTCTTTGCGGCGGCGTAAGCTCCGCATTTTCAGCAAAGCTCGCTGAAACACGCGATGGGAGAAACTTGGCAAGGTCCATCCGCTCGACAATGTCGGCAAAGCCATGCTTGGCAAAGACAGAAAGAATCTGTCTGAGCCTCTGCACGTTTTTAACGGCTTGGCCGATTTGTCTGCCCGTACGGATCCATTTCATCTGATATAACTAGGATCTCAGGAGCGGCCTTTGCGGTCAACGCGGCGCTTTTTGCCGGGTTTGCGATCGCGGTCCTGGTCGCGTCCGCGACCTCGCTTATGCTTTGGCCCCCGTCCCTTGGCTTCGCTCTCTTCGTCTCTTGGGCGAACCTTGTCACGCTTGGAGCCTGGAGCTTCGACCGACTCAAACTCAGTCATGCCAAAGTCAATTTTCCGAGTATCGATGTCAGCGCGAAGAACTCGGATTCGGATGATATCGCCCGTTTTGAACATCCGCTTTTTGCGTTTGCCCACGAACATCATGCGATCTTCGTCAAATTGATAGAAGTCATCCGTCATGGAGTCCGCTGTGACGAGGCCTTCGCAATAAGGGTCATTGAGCTGAACAAAAAGTCCAGCTTCCATCATGCCGACAATTTTTCCGTCAAACTCATCGCCCACATGCTTTGTCATGGCGCGGACTTGCTTAAGCTTGATGGATTCGCGCTCGGCATCGGATGCAAGACGTTCGCGGTAACTGCAGTGCTCAGTGATGTCCACGAGATCCTGTTCGAGGTTTTCGCGCTCTTTTGGCTTCAGAGGCGGCAATAATTTCCTATTCACCCGCAGCGCCCAGCGCAGCAAGCGATGCACAACCAAGTCAGGATAGCGACGAATCGGGCTCGTGAAGTGAGTATAGCCAGGCGATGCCAAACCAAAGTGCATGGAATGAACTGAGCTGTAAACTGCCTGCTTCATCGAGCGCAAAAGTGCCATGTTGAGCATGTCTTGAGCAGGATGTCCTTCGAGGCGCCGGACCACATCAGCCATGATCTTGGGATAATCTGACGCTGATCCCTCAAGAGAGAAAGCAATTCCTGCGGTTGCGGCAAGCTCCTGAAAACGCTCAAGCGATTGCATCGCTGGCTCTTCGTGCACCCGGTACACAAACGGCCAACCGAGATTCATCATCCATTCCGTCACTGCTTCATTGGCAGCGATCATGAACTCTTCGATCAGGCGGTGAGCATCCAGGCGTGCGCGCTGGCGAATCGAGATCACTTCGCCCGTGGGCTCAACTTTCATCTCAGCTTCTGGAAGATCAAAATCAATGGACCCGCGGGCTGCGCGTTTTTTCCTGATTTCCTGATAGAGCTCGAAATGAGGCGCGTATTCCCAATCAGGATTCTTTCCGTTTTGCTCCCACTCGGCTTGGATCTGGTTGTAGGTTGCGCGACGATGGCTGTGGATCACTGCCTCGTACAACTCCGTCGACTTGCGATTGCCTTGGTGGTCGTAAAACATTTTGGCGACCATCGTGAGGCGTGGCTCATGAGGCTTCAAGCTACAGAGATTTTCTGAGAGAGCGCGTGGGAGCATGTGAAAGGCGCGTTCAGGGAAGTATACCGAGGTCCCGCGAGAGCGCGCGCCGCGATCCAGCTCACTTCCATCAGTCACATAATGGCTGACGTCAGCGATCGCAACCCATAGGATAAAGCCTCCTTTGTCACGCTCAACGTAAATGGCATCGTCAAAGTCACGCGCCGTCTCACTGTCTATTGTGATGAACGGAACGGTTCGAAGATCTTCACGCCCTTCAAGATCACGTCCTGGGACTTCAAGAGTCTTGGAACGCGCTTCTTCTTCGGATTCTTTTGAATGCTCTTCTACCAGGTTGAATTCGGCAGCGACCATTTCAATGTCGGCAGAAGGTGGAAGCTCTTGTCCATAGACCTTGCTGATCACACCAGTAACTGCGAACTGACCCTGCTCATGGAACTCCAGTTGAACGCGCAACCAGTCACCTGCCTTTGGCTCAGGGCCTGGCTCTGGAATATAAATTTCCTCACGAGCGCGCTTTCTTTCATAGACCACCCAGCCCCCCATATGGGCTCCGGCAGGGTGAGGAGAATATCTTCCTACGAGCTCGCGGAAACGATGCTCAAGAACCTGGATGCCTTCAACATGACCGCGCGGACTGATGGAGACCTCAACGCGATCTCCGTGGAAAAGCTGTTGAGCTTCTCTCGGTGGGACGAATGAATCTTCATATTCGCGGTTCTCAAACAAGAGAAACGCAAAGCCCTTATGGTTCTTATCAACCGTTGCCTTTAAGCGCGTCACATCACGCGAAATATGCTTTGCCGCGCGACGACCTGGGCGCTCATCTCTTTTGGATTCGCGAAAATCACGCGATGGCCGTCTCTCATCGCGTGATGGACGCCTCTCGTCACGTGATGGGCGCCTGTCATCTCGGAACGAGCGCTTGTCTTGCGATGGGCGCTTGTCGTCTGCGAAACGAGAAAAACGTGGGGATGCTTGCTCAGGCGCTGCATCGCGTTTCTGCGCTGCTCCACGGCCGTGGACTTTTCCCGTCCGGTCTTTGAACTCAAAACGCGGCTCGTCGCGTCGCGCTGGTCCAGATGAACGATTCCTGTTTGAACCCTTATTGGAATTATTACGGGATTTGTCTTTTCGAGCCATACGCCATTACTTGCATTTATGAGGCAAGCTGGCAACATCCAAGCAGCGTTCCAATTTGAATCTTAACTTAACAGAAAAGCAGCTTCCTTCTCCGGCTGGGGCATTAAAGCCCAGGTGCAGAGGTCCTGCTTCGTTAAAGTAGATTACTCCAGGGCCGAAGGCCGCATAGGCAGCCAATCCGTTAGAGAGAAAAAGCCCGCTTGGAAGCTCCTCGTTTCTCACTTCAGAGCCATCGATTCTGCGACCCATCGTGTTTGCCACTTTATCGCAACGATATCTTCGGGTGAAATATCCACCTTCGACAGCCGAGTTCCCCCAGCCTCCGCTGACTGACAATAGGGTCAGTTTGTCATTTGCACTCACCTGCACTGGCGGCAACTGTGGCAGAGCAACTGAAGGCGCCAGAGGTGACGCTGGACTGGATGGGGTCAGTCGCGCCACGACTTGATCATGACTTAAGCCAAGATCAAAATGATCGATGAGCGTCACTCGGCAGACCGATGTCCCATCAAGTGCCTGGGTGATGTAACCGGTCACGCAGTTATTGGGAGTCTGTCCGTTCACGACTGCCTGCGGGCCGATATTTCCTACTGGAGGGTTTGCGTTCGATCCACTTCCGGACGAACCGCAGCCCACGACGGAGATTCCGATCCCTAAAAGAAATGAAGCTAATAAAAGTTTAAGATAGGTTTTCGAATTCATAAGCGCACAACTCCAAACTCGCGGGCACGCAATACAGGTTCCGTGCCATCGATGTTGTGCGCTTTATTGAGAGATCACGCGATGACAACTGTTCAAACTTTAGACAGCTGTCATCGTTTACAACTTCTTTATGACAGAAGGATGAAATCCAGGTACCGCCTTCTTTAAATTGCTTTGTGAAAGGTAGGTTCCATCGAAGAGTCGCTTTCAGACTGAGACTTATTGTCCTGGCTGGCCTTGTCTTTTAGATCGCTGATCTGCTTAAGATTGTAAGTGCATAGGACTTCGAAGGTGCCCTTGACGGCTCCTGGAATCATCTTAAATTCTTTCTTTGCCCCTTCGAAGCGCTGAGGATCTCCCTTTTTATAATAAACTGCATCAGCTGCAGCACTCACTGTACCAAAGAGTCCCAAGACACCAGCGATAGCTGGCGCGACAACAAAAGATCCAGGACAACCAACGGAAGCAATAAAAGAATGCGCCCAGGGACGGCCATCATTTGCGTAATAATTCACCACCTGCGCATTTGAGACATTTACAATCGACAAACTCAAACCAAAACAAAGAGCCAATTTTGAACGCATTTTCATATCTTACCTCTCTTGATGCGTAAGGTTGCAGAGCTTGTGCCGTCAAATATGACACAGGATATGGAATGTAAGCGCTTAAGATCAGGCGCTAATTTTCGGCCATTTAACTTCGAAAACCCTGGGGATCTAAGAGCCCCATAAACACATGTCTCTTTATTATGCAGTTATGCTTTTTTAGGCTCTGGTCGAGCTTTGATTCCCTGGCGCTTTACAAGCTCAATGATCCAAGGAGCAAAGCGGTTGATCATGACAATGACCTTCCCATGTCCTGTAATGATGCGCTCCGATTGCCCGCGAGCTGCAGCTTTAAGAATTTCGCGCGCAGCCTTTGGAGTGGGGACTCGGATCCAGGCCGGAATAGGATCATGCGCCTGTGCATGAAGAGAGCCTTCGTTATCCACTTTGCGGATCTCGCTATCCACAAAGCCCGGGCTTACAAGAGTGACCGTCACTCCCATCGGCTTAAACTCATCGACCAAGGCGTTTCCGAGCGCTCGCACTGCAAACTTGCTCATTGAGTAAGGCGAGCTTCCGGGAAGGGCCACGTGTCCTGCGACACTTCCTAGCAAAACGAGATTACCGCGGCTCTTTTTCAGATCATCGATCGTTGCATAAACCGTTCGAAGCAAACCAAAAACATTGGTCTCAAACTGTCGCCGATAGTCCTCGACATTAAGCTTTGTAAAGCTTCCGGCAACGCCAAAGCCCGCATTGGCAATGACCACATCGATTTTTCCGAAAGCATCACGCGTGGCTTGCACTGCTCTCTCAAGATCGCCGTCCTTCGTGACGTCACACTCAAGGGTGATCGCGCGCACGCCGCGTTTTTCACATTCTTTTGCAACGGCCTGAAGGCGATCCGTCCTGCGTGCAAGTAAAGACAGATTTGCACCCTGACCTGCAAGCCCAAGAGCAAGCGCTTCGCCGATTCCCGAGGACGCTCCAGTAATTAAGACTGTTTTTCCGCTGTAGAAAGACATTTAGAGTTCCTTCGAGATATCTCTTCTCATCTTGAAATGTGGGATGCCGACTTCTTCAAAGCGCTCGCCGACGGTTTCATAGCCCAGGGATAAGTAGAAAGGGATAACGCTCTCACGAGCATTGAGGACGATTTCCTGAAAGCCCGCGGCCTTTGCGACCGTCTCCCCGTAAGCCACGAGCATCCTTCCGATGCCCTTTCCTTGCTGGCTTGGATCAACCGCCACTTGTCGCATTTTCACGGTAGTCGAAGATTGAGGCTTTAATACAAGACAGCCAATCATCCCGTCGTCTGAGAGCGCCGCAATGTGGGTATCTCCAATGTCTTGCTCAAGCTCGTCTTCCGTAAACGTACGGCCAAGCGGTTCGCGCAGGACTTTTGATCTGAGTTCAACCTCAGCTAAATACTCACTCGATCCGTATTTGATGACCTTGATGCTCACCATACCTCGTTTGTACACGAGGGAGCGGCCAATCGGCTAGGCGATTCGGTCCTGATTATCATCGACATAACGTGTAGGAGGTTCGCCGGGAGTTGTATTCTTTCTTGGCCGACGGGTCCACCAGGCGGCTACTCCGACCACCACGAGCAGAAATGCCAACACATAGATGACCACGGTAAAGTTAGCTAAGGCTTGCATAGAGTTAGAGCTTCTGCAAAGGCTGCGCCTCCGTTTAAAAAGCACAGTCAATCCTCTGACTGTGTCTCCGGTGACCTGTTTTTGACGACTTTTTCACGAATTCCTCGAGTTTACCCGTAGTTATGCCGACATGGTAAAATAGGGAGGAATTCACTCAGGTAGGAAAATGCAGTACGTAACGACCTTTCCGCAGATGAATTCGGGGAAGATTTCGAGCTGTCTCAATCGCTGGCTTCGAAGGGCGTCGCTTTGCCTAAACGTCCTCATCGCTGCTGCAGCGTTGTCGTCGTGTAACGTGGCAGGCGGTCCAGCTTCAACTTCCGACAACACAGATCCAGGCAAACTTGCGCCTGGAACGATTAATTATTCACGAAATCCCGCGTACTATCCTTACAACAGCGCAATCTCTCCAAACGTTCTAAACAGCACGGGAACGATTACGTCTGCAACCATTTCTCCAGCGCTTCCAACAGGCCTGGTGTTCAACGCGACAAACGGGACGATCAGCGGAACACCTACAACCATCACGCCGGCGCAAGCCTACACGGTTCGCGCCACCAATGCTCAAGGCACAAGTTTCGTCACACTTAATCTAGCGATTACAGATCAACCTCCCGTTATGACGTACGGGGGCACGAAAACACTCGTTTTCGTGAAGGACGGCTCTGCGATCAGTGATATCAACCTGACTCTGTCAGGCGGACCCGTAACCACCTGTAACGCAAGCCCAGCACTGCCTGCGGGGCTCGCAGTCAACGCTCAATGTAATAAGATCTCAGGCACTCCTACAGCTGTTGCGTCAGCAAAAGACTATACGATCACGGCTAGCAACAGTGGTGGAAGCTCAAGCCTGGTCTTCAATTTCACTGTCAAAGACATTGCGCCAATCATTAACTACTCTCCATCCGGAAATTCGCTGAAACGCGGACAAGCGATGACCGCCTGGGCTCCAAGCAGCACCGGTGGCGCCGTTGTCTCCTGCTCCTCAGCTCCATCATTACCAGCCGGACTTACGCTTTCAAGCACCTGTCAGATCACCGGCACCCCCACCGCGACTCAAGCTTCAACGCCATATACCATTACGGCGACTAACTCTGGCGGAACCAATTCAACCGTTATCAACATCGATGTTCAGGAACCTCAGCCAAACATCTCGTATGTTCCTAATCACAGGTCGATCACCAAAGGACAGGCCTCGACGATCAATGTGACCAACACGGGCGGAGTGCCAGATACCTGCACACCTGACACGAGTCTTCCAACTGGCCTGAGCATCAGCACAAGCTGCAACATCACAGGAACGCCGACCACTTTGACCACGGGTTGGACCGGAAATATTACGGCGGTAAATGCCGCCGGAAGCTCGAGCACCACTTTAATCATCGATGTAGTCGATGTTCCGCCCAACATCAGCTACACCGGCTCACCTTATACTTTTAATGCAGAATTTCCGATCACCACGCAGACACCTACCAATACAGGTGGCCCGATCACTTCCTGCTCGGCTAGCCCGACTCTGCCTACGGGATTATCCATTTCGAACACGACGTGCGCGATCTCAGGTACGCCAACAACCGCACAGACCGCCAAAACGTATACGATCACCGCATCCAACTCCGGTGGATCGCGTACAGCCACGATCAGCATAACGGTGCAAACCGTCGCGCCTAGCATTACTTATACGGGAAGCCCTTACACTTACACGAAGGGAACTTTGATCACGAATGCAACGCCAGCGAACGCGGGCGGAACTCCAACAAGCTGTACATCCAGCCCGACTCTTCCTGCGGGACTGAGCATTTCAAGCACCTGCGTGATCAGCGGCACGCCTACGTCTGTTGCGACCGCGACAAACTATACAGTCACAGCAACTAACGCCGCAGGATCATCTACCGCGCTTGTGAACATCACTGTAAAAGATGTCCTTCCAAGCTTCAGCTACAGTGGGGGCCCCTATGTTTACACGAATGGCACTCCCATCTCGACCCTGACGCCAACTAATACAGGCGGAGCCATCGTCTCATGCTCTTCGTCACCCACATTGCCTGCCGGCTTGAGTCTCGCAAACGACTGCCAGATCACAGGGACTCCGACGGTTCCTGTCGCAGCAACAAACTACACGATCAGCGGCACAAACTCAGGTGGCACCGCCACGACTTCGATCAACATCACAGTGAATGATGTTGCGCCTACGATCAGCTACGCAGGCTCACCTTTTAACTACACCAAGGGAAGCGCTATCTCTGCTTTGAGCCCAACCGTTACAGGCGGGGCGCTGACTTCATGCACGGTAAGCCCAACGCTTCCTACAGGTTTAAGTCTCTCAAACACATGCGTGCTCACAGGGACGCCTACTGCATTAAGCGCGGCAACAAATTATACAATTACCGGCTCCAACTCGGGCGGATCATCCAACGCGACGATCAATATCTCGGTCACATCGCTTGCGCCGATCATTTCTTATACTGGAAGCCCGTTTGTCTATACAAAGGGAAGCGCAATCACAACTCTTACGCCATCCAACTCCGGTGGCGCGATCAACTCTTGTTCCTCGGACAATACTCTTCCAGCAGGGCTCACTCTATCGTCAACATGCGTGCTGAGCGGCACCCCTACGGCTGTGAAAGCTGCCTTGGACTATACGATCACTGCAACCAATGCGAACGGAAGCTCCGCCGCTACGATCAACATCACCGTGAAAGATGTCGCACCAGCCATTGATTATATTCCAACGAGCTACAGTTTTACCTACACCAAGGGATCGGCGATCTCCCCGCTCACCCCTAACAATAATGGTGGAACCATCACAAGCTGTACCGCAAGCCCTGCACTACCAGCAGGCCTAAGCATTAATTCAACCACCTGCACGATCTCTGGTACGCCTTCAGGCGTTCAAGGGTCCACGACTTACAGCATTACGGCCTCAAACACCGGTGGAAGCTCTTCTGCTACCATCACCATTACGGTTAACGATACTGCCCCTATCTTCAGCTACAGTGGCGGGCCGTTCTCAACGACAGTAAACACGGCGCTGACGACACTTACCCCGACCTCAAGCGGAGGCACGATCACCTCTTGCTCGGCATCCCCTGGATTGCCCGGAGGAGTGAGCCTTTCCAATACTTGCGTGATTTCTGGTACTCCGACAGTCGTAACGGCCGCAACAAATTATACGATTACGGCAGTCAACACAGGCGGATCAGTTTCGACGACCATTAACCTTCAGATCAAAGACGTTGCCCCAACGCTGAACTACACGGGCAGCCCCTTTACCTATACTCAAGGTGTAGCAATCACCACCCTCAATCCGACAAACACAGGTGGCGCGATTACGAGCTGCTCTTCAAGCCCAACACTTCCAAATGGCCTTAGTCTTTCCAGCACCTGCGTGCTGTCGGGTGCCTCAACCGTTACCGTCGCTGCGACAAACTATACGATTACGGCATCCAATAGCGGTGGAACCGCTTCAAAAACCATTTCGATCACGGTTAATCCAGGGCCTCCAGTATTGAGCTACTCAGGAACCCCTTATGCATTTGTCAAAAACACTTCCATCGGAACTGTCAATCCGACAAACACAGGTGGCGCTATCACCTCTTGTTCTTCAAGCCCAGGTCTTCCTGCAGGCCTTTCATTATCCGCTGATTGCATCATTACCGGCACTCCGACGGTTGCAAGCTCCGCAACGAACTATACGATTACCGGAACTAACGTCCAGGGCTCTTCGAGTTATACGATCAGCATCAAGGTTGATGATTCGGCCCCTTCGATTGGTTTTACGCCATCTTCATACGTAGAAACTCTGAGAACGACCATCACCAACATCGCTCCTGCCAACAGCGGTGGCGCCATCACTTCGTGTACTTCCACTCCTGCCTTGCCAGGGGGCCTGAGCTTGTCTTCAAGCTGCGTGATCAGCGGAACCCCTACTGTCGTCTCTGCGGCTACTAATTTTACGATCACGGCTTCCAACATCTTTGGATCTGCATCCGCGGTCGTCAATATCAGGGTTAAAAATCTCCCGAAAATCGTTTTCTACAGCAAAATTCCGCTGAACGGAGCGACAAACGGAACAGCCACAGGCTCAAGCAACATTTGGACGGTGACTGTTGACGGAGTCGACAAAGTTGCATTGACCCAAAACACGTCGACCGGGCTGACCAGTGAAACTCCGAATTTTTCTCTGGATGGAACACACATCGCTTACCACTCCAAACGTGCGCTCAATGGCAATACGAACGGAACGGCGACAAGTTCATTTAATCTCTGGAACATGCTTTCCGATGGCACGAGCGCGATCCATCCAACCTCGAATACATTAGCCGGTTTGAATAGTACCTCTCCAGTATCTGATGGGACTTCGGCATTTCCTGTTACAGGTGATGAATCGCCAAGATTCTCCCCGGATGGGACTAAGATTGTTTTTGCGTCGAAAATGGCGTTGAGCGGAGCAGCCGATGGCACGGCTACAGGTTCTTATAATATCTGGATCGTGAATGCCGATGGCTCGGGCCTTACGCACCTCACCGCAAACACGCTTTCAAGCCGCGACAGCATTCAGCCTGTCTTTGGCTCAAACAGTTCAGTGGTCTATTTCGTCTCCAAAACCGCACAGGATGGGTCCGACAACGGTACCGCGACCAGTTCTTATAACGTCTGGAAGGTCAATACAGATGGCACCGGCCGAACCCCGCTGACTGCATACACGGCAGCAGGCTTTGATTGCTACGATGTCGCCGTTTCGCCTGATGGCACCAAGCTCGCTTACGCCTCCCATGCATACACAACAACAGGAACGTCCGACTCCAACATCAACATATGGACGATGGGGACAAATGGCGCGGGTAATACGCGTCTCACCGCCAACAGTACAGGTGTCCGGGACAGTAGGTATCCAAGTTTTTCACCTGACGGATCTGAGATTGTATTCTCCTCACTTATGAGAATCTCCGGAATTACGACGAGTTCCTATAACATCTGGAAAATGAGTTCGAGCGGAGCAAACCAGGTCGCTCTGACTACCAACACTGGAACAGCCAACGATAGTATCTATCCGGTCTTTTCGCCAGATAGTACTATGATTGCTTTCGCTTCGAAGCTGGACGTCGGCGTAACGTCGGCAGGCTCGTACAACATCTGGGTAATGAAGTCAGATGGAACGGGCCTGAATTATCTGACCGCGAACACGAACT
>JBJMMA010000209.1:0-22724 GCA_045805065.1 Bdellovibrionia bacterium | reverse complement strand
TTCTTTCGCCGGAGATCAAACCGAATCCTGCGCACCTTGCGCTTGCTGAACTTGAGAAGAACTGGCCAGGCGAATTTCTTTTGGTCACTCAGAATGTCGATGATCTCCATGAGCGCGCGGGCTCAAAAAACTTGATTCACATGCATGGTGAGCTTTTGAAGGTCAGATGCATGGAGAGCGAGCAGGTTTTTGAGTGGACACAGACCATTGAACCTGCAACCCTTTGTCCTTGTTGTCAAAAAGCTGGAACGCTTCGTCCTCATATTGTCTGGTTTGGCGAGATGCCACTTGAAATGGAGAGGATTTCAGAAGCTCTGGAGCGCTGCTCGATTTTCATATCGATCGGAACCTCAGGAAATGTTTATCCGGCCGCAGGATTTGTGTCTCAGATTCGACCTGGGGCCGAGTCCGTTGAGATCAATAAGGAGCCCTCGATGGTGAGCACGGAATTTCAGGAACATCGCATTGGATCAGCCAGTCAGGAAGTTCCAAAGTTTGTTCAGGAACTCTTGAGGCGCTCAACGGCTGCCACGTTGACGACGCTTGCTGTGCTTACGATCGGAGCCCTGAGTTTGCTCTCGCGAGCGGCTTATGCTGAATTCGATTTTGATCCATCCGAAGAGAAGCTGCCTTATCGCGCTACGCTTTCTTCCCATGCGATTCCAAGCCGAAACGCTGGCGATGGCAACGGGACTTATGGTGAGCGGAGTCTCTCTCTGAAGGGAAGTCTTGAAGTCTCCAGCAATGTTCATGTGGAAAAAGACACGTTCAGCATCACGAAGTTTTCGGTGCAGCCACAACTCGATCGCAGAATGCTCTCGGGCTTGGGTGCTGTGAATCGGGACGCGACTCTTTATACACAAGGGGTAGGAGTGAGCGGATTCCATCTATCAAAATCCCAGGAAGCGTACTTCTTTGGCGCGGGGATCTCTCATTCAGGCGAAGCAGGCCCATCCGGAGCCTCTCTTTGGGTACCAAGCGTTTACGCCGCAGCAACTCATCATTTTAATCGAGACACAGCGCTGATCTATGGTGCGGCGTTCTCGACGAGTTTTGGCTTCTTTTTTCCTGTGCCTGTTTTAGGACTCACTTCGAAACTTTCGTCCGAGTGGACTTTTACGACGATTCTTCCGGTGGTCACGGAATTTAGCTGGCGCCCTGTTGATCAGTGGAGCTTTGCAGGGTTTCTCAAAGCATCGGGCTTTGAATCGGAAATCGCAAACAATCAACGCTTTGATACTTCGGACTCAAGCGTGAAAATCAAGGCGCGTGCGTTTGAACTCGGCGTAGGAGCAGGCTACGAGGTTTCGAATTATTTCTCGGTGCGCGGTGACATTGGGGCGCTCCTTGCGCGTCAGCTCAAATATGAAGACAGCAATACCACGCTGATGGTTCAAAAGCTGAGCGCTGCGCCAATGATGCTGGCGCTTACCGCTACGGCCCGATTTGGAAGCGAGAAGTGATCGGTTTTTGCATAGCCGTTCCTTCATGAAAAAACTATCTCTTCTCAGCACGTTCTTCTGTCTGTCTCTTATGAGTTTTGTCTCTGCTCCTCTTGTACATTCCACGCGAGCTTTGGCAGATGATTACAAGACGGATGACGCAGTAAAATCCGACTCCAAAAAAGTCGGCGATAACGTTAAGGAAAGCTCTCAAGAGGCCGGCAAGAAGGCTAAAAAATCTTCTAAAAAAGCTAGCAAGAAAGCCAAGAAATCCGGCCAGGACGCCGCTCATGCGACCGGCGATGCCGCTCATGACGCAGGCGATAAGCTGAACGACGTCGGAAATAAATAACCGGAAATAGTCGTTAGGTCTGATTTTCGGAGCAGAGCGAAACAGCTGTGGACATTTTGACTCGTTCGGACGAGGATGTCTCCTCGTCATGAGTGCCACAGTGAATCAAAACCTTCGCGATCTGCTCCGAAAAGTTTTTGGTTTTGATGATTTCAGGCCCTCGCAGGAAGCAGTCTGCCAGGCTGTCTCAGCAGGCCAGGATGTTCTTCTGGTCATGCCGACTGGGGCAGGCAAATCGCTTTGCTATCAGATTCCAGGACTGGCTCGAGGCGGAGCAACTCTTGTAATCAGTCCGCTGCTTGCGTTGATTGATGATCAAGTCGCAAAGCTCAAGGAGCGCGGACTCCGGGCATTTGCAATTCATTCGGGCATCGAGCGCGAGCAGGCACGTGCCGCGTGTCGTGAGTATCTGCGAGGCGAGATCGACTTTTTGTTTGTTGCGCCTGAGCGGCTGGCGGTGCCTGGCTTTCTCGATCTTCTGGGAAAGCGAAAGCCCGCGTTGATCGCGATTGATGAGGCTCACTGCATCTCTCAGTGGGGACATGACTTCAGGCCGGAGTACCGAAAGCTGGGTGAGCGTCTTGCTGGACTCAGGCCTTGTCCCATTGTCGCGTTGACGGCTACGGCGACTCCTCTGGTTCAAGATGATATCGTTCAACAGCTTGCGATTCCCAATGCGACTCGCTTCATTCAAGGCTTCCGCAGGACCAATATCGCGATCCAAGCTCATGAAGTGCCTCGCAGTAGCCGCGGTCGTGCTTGCATCACGCTTCTTCGCGAAGAGGGCAGGCTGCCCGCAATCGTGTATGCGCCGACTCGAAAAATCGCGGAAGAAATCGCCGCGGATCTCAAAACTGAGTTTCGCGCGGATTGCTATCACGCGGGCATGACTCCTGATTCGCGTGAAAAAGTGCAGACTCGATTCCTTCAAAGCAAATGCGATGTGATTGTTGCAACGGTTGCGTTTGGAATGGGGATCGACAAGGCAGATGTCCGCACGGTGATTCACGCGGGCCTTTCCGGAAGCGTTGAAGGTTATTATCAGGAGATTGGTCGCGCAGGACGTGATGGAAAGCCGTCAAAAGCAATTCTGCTTTACTCCTTTTCAGATCAGAAGACGCATGAGTTTTTCTTTGAGCGCGACTATCCGGAAGCCGACACGCTTGGAAAGATTCACCGTCTCTTATCCAACAAGCCGGTTCCGAAACGCTGGCTGCAGGATCGCTTGTCCAAGATCGATGCGGATATCTTTGATAAGGCTCTGGAAAAGCTTTGGGCGCTGGGTGGAGCGCTGGTTGACCCGGAAGAGAATGTGGCTCTAGGACCATCGGAGTGGGAGAGCGCTTATCGCAAGCAGCGCGGGCATCGCGAAGATTCGCTGAGGCAGATGGTTTCATTTGCTGAGTCTCAGAACTGCCGAATGGTTTACTTTCTGAAACACTTTGGTGATCGTACGGGTAACTCTGAAGCGTGTGGCCTATGCGATCGCTGTGGATCTGAGCACGATGCGCATCTTTTGAGCTCTTGCAGAAAGATTGGTCCAATCGAGCAGAGACGTGTCATTCAATTGATGGCAACGCTTGGAAAGTCGGGCTCTTTTGCAGCTGGACGGCTTTTTGAGGATCTGAAATCCAGTGAGCCTAAGCTGGAGCGTGCTGAGTTTGAGCGCCTTCTGAAGACTCTGGCCTCCGAACATTGGATCAAGATCCACGACGAGTCCTTTGAGAAAGATGGAAAGCAGATCTCGTATCGTAAGATTAACGTGACTCAAAAAGGCAGTGAAGCCACGCGCGAAGATATCGCTGAGCTTGAAATCGTCGAGTCGACCTTTGCGAAAGCCAAGAAGTCAAAGTCGACTAAAGCCTCCAAAGCTTCTCGCCACTCCGGACCAAGCGCCGATGTGTCTCCTGAAAGCGATACGGTGGCTGCGGAACTTTTTGAGAAGCTTCGAAGCTGGCGGCTCACGGAAGCCCGCGAAAAAGGGGTTCCTGCTTTCAGGATTTTAAGTGATCGCGTCCTTCGGGCGATTGCTGCGGAAAAACCTGGGTCGGTGGATGAGTTGACTCAGATCCATGGTCTAGGGCCTAAGCTTTGCGAAAAGTACGGTAAAGCCCTGTTATCCTGTTTAAGCAATTAATGGCTTCAGCGGCTGACGGCGCTGTCAGGGAGATTAAGAGAGAATGATGAAATTCAACGTGCTGGTTTGTGTTTCAGTTTTATCGGTGAGTGCCCTCGCGCTTGCTGCGGCGCCTTCTCCAAGTCCTTCTCCTGCAGCTCCTGGAGGTAGGAACGTGCGAGCAAAAATGGGAGAGCCTAAGCATGCCAAGCCGGTTGGAGTTCAAGCAGCCGACCCAACTCAGAATGGCAAAGTGAATACCTCCACCGCGCTTAGCCCCATCAATGCAAATTCAATGGGCTTAGGAGTTCAGTTTGATCTGAATCCTCCTAAGAAAACCGCTCCTAAAAAGGCCGATAAAGACGCTGAAGAGGCCGAGTAATCGCTTTCAGTTCCTCGCTTGAGCGGCATACGCGATGCAGCTTCAATTGGGCCGGAGGCACTGAAATGAAATTCAAGTTTCTTATAAATTCGAATGAGGCGGGGATGCTTCAAAAGGTGTTGAAGAACTATACAAGCAATCTTCGACTCGAAATCTCTCGGACGGACGATTTGAATTACAGGACCGGTCTCCAGCAAGAATTCGATGCCTTGAAGTCGATTGAAGATCGACTTGGCGGATATGTTGGACGTGAAAATTTCAGTCCTGATGAGATCGAGGACGAAAAAAAGGCCGGATAGTTTCCTATCCAGCCTTTTCGATTCAGACTTTTCAATTCAGGTTTAGAACGCTTCGTTGAAGACGACCGCAGAGCCTTTGGACTCAAAGCCCTTGGAGTACTCGGTCACGCGCTTTTCAAAGAAGTTCGTCAGCGGCTGTACGTCTTGAAGAACCATGAATGCAAATGGGTTCTTCGACATGTAACGGCGGGTGAATCCAAGCTGCGTCAGGCGCTGATCTGCCACATATTCCAGATACTGGCGCATCAGTGTTGCCGAAAGGCCAGTCACTCCGAAGGAGAGAGCGTCCTCGCAGAAGTTCATCTCAACTTCGATGGCTTCTTCGATCATCTTGAAGACACGCTCTTCCATCGCCTTGTCGAACATCTCTGGATATTCTTTGCGGATCACATCGATCACGGCCATAGCGCCTTCGATGTGCATGCTTTCGTCGCGGAAGACCCAGTTCGTTGCCGCAGCCAGGCCTGGGAGCAGGCCCTTGTTGCGGAGGAAGTAGACGTAAGCAAAGGATCCGAAGAAAAAGAGCCCTTCAACACAACCTGCAAAGCAGATCAGGTTCTCAACGAACTGACGGCGCTTCTCATCGGTGTCGAGCTTATCGAGCTTGTCGATCGAGTCCATGTACTTGAAGCAGAAGTCAGCCTTCTTCTTCACGGATGGAATGGTCTGAAAGGCCTGGAAAGCTTCGCGGCGCTCGTCCGGGTCTGGGATGTAGTTGTCGACCAGGAGCAAATAGGTTTCGACATGAAGCATTTCGTCGAAAAGCTGCTTACCCAGGAACATACGAAACTCCGGAGAGTTCACATGCTTGTAGAAGTTCAGAACGAGGTTGTGCGCCACGATGTTGTCCGCGGTTGCGAAGAACGCCACCAGGCGACGAATCAAATGCGCTTCCTGAGGAGTGACCTTGTCCCGAAGGTGTTCGAAATCGACAGAGAAATCCAGCTCATCGGTGGTCCAGATGTTCTTGATCGAGTCCTTATAGAGCTGGAAGAACTGCGGGTACTTCATCGGTCTGAGATTTAAGTCGAGTTCTTGATTTAGAATCATAGTTGTTTATTCCTTTAAACTAATCGGTAAACTTATTGGCAGGCTTCGCAAGCAGCCGGATTTTCCAGGGAGCAGGTCACTGCTTCCGTTGCCGTGTACTCAGGCTTTGGAGCGGCAGCAGTTGACGTTTCCACGGTCGTCTTCTTGATGGAGGTACGGGCGCGGGAGCGAAGGTAATAGGTCGTCTTCACACCTTGCTTCCAGGCGTACATGTACATCGAGGAGAGCTTTCCGATGTTTGGATCTTCCATGAAAAGATTGAGCGACTGCGATTGGCAGATGAACGCGGAGCGCATGACTGCCATGTCGATCAGGTCTTTTTGGGAGATTTCCCAAGCCGTCTTGTAAAGATCGCGCATTTCCAATGGGATTTCTTCGATGTTTTGAATCGATCCGTCGGCCGAAATGATCTTTGCGCGCATTTCTGGGGTCCAGAGACCGATGCGCTTGAGATCATTGATCAGGTAGCGGTTCACTTGCAAGAACTCGCCGCTGAGCGTTTCGCGCTTGAACACGTTAGCCACTTGCGGCTCGATGCTCTCATAGCTTCCCATGATGGAAGCGATCGTTGCCGTAGGAGCAACTGCGATGAGCAAGCTGTTGCGAAGGCCGTTTTGGCGGACTTCTTGAGCCAGACGATCCCAATCCACCGTCGTCTCAGGCATCAAGGCTTGATACTTCTGAGCGAGTTGGACTTGGAGCTGGCCATCAGCGTAGCGCGAATCCTTGAATGCAGGGAAGGAGCCATGCTTTTGCGCAAGTTCCATGCTGGTGCGGATCGCGACTTCATAGATCGTCTCAGAAATCTTGGCAGAGACCATCTTTGCCTGATCGCTCGTGAAAGGCATGCGAAGCTTGAAGAGCGCGTCTTGAAGTCCCATGACTCCCAAGCCCACTGGACGCCACTTCTGGTTCGAAGCGCGGGATTCCGGAGTTGGGTAGAAGTTCAGATCGATGACGCGATCGAGGAACTTCACAGCGGTCCTGGTCACAACGCGGAGGCGCTCATAATCGAACTGGCCGTTCGCGTTCACGAAAGACGAGAGATTGAGGCTTCCCAAGTTACAGACTGCCGTTTGATCAGCAGAAGTCACTTCCAAGATCTCGGTGCAGAGGTTGGAGCTGTGAATGACGTTTCCGCGAGCTGCGGTTTGCGCAGAACGAAGATTTGCCTTGTCCTTGAAGCAGATCCAGCCGTTGCCGGTTTCTGCCAGAGTCTGCATCATGCGAGCGTAGAGTTGGCGAGCGGAGACTTGCTTGAGAGCCTTGCCTTCGCGCTCATAGCGCTCGTAGTGGCCTTCGAACTCTTCGCCAAAAGTATTGAGAAGCTCTGGCACATCGCTTGGTGAGAAGAGTGACCATTGAGAGTCAGTCTCAACGCGCTTCATGAAAAGATCGGAGATCCAGAGAGCGAGGTTGAGGTTGTGCGTTCTGCGCTCTTCAGCGCCGGTGTTGTTTCTGAGCTCAAGGAAGGTCTCGATATCAGCGTGCCATGTCTCAAGGTAGACGGCTGCGGCGCCTTTGCGCTTACCACCCTGGTTCACAGCATGAACGGAAGAGTCGAAAACTTTCAGGAATGGGATGATGCCGTTGCTGAGACCGTTCGTGCCGCGGATCAAGGAACCCGAAGCGCGCACAGGCGTCCAGTCGATGCCGATGCCGCCGGAGAACTTCGAGAGCATCGCGCAATCGGCGAAAGACTTATAGATGCCTTCCAGGCTGTCGTCGGCAACCGTCAGAAGGTAGCAGGAGCTCATCTGAGGATGGCGAGTGCCGGAGTTAAAGAGGGTAGGCGTCGCTGGCGAGTAATAGAACTGGCTCATGACGTCGTAGAATTCGATCGCCTCAGAAACATTCTGAGAAAGACCCAAAGCCACGCGCATGTAGAGCCATTGTGGACGCTCAATCAGCTTGCGGGTTTTTGGGTGACGAAGGAGGTAGCGATCTGCCACGGTCTTAAGGCCGAAGTATTCGAAAAGGTCATCGCGCTCGTGGCGGATGGCGTACTCGATCGAGTTGAGGTCTTGTTCAGCGAGCTCAAGGACGTTGGAGGCGAGGAGTCCGTGCTCAGCAGCCGTGCGGATATAATCACGGAAGGCGACGTCGCGGCCGACTTCTTTGCGGATGCCTTCCGAAAGCATGCGAGCTGCCACTTTGGAGTAGTTCGGCTCGTCAGCCATGAGCATGACTGCGTTTGAGATCGAAAGATTATCGAGTTCCTGAGTGGTGCTGCCGTCATGCAGGCCATTGATCGTGCGCTTGGCGACTTCGATGGCTTCAACATTCTCAAGCCCACGGCACGCTTCGTTGACCGCGTGGAGAATCTTTTCAATTTTTACGATTTCTTTGGTGCCATCTCTTTTGACGACCTGCATATTAACTTTCCTCCTTGAATCTCAAATCTTTCGAAATTCTGACAAACTTTTGACGCCCTACAACTCGCTTCACTAATTCTGCTCTGCTCTTAACTACTTGCTGCCCTTACGTGACTCACCTGACTCACCTGACTCACCTGACTCACCTGACTCACCTGACTCACCACGGGGTGGGGGCATAAGGACAACTCAACTTCAACTTCTACGGGTACTTCTGAAACTGCTGGGTACTGCTCAATGTTTGGGAAAGTCAGACAGGCCTTTGAAATGCTGCGTTAGCCGAATCTTTTGAATCGTTCTTGACTCATCGAAAGGCCGGAGGCAGTCTCCACATTTCCCTACTGGTCCCCACTTAAACTCGCGTCGAAAAGCCTCAATTTTCACTGAGTTTCATGCCTTCCGACTACGAATTCTTGTAACTCTAAATTTAGACGACCGCCCGACGAACTGTCAATTAGTAGTGGTACAAAAGTTTGGACACACAAAATGTTGAGTAGTTTTGCCGATCCGAGGCCCGACGCATAGCGAGAAAAAGCTATGGATGCGCTCCGCCAATGCGGCCAGTCATTGAGCGATCTTTGTGAATGACGCGATGTGATTTTCTGAGAACCTCAAAGAAGCTCTCAAAAACGTGAAAAAGCGCCGAAGAGCTATCGATGAGGTTCGTATTTTTATTCATCGTCTGTGTCTTCACGCTCACTGCGCACGCCGAAATGGAAGGCGTCGTTGTTTGGCAGCCTCATGCGAACGGCGTAAAGTTCATTCTCCCAAAAATCCGCAACATGGCGCTCAGTCAGTTTGTCCGCCGATACACAAAAGCGATAAAATCCAGCCCTGTTTATTCATCGATGGAAGGCACGAAAGAGCTCGGGTTTCCGGTACAAGGCGGGTCTTTTAAAAAGTTACCTGATTCTACCGCAGAGCATCCCAATGTTGCTGTTGTACTAAACCGACCGGCCCAAATGGCTGATGGACCCACCTTTCTTGCGATGGCGGCAGGAGTTTTCGAGAAAGAAGGCCCAAGGCTTTACGCGATCCCCATCGGACTCGAAACGGTACTCAGCGATCAAGACATGAAAGCGTTTCGTTCTTGGCTGAACACGATGGATGGCCAGCTCGGCATGGGGGGCGATGATGTTCACCCGGCGATGTATGGGCGAAATGAGGTCGGGCGGGCGCTGGGAGATCTCAGTATGGAGCGGGATCAAGAAATCATCGCTTACTTTCGTGAATATCTTAAGAACGGCAAGGGTCGCGTCTTTTATATCTGCGGCGCCCTTCAGCGCGCAGCAGTCATGGAGGGAGCGGAGCTTCATGACGACATCGCGCACCTGACGGAAGATGAGCATCGGTTCCTCAATGGAAAGTTTTCAACGGTGGAAGTGATTGCCGAAGAGGGAAGCGAGCTTGCGGCGGCAGCAGGAGCTCGGCGGTTCAAGACAACGAATGCGCATCATGCCGCGGTGAATTCTGATTCTGCTTACTCGTCGGAGATTCAGCCGCGCTTCAAAGTGACTGGCTATAACATCGAGCCGAATGGGGCTCGCGGCCGTATCGTGAAATCCATCGATTTTCCTGGCAATGCAGGCTTTGCGACTCAGTTTCATCCTGAGGTTGGAACCTTTCCAGAAGAAAGGCGAATCATTCAATACGTCGCCACGGGATGGAAGCTTCGGGCTCGTGTCGCTCCTCACGTCATTCTTGAATGCCTGGAGAACTCTTTGCTGAGATCTTTAGGGATTCGGCGCTCGACAGAATAACGCTCCTTCGGCTAAGTAATTCTGAATTCAGTTTTTCACTCTAACTTTTACTGATTCGGGAGACATCATGAAAAAATTCGCAATCGTCGCTCTTGCCTTCGCAGCCAGCGCATCTTTCGCCGCAACCAAGACCTACCAAGTCACTGGTCCTGTGCTTGAAGCATCGGACACGAAGCTTGTGATTCAAAAAGGTGATGAGAAGTGGGAAATCGCGAAGGACGCCAGCACCAAGGTCAAAGGCGAGCTGAAGGTCGGAGCCAAGGCCACCGTCAAGTACACGATGACGGCAACCGACATTGATGTGAAATCCAAATAAGCTGCCTTTTTCAAAAGTAATGGGCCAGTCGGTATCAAGTGCCGGCTGGCCTTTTTTTCGCAGGTCTATAAAGCCTCATGGCATTTTCTGACGTACAACTCCGCGTCCTCTTTCAACTGAATCGGGCACTCCAAAATCCCGAGCTGACGCCACCGGGTCATGTCGATCAGCTTTGGGAAGAGCTTTTTGAATGGAAGCCGGATCGCTTTGCCCGCTTTGATCTCTCCACTGCAAAGGAGTGGGATACCGACTCGCTGGAGCGCGCGATTTATTTTGCCGAGGAAATCTCTTCGCAGTACACGCATCTCTTTTATGATGCGCGCGTGATCCCTGTCACTTATTACAAGCGTGAGAAGCGGATTCGCAGGCATCTCGATCATCATTTCTCCATTGTCTTCAATGAGCTCATTTCGCGCTCGCACACGGATCACGAGAAAGAGCTCATTACGGAAGAGCCGATTTATTACCTGATGCAGATTGCTCGCGAGCGAAGCTTTCCCAAGGAAAAAAGCGGCAGGCCCAATCTTGCGCTCCTGAAACAGCGGATTCACCTGGATCTGTCTCATCGACTGACGCCAGAAGGATCGGAGCAAGTACGTCGCGTTCTTCTTCCGCACGAAATTAGGCGGCGCTAGCGCTGTGTCCGCAGCGACACACTGATGCAAAACGAAACACTTCTTATCTAAAAAGTGTTGAAATTTTCCCGTCTTGCGCGCACACCGAGAACGGGTGTTGAATGGATATCAGGAAGAGCGATTCTTCCTGAAACCAACTTGAATCAACCTGGATTCAAAAGGAGTAGCAGTATGAAAGTCTCCATCCAAACCCAAGTCAGAGTAGCAATGATGGTTCTGGGCCTGGCCTTTGGCCCCGCAATGATGTCTCAAGCATTTGCTCAGGACGGCGCTGTGAGCGCTGACCAGCAGAAGGTCAATCAGGATAAGCAAGACCTGAGCAAGGCCAAAGAAGACGTCAAGGCCGCAAAAGAGAAGGTTGCTCAAGACAAGGCTTCAGGAAATAGGGAAGAGCTCAAAAAAGACAAGAAAGCTCTTAAAGAAGCCCGTCGCAAGCGCCATGAAGCCAAGCGCCGCCTGAAAGCAGATCGCCAAGAAAAGAAAGAAGATAAGAAGGAAGAAGTTAAGAATCAGTAGTCTTTCAGAGCTGTAAATACAAAGCCGGGGGCGGCACTTTATATAAATGCCGCCCTCATTGAACGATCTCATCTCGGATTCGAATCAGGCTATTGTGGTCGAGCCGAGCCAGACCTTTTCGTGGGCGATCAATATCCAGGATCGCAAAGAGCGTGAGCGCTAAAATAACTGAAAGCGTTGTCGTGAAAAGCAGATGTCTCCCACCGCTGACGCCAGCGGCATAGCCTACAGATGCCATCACAAGAGTGGACACGATCAAAAGCAAGATGATCACAACGCTGGGGACGCGATTCTCATAAGCCCCGACCTGTTCCTCGCGATCGACAAAAGCTCGAGTCAATGAATCATTGAATTGTCCTACTGGCACACTGGCAGGGTGAGCATTTCCAGCATCACTTGCCAGCTCGGAAAGCTGCAGTTCAAGTCGGGTAACTCGGGTGCGAATCTCATTGATCTCTGCATCTGTCCGATCCTCTCCGTAGAAATCAATCCTTGATCTCACGTAATCCTTTAAGAGCGGAATCAGTGCTCTTTGCTGGGGCTCAGGCAATAACCTGGCTCTGAGGTAGGTGACTTCGATGGAACTTGCTTCATCGACGATGAACTGCCTTCTCGCTTCAAAGCGCACTTCTGCCATCGAAAGGACAAAGGCGTAAAACAAGGCCAATAGTGTGACCAGGGCCCCCGGCATAAATCCCACGAGGATGTGGGTTGTTTCGTCGGGATATTTATTTTGCCGCCTCATTCCGAGGCGGTGCCATAGATGCGTGACGACAAGGAGTACGACAAAGAAAGCTAACGCGATCCAGAATTCGTCAATCTGGTCTAAAAACGCATTTGAGCTCATGGGTGTTATGAGCTCGATGCACTTTCTGCTCCACTGGGACGTTTTGTCCCATTCTCAGTCGGTTTCTGTCTCGTGCTCGGCTCGTCTTGGCGCTCAGACGCCTCTAAATCGCAGCGGACGGCTGGCACAACCGATGCTCATGGCGACGTCATCAAACGAAGTTAAAAACGCATTCAAATGCAAATGAGGGGTAAAAGTTTATGAAGCTGAATTACGTGATGATGTCTACCGTACTGGCATCGATTTCTTTAAATGCTCCATCCACTGCTTCTGCGGCCCAGACCATCCAGCCTCCCAAGCTGATCAGCATTCAATCTGATTATATCTTTGCCCCTCCTGGCTTTGACAATAACGACAACGCACAGATCGTCATCTCTGGGCTGCTGCCAAGTACTTGCTACAAGACAGTTCAGCCTGCTGTTCGAGTGGATCACAGCTCTCATCGAATCTACATCTCAGCGATGGCTTATGTGTACACAGGCTGCTTCTGTCTTGCAGTCATGACGCCATTTTCTCATACGGTTGACTTAGGAGTCATGTCGGCTGGCGCCTATCAGATCTTTGAAGTGAATGGTGACGGAAAGAACACGCCGCGCGGTGCGCTTCCCATTGCAACGACAAGAACTGCCCAACCTGACGAAAATCTCTATGCTCCAGTCAAGTCGGCCATCGTTGAAAAAAATGGGAATCAGGCCGTGGTTCACCTGAGCGGTGTCTTCTCAAGCGATTGCATCGATCTGCAGAGAGTTGTCACGCTCCATCGCGCTTCACGCATCATCGAAATCCTTCCACTTGCGACTCAAAAACCAGGAGTGCCTTGCACGCCACACAATCGTCCCTTTGAAGCGCGTGTCGCGGTGGGCGCGGCCGAAGCAGGTGAGAACCTTATCCATATCCGTTCAATGAACGGTAACTCGGTCAATCTGGTTGAGGAGTTTTAATTCATTCGTTCCAGAGTTGAGTGTCAGGGCAAAGTTAAACTATGGTAATTAAATAGAATTTATTAAATTGGTGACTAAAAGTGTCAGATAAGCTATAAGGGCCGCGCCCCAAATAACCCGAATTCATGGAGTATTTTATGAGAACCCTGACAGCTCTGATTCTCACCTCAATGTCGATGATCACTACCGCTCAGGCAGCAGGTTACTGCGCTCCAGCTTGCCCGATCTACGAAGGCAAAGTGGATTACGTCTGTATTGCCGGTTTTCTTGAACGATATAACAGCGGTATGTTTGAAGATCGCTCTGTTGAGCAGATCAATAAGCTCCTTTATACCTGCAAATACTCACAACATGAATTTGTGATGCAAGTTGCGGCTGGTTGCGCAGCAGCTCGATAAATCAAATCAGCGACAGCTCGCGAAGTCCTTCCTCAAGATAGGGGATGACTTCGCGAATGCGCGGGTTGACATGCTTTTGCTTTGGATAAACCAGATGCACCGGCATGGACTCGGTTGTCCAATCAGGAAGCACTCGAACCAAGGCGCCGCGACCGTTTTCTTTTTTGCCGTGAAAGATCGGTAAAAGCGCGATGCCTTCGCCAAGCTCAACCAAGCGCTTGAGTGAAGCGACTGAATTTGCGGATGCAGATCCTGAGATCTCAATTTTTGCCTTTTTCCCTGCTTCACTTTCAAGTTCCCAGATAGGTTCTGGACCAAGTGCGGTGAAGTGAATGCAAGAGTGCTTTTCTAAATCCTTGGGGTACCTGGGAACACCATTCTCCTTGATGTATTTAGGGTTCGCGAAAAGACCAAAGCTTGAAGTTCCGATCTTCTTAGAGATGAGCGTTGAGTCCTCAAGGGTTCCCCCGCGGATGGCGATATCAAAACCCTCTCCCACAAGATCGACGACGCGATCCGTGAAGAGCAGATCCAGCTTGATCTCAGGATATTTCTTTCTGAACTTAACGAGCACATCCACGATGCTTGTGGCTTCGAGGCCCGCGACCGCGGTAATTCTCAGTCTCCCGCGCACCGCAGTCTGAAGTCCTGAGGTCTCATCGCGCGCCTGATCAATCTCCAGGAGCGCGGGTCTGATCTTTTTGTAAAAGTTCTCTCCGGCTTCCGTAAGGCTGAGCTTTCTTGTGGTGCGGGTAAGCAGCGCAACGCCCAGCTCTTCTTCGAGCTCGGAAACCTTGTCGCTTAAGGTGGATTTGGGAACATGAAGCATGCGCGAAGCTTGTGCGAAACTTCCTGCCTGGACGACCTGGACAAAATAATGAGTGGAATTGAGATCCATACTGAGATCATACCACGAGATTGTACGGTTGAGCGGATAATGTTTCCGAATTATCCGGTCTTATCGGATACGCTTTTCAGAGGTAATCTCTGAGATATGAAAACACTGATTGTAAAGTATCTGCCGTCCGGTGAGCGCTCCAACACAAAGAAGCTTTTGGACCTCTATATCAAGGAGCTGGGCGATCGCCCTTATGAAGTGGTCGATCTTCTGAAGGAGCCATTGCCGTTTTTTACTGAAGAAAGCATGGCGGCATACGGTAAGCGAAACTACGCTGGCCTGAGTTTGAGTGAGAAAGAAAAGCAAAGCTTGCTCGAGCATGATCGCCTGGCCAAGCAGCTCAAATCTGCTGACGTGGTTGTCATGGCTTATCCGATGCACAACTTTGGCATGCCAGGAGTCGTTAAAACCTATTTTGACGCCGTCATGTTACATGGCGAAACTTTTAAGATGGGCGAGAAAATGATGGCAGGGAAGAAGGCGCTGACGCTTTACACTGCAGGCGGACTCTATACGCCCGACATCGCGAATCTACAGTACCCGAATTGGGACACGCTGAGCTTGAACGCCAAGATTAACTTCACCTTCATGGGCTTTGATGAGGCCGAGGTGATTGCCACTTCGCTTCGTGATCCTAGTCTTGCTGATGGACGCCTGATCGAGGCTGATCAAAAGATCCGCGCTCTGACTTCAAGATGGTACAAATAAGCGCGATCCGGAAGCGCTTACTTTTGAGTCGAGTCGTCTGATTCGGTTTGTCTCTCGCCGTTGATGACTTCTTCAACGCGACTGTCGTTGGTTGAGATATTGACTCGCACCGGGCTATTGGTCGTTTCACCGATGTATTCTTCGGCGGCTCCTAAAAGCATGGCAAGAAAACGGCTCTGTCTCTCAAATTCGCTTGGACCCGATGCTTTGATCTGCCAAACGAGTTTGTCGTTCCGCTTGGCGGTCAAAGAGACTGAGTGAGTGTAAGGATTCAACGCGCCAACCGAAATGCCCAAGACCGGCTTTTTGGTCTCAAAGCCTAAAGTCATGATGTAATCTGCCTTGTCAGCAGCGTTTGCTTCGGTGAGGCCCGCGAGCTTGAGCGCGTTTTTGACGAGCAGGAGTTGGCGAATGCTTTCAGCGTTGTCGGCGCTTTCTTCATCAGGGAAAAAGTAGGTCTTTCCTTTGATGTTCTCTTTGCTGACAGCATCCACGGTCACAGCGACTTTTCGCCCCGATTGGTTCGGGCTATTGCTGGCCTTCTGACCCGTGGAACAGGCCCAGGTCGACAAACTCAAGACCGCGCAAACGAGGAGAATCCGAAGTGAGTACGTCATCGATTACTCTTTGATCTTACTCGTGAAGAAAGAGGCGAGCGTTGATATCATAGATCAGCTCGCCCTTTAGATTAATCCAGTGTTCCTGATAATCGAGGTGGCGCGCGGAGCGTTCGATGAACACTTCGACGTTCACGGTGGCGCTATATGGCTCAATCCAGTGATAGCGGCTCTCAGTGAAGTCACCGACGATCTTCTGATCCAGAACAAGGTTCTTTCCAATCTTTTGCAACGTCAGAGGAGGCGCCTGCATATTGACCTGATCGCAGCTGAAGTTCCCGACTGCGCGAACCAGCTGCTTCGCGTTTTCATTGAACTTGAAATGAATCATCCGGCAGGCCATGCCGCTGCCATCAAACTTCCATTCACCCCAGCCGTTCCATTCTCCCAGAATGGATGCATGAGCGGTTGAAATCCCGAAAACAGCCATTACCAGAAAGGAGAGAAGCGCGTTTTTCATACCTCAAGTTGTATGTCCGGGGTGTGGTTTTGAAAAGTGCTAAAGTCGATTCAGGCTTGTTTAAGAGACAAAATCATCCGCGTTCCGGTGATTGCTCCATCTCCTGCTTCTTCAGCACTGATGCTTTGCACGGTAAGAGTTCCACCAAAGGATTCGACGACGGTCTTGACTAAGGGCATTCCAAATCCGTTGCCGCGCTCGCCCTCGGTGCCAAGGCGGGTGGTGATGGCATTGCTGGAGAAGAGATGCGGCAACAACTGGGATGGAATGCCAATCCCGCTGTCGCGAACCTCAATCTGAACTTTCTTGCCCAAAGTATAAGCTTGAATGTCAATTCGCCCGCCAGGAGGCGTGAACTTCACGGCATTTGAAACCAGGTTTGCAATGACGGTATGAATGAGAAGGGTTCGATCCGCGAGAGCAGAGCATCCATCTTCGATCTCGCAATGCCATTGCAGTTTCTTTTCCTGAATTCTGCGATCAAAGACAAAGCGGGCATTTTCAGCAGCTTCCGAGATTGAGACCGGAACCATCTCAAGGCGATGTTTTCCAAGCTGAATGGCTTCCTTGAGGCGCACGTAGTCCAGGATCTCCTGCTGGATTTGAACGGCGCGCATGATCGGATTCCATTCCTTTTGGCCGCGTTGAGAGTAGGATTGTGCAAGGCCTGAGATGACGGTGAGCGGGTTTCTGAGATCATGACAGATCACATGGATCAATGAGCGAAGATTATCCGTTTCACGGGCTTTCTTTTCAGCCTCGTTTTTTGCTTCCTTCAAAAGATAGACACGATTTCCAAGGGCGATGGTCAGAAGAATCATCTCAACCGATGATCCGATCTGAATAGCGTAGTGTGTGAATGAACTTCCTCGAATCAGTCCATAGGTTGCCGAGTAATAGAGCGCGATCATGCCAAGGAACATTCCCCAGGCAATGAGAAAAAACTTGGCGGGTTGATAGCCTTTTTTGAACACGATCAACGTGGATGTGAGGATCAATAGCAAGGACAAGCTGATGGTCAGATCAATCGCGTGACCAAACTCTGCAGCATAGCCATGATAAAGCGGCGTGAAGTGAAGAACGCCGATCACTGCAGCAATCAGCACGATCAAAAGGTGAATTCGATCCAGTTTAGGAACATAAATGCGAGTCTGCAGGAAGTCTCTCGTAAACAGATGCGCAAGGATCAGGACGGCGGCACTCCAGCTGGCCATGTGTCTGGAGAAGATAAAGGATCCTTCATAGGCGAAATCCAGAAAGCCATTCAGACAAGGAAGCTGGATCCCCAGCATGAGCAAGAAGCCTGCGTAAATCAGATAAAGCCGATCCAATGTCGCGAGGTAGACCAGGATGTTCAGCACGAGAATGACGAACCAGATCCCGTAATAGGCACCCATGGCAAGGTTGTCATTGACTGCTGTTTGGCTCTCGACCGCGGGAGTCGCCAGACTGAGATGCACATCCAGGCTGTGTGTGGAGTCCAGTCTCAGAATCACATAGGTCTCCTCTTGAGGGAGCGCTGTGATCATGAAGGTGGGTTTTCTCCGAAAAAGAGCCCCAGCTGCCACACGATTTCGATAGGCAAAGCTCACCGTTCGGATGACTTGTCCTGAGGAAGTCATTTCGGTCAGCGTCAACTCATCCACCAAGGGAGGATCAATCGTCAGTACAAGGTCTCGAGCTGATGGAGCAGAATTCTTCAGGCCAAATCTCAGCCACACCGGCTTTTTGACATAGCCAAAGCGAATCTCGCCGGTTCGCTCAGGTTTCGCATGAAGAAAATCCTGTGGAGACTTTCCATTCGTGCCTTCGTCCCAGGCGTCGACGTAGGGATCAAGTTTTAAGCTCGTGAACGAGGAAGTGATTTCGACGGGAGAAGAGAGTGTAGCTCTTGGAGCAGGCGCAGGCGCAGCCCACGCATGAGCAAAGACACAAAAGACAGCTGTAAAAAGTGAGGCCAAATACTTCGACATTAAGGCGTAATCGACCCTATTCTGGATCCCATGATTTGGCAAGTCAAAGCGAGCTATTCCGGCCTCATCCCTTTTTGATATCGTTATTGTCCCACCCGGAGAATTTCTTCCAGTCTCGATCGGACATGTATCGATCCACAAGTGCATCGACCGCGGCATTGATCATGTTCGGGTTGGGTTTTCCGTTGCTTGACTGAAAATGCGATTCGCCCTTCCAATGCGTTTGGCCTGTATGCGCGTCTCGCAATTCTATGGCAATGCCATAAGGGGTTGTTTGCTGGAGAATCCAGATGTCTGGATTTCCTTCGTACGGCACGGGTATCATTCCATGCTTCGCAAGATCGAGATCGGTCCTTTCTTTTGCTTGATCGGCGGCATCGACTTGATCAGCAGTTGATCCTTGGGCTCTCCATGCATAGGTGTGATACGTCCAAAGATCCGCGCTGGGTGACTTTTGCGTCTGAACATCGGAGCTGGCACAGGCCTGGAAAATGATTAAAATCAGGCCCAGTCTTGAGTAACGTTGAAGTCGCCATTGAATTTTCAGATCGAGCAACCGTTTAAGCCGCATAGATGTATGCCCATTGTGCACTGAGTTTGACGCAACTCATTCGAAGTGCATAGTTTGGGCCTGTCGGATGATATCGATCAGCTGACAATCATTAGAGCGACGACTTGTTTTCTTTTTGCGATGGAAACAGAAATTGAAATTGAAGGCGGATCGACCAATCCGGCCCCTGGTTAGGTGAAATAAGAGCATCAAACGCCTGGAGTTCCGTTTTGACGGCTTGTTTTGAGATTCGAAATACTTTTCCGACTCCGCCACCTAAAGGCACAGTCCAGCGATCATGGATTCCGGCTTTCCAGTTTGCCGTCATCAGCGGGGAGCTCGTCAGGTACCAGGCGCCCAGAAATTGAGATTGAAGATTGAGATTGATGAAGGGCTGAAGCTGCATTTGGCTCACGGAAGGTCGGTCATTGTAGCTTGAGATGGACCACAATTGATTGACCTGCACTCCGGCCACCCAATCTCCAACAACGGCAACGGCGGATGCTGTCGGGCCAGCGCTCCATTTGCCGCTGCCAAGTTCATGAGGATAGGCAGAGGGTATGGACACAATCGGGCCGAGCCCGAAAATAAAACCAGTCTGATTTACGGACGTGAAATAGGCTTGGTATTGAATATCACCCAATCCGCCATTGCTGCCCTGGCCGGGTACGGTCTCAGGTTGAGCAATGAAAGGCACGATAAATCGCTGAACCAGCCCGAGCTGGTCCACTAGTCTCACGGGATAGATTTCTTCCAGATTGGCGTTGTACTGCAGCCCATTCGATAAACCAAAACCGAAGCCGAAGTTGTTTTCGAGCAATGCGCTTGTCAGATCGCTGAGGGGATTTTGAGCTTTGCGTGCAAGCTCTTCAAGTCCCGGAACGGGTGGTTTAGGCGGAGCGGGAAGGACGAGTTGTTGCGCCCGGGCATTCATGGAAGATGCCCCAATGAAAGTGATGGAAGTGATTATAGCCAGATTTCTAGCACTTTGAGCCATGGCTTGCCCTCTGGATGACGAATTCGAGGTTGCAATCCAAGGTCCCAAGTCGCAACAGGCAATGCGGCAAAAGCTTACGCGATTGGCTCAAGCACCTCAGGCCGATTGTTTCTGGGGCTGTTGATGAGAGTTGAGATCTCGTAAGCCGCAAGCCAGCTTTTCGGACAAGGTTTTAGTAGTTTCGCGATGGCTTCGGGTTTTTGCGTAGCATCAAGGTATGCGTCTTCATCTTTTGGCGCGAGAATGACCGGCATTCGATCGTGGATTTTCTCCATGAACTCATTGGCCGCGGTAGTAATGATGGAAAAGGAGTGGCGCTCGGATTCTTCGCCTTTCCCACTTGATTTCCAAGTTTCCCAGATGCCGGCCACACTCATGATCGGTTCATCTTTCAAGTGAATCGCAAACGGGCGTTTCGTGTCTCCTTCGCGTTTCCATTCGATGAATCCCGAGAGGGGAACGATGCAGCGGCGTTTGGTGACGGGTCCTTTATAGAGCTTGCTTTCAAAAACAGTCTCAGCTTTGGCGTTGATCGTTGAGAGCTTGGTCTTGAATTCTTTTTCCCAAACCGGGATCAAACCCCACTGAAACAAGTCAAATTGCTTATCCCCATCGACATTTCTGAGCACCAGAACATTTTGGGTCGGTGCAATATTGTAGTTGGGTTTGAGAGAGGGAATCTTAACGCGCTGCTTGTTCATGTAGCGAAGAAAGAGTTCCTCATCCGTGTATGTTTCATAGGCTCGTCCGCACATAGAGTGATTTTATCACAAAAAACCGAGATTTTTTGAAGTACGTACTTGCTTATTGCCGCTTGTCTTGCAAAACTGCGTGCATATTAGGAGGGCCTATGGCCAAGAAAAAAACTGCTGCTAAGTTCAATATCATTAACGAAATTCACGAAGGTCTCATGAAGACCGCTCAAGTCGGCCGCAACGGCGCTATTAAGTTGAAGCGCTCCGATGTGAAGGGTCTCATTGAGAACGCTTTCACCACGGCTGCAAAGCGCGCTGCTTCTGGCGAGCGCATTCGTTTCCCAGTCATCGGCGCACTCGTCCGCAAGGAAGTTGCTGCTAAGAAGGGTGGCGTGAAGACCACGAACCCATTCACTGGCGAACCAATGGTCACCAAGGCACGTCCAGCTACCAAGAAGCCACGCTGGTCTTTCCCTAAGACCCTCAAGGAAACTTTCGCAAACAAGAAGAACTGGTAATTGCGATTTAGTCTTCTTAAAAAATAAGAAGGATCCATCCTTTCCGGGTGGATCCTTTTTTATTTTCAAAGGTCAGATCTTCTTCAGAAACGACTCGATCAGCTCCTGAAGTCTGGTCTTGTTTTTAGCGTCCACGAAGTTCCCGCTCGGATCAAACGCCTGGTGTGCGCGAGGCAATCCAAACATCTCCGGATAAACAAAAGATCCCATCGCTTCAAAAGGCACGCGTGTATGCCAAAGTCCGCGAACAGCGCCAAATCCGCCCGGAGACGCGCCGATCAGTAGTACCGGTTTCCCATCAAAGGGAATGGGGTCCGTTCTGGATGCCCAGTCAATGGCGTTTTTCAGAGTGCCAGGAATGCTTCCATTGTATTCGGGCGTCGAGATCACGATGCCGTCCGCAGCCTGAACCCTTTTGATGAGCTCCTGACCGCCCGTGGGAATTCCTGAACTGTCTTCCAGATCGCCATCGTAAATGGGCATTTCAAACTCTCGATAGTCAGCGTGATCGACTTCAAGGCCAGGCATGGCCTTAAGAATCTCAACGGCCTGTGCGATGAGTTTGCGATTGTAAGAGTCTTTTCTCAGCGATGCAGCAAATGCCAGGACTTTCATTGATCTGCCTTTGTGATGAATGCGGTGTTAATTTCAATTTTGCCGGTCAAAGCTTTGTGAACGGGGCAGCGGCCGGCAATATCGATCAGGCGCTCACGTTGCTCAGGAAGAAGCTGGCCAATGAGTTCAATTTGCCGTGAGAAGGTAGTCGCCTCCGTGCCGTGTTCGACTGTGACCTGAACTTCAACATTTTCGAGTGGCCAGTTTTTTCTCTGCGCGTACATGCGGAGCGTGATGGCGGTACAGGAGGCAAGGCCTGCGGCAAGATACTCAAACGGGGACGGCCCTTCATCATCGCCGCCCATCGAGGTGGGTTCGTCAGCAATCAGATGATGACGGCCGATAGTAAGCTCTTGCCTGAGCTTTCCTTGCTCATGCCTTAATCGCACTTGATACATATTTCTCTCTCCCTAAATGGATTATGAGACTCAAGCTTGCGTTAAAGCCTTCAAGTTGCCAAGTTCATTGAAATATGGGATTAATAAGATGTGAGAATGAGGCTTTTTTTCGCACTTCTTTGCCTGATTTCCCTCATCGTCGAACTTTCGTTCGATAGTACAAATTCTTTCGTTCGTATTTCTGCTTCTCAAAGCGACTCACCTTTAGTCGTTGTGCTGGATTCGGCAAGTTCCGCAAATTCGGCAAATTTGACCGTTTCGTCGAGCTCGTCCGATCATTTGGTAGTTAAGAGCATCTCCTCAGATCAATCCCCTGAAAAGTCATCCAAACGCACCAAGGCTACAGTGGTCTATTCCATGGGGCATTATTCAGGACCTGCCTCAAGCTTTATTCACTTCGTTCCACAGAGTGTAAATCGTGTGGAACACAGGTACGTCTGGAATTATCGGCATATTGATCAATTCGCGCTGCTTCGACCGCCCATTACCGTCTCGCGTGTCTAAAAGCACGCTGTAGATGCATTTCTAGG
Source organism: Bdellovibrionia bacterium (assembly GCA_045805065.1). GTDB lineage: Bacteria > Bdellovibrionota > UBA1018 > UBA1018 > UBA1018 > CAZCBS01. The sequence goes on along the minus strand of JBJMMA010000209.1, from coordinate 336 downwards.
GCGCACAAGCTTTGTGAGCCACGGTGAGTGTTCGTCTGCCCTTTGGCGAACAAGAACACTCGTTCAGCCATCAGCACATGGCTATTGTCGAGGCGGCCACGCCGCTACGCTTATGTCGAGGCGGCCACGCCGCTACGCTTATGTCGAAGCGGCCTCGCCGCTACGCTTATGTCGAGGCGGCCACGCCGCTACGCTTATGAGGATCTATGTTGATTTTTGGAATGCCAGTTATCTGGATCGTTTTGTTTGTTGCTTCGTTGATCGTCGGAATTGTCAGCAAAGCCTACTGGAGTTTTCGAAAGCCGCCCATCGACCATACATCAGCTTTGAGTGAGT
>JBJMMA010000208.1:0-19180 GCA_045805065.1 Bdellovibrionia bacterium | reverse complement strand
GGCCACGGCGTTCCATCGGCCCTGATCACCGCATCGGCTCACAGCGCCTTCAGCGTGCTGAAAAAACTGATCGAAGATCAGCCAAGCCTTCACTTGTCGCCCGCTTGGATGCTCTCATACTTGAATCGCTCGATTCATGATTCTTCCAAGGGCAACATCATGATGACCTATTTCATGGGTGTCATTGATTTCAACGCCAAAACCTTGACCTACGCCAACGCAGCTCACAATCCTCCATGGCTCTTCAACTGCAACGGCGATAAATACAAATTAAATAGTTTAACCTCGAGTGGATCCCGCTTAGGCGAACAGGCTGATCTCCCACCCATTGAGGAAAAAACCTTCTCCATCGGTGCAAATGATATTTTATTCTTCTATACTGACGGTCTGACCGAAGGAAAATCCACGGCCGGAGACATGTTTGGCAAGAAGCGCGTACGCCAGATTGTCGAAGGCAACCTCGCTAACGGACCTGCAACTATTGTGAACGCACTCATCAGCGAGTTCATGAAGTTCAACGAAGGCAAAGCACTGGACGATGACGTGACTATTGCCGCAGCAAAGCTTTTCGCGGGAAGTAATTTGAAGGCATGAAAAATCTCGAGCTCCAAAATTGGGAAAAGGTCCTGATCGCATTCGCGATGATGCTTTTTTTGGCATCGCTTGCGGCCTACGTGACTGAGTTTCCGTTGAGGAACTACATTTTTGGCCTGGAACCCGAACAAGCGCATGAGGAAATCGGGAAAGTCTCAACAGCAGGCGGCCCGCTCAAGCGCGAAATGCTCGGTCAGGCAGACTTCAAAGTGATCGGACAAGGCGCATCGCTTTTCGTTCGCGACACGATCGTGACCGGAGACAGCTCGTCCGCAACGATTCAGCTCCACGACGGCAGCTCCATCGAGCTTGGGCCACGCACCATGGTGAAGCTCGAAAACGAAGGCCATACCAGTCTTTTAGGCGTGACGCGCACGACCCGTGTCGAAGTCGTCACCGGTCAAGTCACTGGAAAAGCCTCTCCAGGCGCATCGACTAAAAAAGGCCAGGTCGTGATCCGGACGCGCACCCAGGAAATCGATGTGGCTTCGGATGGAGCACCCAAGGTCGTCAAAGTCTCTGCTGAAAATCCGTTTGTTCCGCCTCCTCATCCCGTTCAGAAGGAAGCCGACGAAAGCTTGCTTGAAAGCCTGGTCAATAGATTCACGGGTGGCCAGCCAAAGCCTCAGCTGATTTCAACGGAAATAGAGCAGCCTAAGCCAGTCGCAGTTGCCAAACCAAGTCCAACGCCGACGCCTACACCGACCCCGACTCCTACGCCAACTGCGTCGCCTTCTCCAAGCCCGAGCCCAACTCCAAGCGCGAAGCCAAGTCCTAGCCCAAGCCCTTCGCCGTCGCATTCCGCGAAGCCAGAGGCCGCAAAGTGGACAGTCTCGATTGTCTCGCCTTCGCAAAACGCGAAGCTCAAGCTGGATAAAGGCACAAACTCTGCCGAGAAAGTCGTTCAGCTTTCCTGGAAGATAGATTTGAAAGGGGTAACTGGCAGGAAGCGCCCGAAAGGTGCGGCTCCCGTAGCGCTCAAGCTGGTTCATCTCGACGAAAACGGAAAAGCTCTGAAGGTGCTTCTCGAGAAATCCGTTACAACGGCATTTGAAAAAACCGACTCGGTCAATGTCCCGATCTCGCGCCCTGGAAACTATGAGTTCCAGGTGTCCGGAGCGGGCGATACGTCCAGCAAGGTTCACTTTACTTTGGATAAGGTGTTCCAGGGAATCGAGCTTCTTCAACCTGAGACCGTGGACTTCAACAAGAACGAGAACGTCAGAAACCGCGGTCAACGCATGGCCAAGGTGCGTTTGAGCTGGAAGCCGTTCCCGTCGGCCAAGACTTACAAGCTGAAGCTCTATGATCGTTCAACAGGCACTGAAAAAGTTCAGGAGCTCAATCTGAACGAGAGCGCCTATACTGTCTCTCGCCAAAGTGCCGCGCAAGAAGAGATGTACTATGAGGTCATGACGACGCTTCCGAATGGCTTTGCGATCCATTCGTCCAAAGAGAAGTTCATCTTTGACTTCCCTCCTCCCGATCCAACCACGCCTCCATCCAAGAGCAAGATCACGCCGCAGGATATGGAAGCCTGGGAAGGCGGAGTTCTGCTTACGTGGCAAAAGACCGGGGTCAGCGAAGGCTATGTGATCGAAGTCTCCCAAGATCCAGGCTTCAAGAAAGTCCTGATCAAACGCTCGCAGAAAGATAACTTCTTTCTGGTCCGTCCTATGAAGGGAATCACTCACTACTGGTGGAGAGTGAGCGCGTATGCCCGTCAGTTGACGAGCCGTCCGAGCCAGGTGTTTGAATTCACAACCACGGGCACGGGTGCGGCCAAGACCTCAAACGAGGCCGGCCAAAACCAGATCCAGGAACAGAAGCCTGACGAGCAAGAGATTTAAGTCAGCTTCTTGGGATCTTTAGGCTCGTTATCGTCCAAGCCCTTGCCTTCGAGGCCTTTTTTGAAGGCGCCGAGCCCCATGCCCATCGCATGACCGAGCTCAGGTAGGCGTTTAGCGCCGAAAAGCAGGACAACAACAGTCAAAATCAAGATATGGCCTAAGCTGAGTCCGAACATGGGTTTAATCCTTCTTTATCCGTTAACGTATCGAATTACGCCCGCCGCGTCAACTCAGGGTCTTGTTTGACCTATGTCGCTTGCGACTAGCTCGAGGTTATGCGAATAAGGGGCATATGCCCGCAATTGAAGTCCGTTGTACTGTTCGCTCCTTTAAAATGCTGACGCCTACCGTCTATGAACTGAGCTTTGACACTGAGCCTGGTTTTGAGTTCAAGGCAGGCCAGTTTGTCAGCGTCGTCGTTCCAGGTGCTGGCCCAAAAGGCCGCGATTTGCGCCGTGCTTATTCCATCGCATCGGCTCCTGAAATGCGTCCCGTTGAACTTTGCATCAAGGTAGTCGAAGACGGACCGGGCTCAAATTACCTCTATAAGCTTCGCCCGAACGACACCTTTAAAGGATACGTTCCCTACGGCGATTTTACTTACGAGGCAAAAGAAGGACGTCATGCCTTCTTTATCTCGACCGGAACGGGCATTGCGCCATTCCGCGCCATGGTCATGTCGGATGATTTCAAGAAAGCCCCGCCTGTCAGCGCCAAGTGCATCATCGGCGTTCGTACTGAAGACGAGCTGCTTTATGAGAAGGATTTCCAGGACTTGCCAGTCGAATGGATTCCTGCCGTTTCTCAACCTGCGGGTGGTTGGTCCGGTTTCAAAGGTCGCGTCACCGATTATCTGCGCTCACTTGGCAATGACTTCCCTTGGAAGGAAACCGAGTATTACCTTTGCGGCAATGGCGCGATGATCACGGAAGTGAAAGCCATCTTGGCCGAAAAGGGCGTCGACAAAGAGTCGATTCACCAAGAAAAATATTACTAAGCGAGCAGCGGTACCGAGGTTGCATGGTCCCCGCGCTATGGACGGGGGCCGAACTACTTCTGATTGGATCCGCAGCCTTGTTAACGCTCTCTGCCTTATGGTTGCAGGCGTGTTGGCGCAAAGCGCTCACGCCCAGATCAATCCATTTGGTTTGCTTGGATTTTTAGATCCCGAGGGATCCAGGCTTTTTCCTTCCGCACTGATCGCCCCTCGACATCCAGGAAAACCCGACCCGCGTTGGCGAATGTTCGACTGGAAGTACACCGACTTTGACGCAACCGGGAGCAAGATCCGACTCTTCTTCTATGAAGAGGAGCGTTGGACAGCGCGCTTTGCGCTCGATGAGCTTCAAACTGAGGCCGCGTATCTCAAAGAGCAGTTCAACGGCTTTACGCCTCCTCAGCGGTTTAACTACCTGCTCTTCACCTCGCATCGCGAGTTCCAGCAAACCAACGCATTCAGCTTAAGCGAAGGCGTCCAGGGTATCACCAGTACCCAGGAGCCCACGATGGCCATCCCGTACTGGGGTGAAGCCGAAACCTTCAAGCACATCAGCACCCATGAAATGACCCACCAATTTCAGGTGCAAAAGCTCAACTCCACGAACAAGTGGGGCTCGATGCGAACCGATGAGCTCACCCCGCTTTGGTTCATCGAAGGCATGGCCGAATACTACAGCCTTCATGGAATGGACCCAGAGACGCGCGCCTACATGCGCGACTTGGTCCTGTATCCGAACAAAGACATGGGCCAGATCATGCCCAAGTTCTTTGAACAACCTGCCTACAGCTTTGTGCAGGTCTATAAAGCCGGCCAGACCAAACTCGACTTCCTCGAGAGCACCTTCGGCAAGGGTACGATTCAAAAGCTTCTGACGTCTGTGGATGAGAAACTGGGTGGAAAGTTCCAGCTCTTCCACGAGCTCACTGCTACTGAGCTCAATACCAAAGTCGATGAGATTGAGAAGAAGTGGAACGAGTACATCGACAAGAACTTCAAAGAAGCGATCAAGGGTTTCAAACAGAAGCTTGAGGACTTTGACGAGATCAAAGAAATCCCAGCCACGGTCGATACGCTTGCAGTCTCTCCTGACGGAAAATGGATGATGACCCGTGAGATCGACGAGATGACGGGCGTCACCTCCATCTGGCTCAGAAACACGAGCGACCCAAAGAAAAAAGAGCGCGTCGCCAAGGATTTCGAGAATGAGAACTTCAAGCTCTACTTCATGACTCTGCCTACGCTCGCGATCTCAAACGATCACGTGCTTTATTTTTCCGAAACCATTCGCGGCCCAGAGCTTGTGAGAAGAAATTACAAGGAAGGTGAGAACGGAAAGCCAAGCCTTGATAGCGAAGTCCGCTACGCCATTTATAAACACGACCTGATCGAAGCTCACTCGCCTGCAATCAGCAAGGACGGCTCGAAGATCGCGTTTGTCGGACTCGACAAGCAGGGACGCGCGAACGTGTTCACCTTAGACGGAACAAGCACCGACAGCGACACTCGTCCAAAGAGACTGACCAGCGATCAATACAGCTGGAAGAACCTCGCCTGGAACGAAAGCGCGATCTACGGACAGTCGGATCGCACGTCGAACGGAAAAACGGCGATATTCAGAATCGATCCGAATACCGGTGATTTCACGCAGATCACTTTCTCAGCAGCAAATCAAAGTGAGCCCGATCATGACTCCAATGGGGAGCTGGTCTTTACTTCGCTTGAAAGCGGAAGCTCCCAGATCCATCTTCTGAGAGACGGCGTCGAGTACCGCATCACCGATGTTCCAACGGCTGCCATGAGGCCTCAGCTTCGCGGCGATAATTTGTATCTTACGGCACTCAAAGGGGGCCGCTACAAAGTCTATCGCCTGCCTCGCTCCAAGTGGCTCAACCAGACTGTCAGGGATCTGGACACGGTGGAGGATGATATTGATAAGCCTCCAGTTCCAGTGCAGCTTGCGGATTTGGGAAAATACGACATTCAGAACTACAAGGCGTTCAGAACGTCAGGCACTCGCATTGAAAATTTAGGTGGCTTCCTCAGTACAGGAACCGTCATCGGCGTGAGCGCGGCAGTGAGCGATCTCATGCGCGATTACATCATCTCAGGGGACTTCTTCCTCCTGGGCGGTATCAAAAACTCGGAAGCCGATCTCATGCTGACCAATTTCCGCGGCAGGACCAAATGGACTGGCGGCGGTTATTATACGATCCGGCAACAAGTCGATACGCAGCTGAGTGACTCGCAAAACGTCCGCTATTACTGGAACCGCGAGTTTGGTGGCTTGTTCTCGCTCCAGTATCCTTTCGGGCCTTTTGACTTCATGGATGCCGAGCTTCGCGTGGCAGGAGTCAATCGGACGGACTTCAGCGATGCGGCTCTTCAAGGCGCGTTCGATGCTCAAAACCCGGGTACCGAGCTTCTTTTCGCGCCTACGGTGCGCTTTGGATATGATCGCGTGATTTACGAAGCCTTTACAGGCCCTCTCAAGGGCTACGGAGTGCTTCTTGAGGGCATCACTAATATCTATCCAAAAAACACCATGATTACTGAGCGTGGTCGAATCGATGCTGCCTATTACTATCATATCGCGGGAGAGGCCGTTCTCGCGTTTCAAGGCATGGGAGGCGCGGCCTGGAGCCTTCACAACGGAACGTTCCTGGATTCGTTCTTCGTCTCAAGCCCGGACATCTTTCGCGCCTATCCGTTCAATGACATTCGATTGCTGGGTAACTACGTGTTGGGCGCAAAGACTGAGTTCCGTTTCCCGATCGGATCGCTGTTCAAATTTCCGCCTCTACGCGGTCTTCTGGCAGCGGACTATGGAACGATCTTTATCCATCCCCAGCAGTTTGGACAGGGCGGAACCGCTTCGTTTGCCACGGGCCTGAACCTCAATATTCCGCCACTCTCCATTGGCTTTATCTTTGGATTTCCAATCCGCGTGGCGCCAGGTCCTAAGGACACCTACATTACCCACTTCATCCTTCGTTACCTTTATCTGTAAGGGGTTTGCCGGGAGCGACCCGCCAATCATAGCGCGTCCGATAAGATGCGGCATAAGCGTTGCGACAAAATGGAGCATGGATAAAAAGCCCTGCTCACATGAGTATTTAGTGAAAAACCCGCCTGCTCGAACGGCCGGTTGCGAAAAATGCCTGGAAACAGGCGATAGCTGGGTTGAGCTCAGAAAGTGCCTGGTCTGCGGGCATGTTGGCTGCTGTGACTCGTCCAAAAACAAGCACGCGACCAAGCACTTCCGAGCATCCAACCATCCTGTTATCGAATCCTTCAGGTCCTCTGAGCGATGGGCCTGGTGTTATATCGATGAGACCTATTTTGAGGCGCCCGCCATCGAGCCCCCCATGGTGCAGAACAGGCGATTTGGGAACGCCAAACCGCGTTCTGCTTGAATAACAGGTATTTATTATCGCTTAGCGACGTGCGCGCAAGCGGTTCTTCATGCGCAGTAAATGCGATCTCTGATTACGCCTTGCCATTTCTTCCTCCTCATTGAGGTGCGCACGGCGGTTCTGGAGCTCGTCCAATGAGTCGCGCTCTGAGCGATGACTCGAATCTAACGGCATGTCACGACGTCTTGGTCCCTGACCCGCGTCGGCAGGCCGACCAGCCTTATTTTCAGCCATAACTTCATCTCCTTTTGATAACGGCCGAAGAATGCAAAATCGGAGCGCGAATGGGTCTTATTCAGAATGTAGATATTATGATTCGGGCGGCTTTTTAGTTTAAAAAAGCTGGACTTTAGCGGCATTCTAAAGGAAATCGTCACTGATTGGGAGACTGAGATTATGAACGTGAAAACCGTCAGCTACAAGAACCCTAATGCCGCACGCGAGTTCACCAATTCGCTTCGCGAGACCGGATTTGCCGTGATCACTGATCACATCCTTCCGGGAGAACTCATCGACAACGTCATTAAGGAATGGGCGACGTTTTTCGGATCTGAAGAAAAGTTCAAATACACCTTCGATCCTGCCCGTCAGTCCGGCTACTTCCCGTTCAAGAGCGAGAACGCGAAGGGATACTCCCAAAAAGACCTCAAGGAATTCTACCACTACTATCCATGGGGCGAACTCCCAGCCACGGCTCAGACTCACACGATGGAGATGTATCGAATCCTGAACGCCATGGCTTCCAAGCTTTTGGGTTGGATCGATGAATCCACTCCGACTGATGTCCGCAGCAAGTTCTCCATGCCACTTCCTCAAATGATTGAGGGAAGCCAGGAGATCCTTCTTCGCACGATTCATTATCCGCCACTGACTGGCACTGAAGAAGAAGGTGCTGTTCGCGCGGCAGCTCATGAAGACATCAATCTGATCACGCTTCTTCCTTCTGCGAGCGCTCCAGGCCTTCAGGCGCTTGATCTTGCGGGCCGCTGGCATGACGTACCTTGCGACCCTGGAATGATTGTCGTCAATTCAGGCGATATGCTCAAAGAAGCAAGCGGCGGATACTACCCATCGACCACTCATCGCGTGGTCAATCCGACCGGCCCGGCCGCCAAGCAGCCGCGCTTCTCAATGCCTCTCTTTTTGCACCCACGCAAGGAAGTCCGTCTTTCAGAAAGACATACAGCGGGCTCCTATTTGACCGAGCGCCTTCGCGAGATTGGTCTTAAGCCAAAAGCATAAAGGTCTGAATCTTTCATAAGAATGCGCCATGGTGATCGAGTTATTGATCATCGCGGCATGCTTAGTTCTGAATGGATTGCTTGCCGCTGTTGAGATGGCCTTCGTTTCCTTGAGTAAGCCGCTGCTCAGGCAGCTTGCTCGTGGGGGCGATAAAGAAGCACAGAAAATTCTCTTTCTTCGGGAAGCTCCGGAGCGCACGCTCTCCGTGATCCAAATTGGCATCACGCTGGTGGCCTCAATCAGCGCAGCCGTCGGTGGTGCCAGTGCCTTTGAGGGCCTCAGCCCGATCCTGCACGCGCGCTTCGGGCTCACGGGTACTTTGGCTCACGTAGTGGCTATGGCGTTGGTGGTTGTGCCACTGACTTACTTCAATGTTCTTTTAGGGGAGCTTGTGCCAAAAACCCTGGCCCTCAGACATCCTCTCAAGATCATGCTCATAGCGACACGATGGCTTGTTGCGATTGAGAAGGTGCTCAATCCGTTTGTCACGGCACTGGAATGGTCAACGCGAAAAGTTCTATCGCTCAAACCGCTCAAGACGGAAGCCCCGGAGCCTGCAAGCAGCGACATTGTCGAGCTTGGGGGCCTTTCAACACAAACAAAACAATATGTGCTCAATCTCGTTAATATTGAGCATAAGCATGTCTGCGATGTACTTGTGCCCTGGGATCAGGTCATTTACGTCCGCCATAACCAGAGCATGGCGGAAGTCGAATCCATCGTCCTGAACTCAGGGCACACGCGTTTGCCTGTCATGCTCAACGGGGCCGTGATTGGAATCCTGAACACCAAGGAGTTCATGTCCCTTCGAGCCTCGGGACAGGATAACTGGAGCACGCTCATTCGACCTGCTCTGCGCGTTCAGGAAAGCGACACGCTTTTCAAAGCGTTTCGTGCCATGCAGGAGATTCGAAGCCATCTCAGTGTCGTCTACAACGGGATTCGACCCATTGGAATTATCACAATGGAAGATGTTCTCGAGGAGTTTATCGGTGAAATCTATGATGAAGATGATGACTCAAGACTTCGAAGAATCCTGCTCGCAGGTCGCATGAAACGAGTTCGTAGCGCGCGCTAAATCTCAGGTGTAAATCTGAACCAGGTTTCGAGCGACGTAAGTTGCGATGAAATGCCGATCAATCGGGCTCATACGAATCACTTCAAGGCCGATCTTGACGCCACTGCGATGAGGATCATTCATGATGTGCAGAACGTTCGCAACGCGCGCATCAAAGTAGATATGGCGGTTCTCGATGATGACTTCCATCTTTCTCAAAAAGGTCCCTTTCCTGTAAGGGGCAGCCTCGCGCATGGATGTGACCTGAAAACCCATTCCATGCTCGCTGATATCGAGAACGCGTTTCTGAATCCGACGCCTGCCGCCTTCAAGAGATTCCATCGAAACCATGAGATCATAAGCCGCAGGAATCTGGTAACGAGGCTCTTTTCTTCGCTGCAGCTTGAAAACAGCCCAAGGTGGCGAAACGATCAGCACGCGCCCATCCCAGCTTGCCTTTTGTGAGTGAATGCACAGAAGATTTTGTCCGCGCATGAACGCGATCAGCATCACTGCCGTAGGCTCATCCTTCAAGCTCTCGTCTTTGATCTCGGACGGAATCTCAATTCGAAATCCCTTCTCGATATCCGATGACTCATGAATGACGGATTCAAACTCGATCTTTTGATCAGGAAGGCGAACCTCCACTTTCGCGGAAGTTTCGATCGCGCGTTTCAAAGCGCGATGAAGCTCCAACGGATCCGTGACTTTGGTAAATCCCTGGAGCTCCGTCTCTTTTTTCAGGACGGTGCTGCTTCGAACAGCCATAGGAGGCCTCCCTCCCTTTTAGTGTATCAGATAATTATTTTTTTAGTGAAACCAGGGTTGTTCTCCCCAAAGGACCTCGGCAATTTTTTCCTGGCCACTTTGATTAGGGTGAAAGCAATCCATGGCAAGATCCTCTGGAACAACCTTACGCTCTGAGAGTGCGGAGCTGAAAAACGTTTCCAATTGAGGAAACCGACGTTCCGCCTCCAGCGTCTCAGATCGCAGGATGTCGTTGACCTGATCCACCTGAGCGTTCAATTGCTGATGCTCTTCCTCAGTTTTCCACTGGGTCATTCCGCGGCAATAGCTGACTCTCGTGGTTCGGATGGCGCGGCACCGGTATCCCCCTGCCGTGTGATACTCAAGGACCTTTTCCTCCCCTAAATCCGGGATCTTGGGAACTGATGAGACAAGGATCCGGATCGGTTTTCCGTCCGGAGACTTAAGTGAGGCAATCTTCTCGAAAATGCCATGGATGTTCTGATGAAACGTATCAACCGGAACGGATTTGCACAGATCATTCGCTCCAATCAGGAGCGTGATGTAAGGGATGGATTTAAATAGCCCAAGTTTCAAAGCAGTCTCGACCTCGCCCACTTGATTGAAGAGCCTCTGCGAGACTGATCCTGTTTCGGCAAAGTTCAATGACCAGAGCTTTTCACCCTGTGCTCTATAGATTCTGAGCAGGCGCTTGTAATGCGAATCAATGGTCACACCCGAGACCCAGGAGAGCGTGCGCTTGTTTTCAAAATCCGATTTGAAGCCGATTCCCTCCAAGGGATTATCGAGGCTTGGAAACGGCAGACCCCAGGGGATATTCCATTGTTTTTGCGTACTCGTATCAGCAAGGGCTGCGGCAGAGATCGAGTCCCCCAATCCAATCATTAAGGGAAATCGTCCCGATGCATGCGCCGCGTCTGTCGCGGTGCCGATGCAGAAGATCAACGCAATCATCCAAGCGCGCAGCCATTTATTGCTCATGCGGATTAAAGGAGAAAGCCGTTTGCAGGAATAGGTCCAGACTCTTTCCCAATCCCCTGCGACAGTGGTAGGTTGGGGCCGTGAAGAAGATTGCGCCTCATCTTTACTTGATCGGATCAGGATTCTCCAACGTCTGGCTTTTTCAAAACCCAGCAGACGGAAAGAAGATCCTGATTGATACAGGGCACTCCTTAGAGCGCCTGCCGCTCCTGGCGTCGCTCTGGAAGTTGGGCGTCCGGATGCCAGGCGATCTTTCCGCGATTCTGTTGACGCACCGTCATAGCGACCATGCAGGAAACGCTGCGTGGATGAGAAAGCAATTTGGCGCACCGGTTTTTTGCCATGAGCAAGACGCAAAGTTTTTGCGAGGCGAAAGACTTGCCCCTCCGCTCCAGCGCGGAACGGCGCCGTTCGTCAAAAACTGGTTGTGTGGCGTCGAGGATCGCCGTCCTGCTTTTGTGGATGTGGACGATGTTTTTACGGACGGGCTTTGGAAGTACGGCTTGAGAATCACGTCCGTGCCGGGCCACACGGATGGATCGGTCATGATTCATCATGAGCCCACAGCAACCCTCTTCAGCGGCGACTCCATTCTGGTCGGCTCGCCTTTCAATCGGAAGGCAAAGAAGCTCAGAATGGCTGATCCGCACTTCAGCGATGAGCCCGAGACCGCGCAAAGAAGCATCCGACGTTATCTGCAAAACCTTCCGCCAACGGAGATTCTCTGCTCAGGCCATGGGCCCGTGGTCGATGAGCAAACATTTATGAAGCTCAAAAAGCTTTTGAACGAAGAAAAGGCGATCTGATGTGCTTGGTGGCATTTGCCTATCGCACCGATCTTGTCATTAATTCGGGATTTGATCTTGTTCTGATCGCCAATCGTGATGAGTTTTTTAATCGCCCCGCGGAGCCTGCGCATTTTTGGAAAGATACTCCGGGCGTTTTAGCGGGCCGGGACATTCAAGCAGGTGGCACGTGGATGGGTGTCGCGCGTGATGGGCGCTTTGCGCTTTTGACTAACTATCGCGATCCTTCTCGCATCCGTACGAATGTTAAATCACGTGGGTTGCTTGTCAGTGACTTTTTAAGTTCAGGAGTATCCGCGCGTGAGTACCTGGAATCGATGCGCGCGCATGCTGGCGATTACAACGACTTCAATCTGCTGGCCGGATCGCCCGATGGTATTTTCAGTTTCTCATCCCGTGGCAATCAGGTGAAGGGATCTGAAATTCAACAAATTAACCCGGGTCTTTATGGCATGAGCAATCACCTCTTTGAAACGCCATGGCCCAAGGTGGTTCGTGCGCGGACGGGTCTTAAGAAAGCTTTGGAAGAAAAGAGGGATCAAGAACTGAAAGAGAAGCTCTTTCAAACACTGGCAGATCCAACACCTGCTCCTGACGAAGAGTTACCCGAGACAGGTGTGGGACTCGAAAAAGAGCGCGCCCTCTCATCGATATTCATTACCCTTCCGGGATACGGAACCCGCTGCTCGACTCTACTCTTGATGAAGCCTGACGGTGAAATTGAATACAGCGAAAGGACATTTCATCCTGATCGCTCAATCTCTCCGCTCACGGTCGATTTTAATTTTTTAAAACGGCGCCTATAGCTCATCTAAAAAGGATATCAGCTTTTCGCGGTATATCCCGTTTTGGCGTCTCATGGCATCGATGTGATGACCATGCTCGATCTTCCAGAAGGTCTTAGGCTCTTTTGCTTTCTCAAAGATCTTTTGTCCAAATGAGAACGGCATGACAGGATCTTCATCCCCATGGATGACCAAAAGAGGAGTAGGCGATATGTTCGGAATGTCATCTTCGGGACTGTATTCGTCTGACACCAAGACGTAGGCTAATGGCTGAAACAAAAACGTAAACCACGTGCGCGCAAGAAAACTTCGACCGGTCGTCTTGTAAGAATAGAAAGAACTCTCAATGACCATGGCACGCACTCGATCGTGGAGCGCCTCCTGCGCGCGGATATCCCGATAGGCACGCATCAAAACCCCGCCGCCCAGGCTCTGGCCATACAAGACGATGTCTTTTCGGGAGCCTGTTCGCGGGATCTTTTTTGAGATAAAGTCTACCGCGGCATACGCATCGTCATTCACGCCTTTTTGATTCGGGCTTCCGTCGGATCCGCCGTATCCCCGATAATCAAAGGTGAAAAAATTGTAGCCGGCATCAATGACCCAGAACAAAGAAGCAAAGTGCGAGGTCATGTTCTCAGCGTTGCCATGAAACTGAATAATCGTTCCCTTGGCAGGCCCCTTCCACTCTGATGAGGCCGGAAAAAACCAACCATGGAGACGCGTTCCATCTCGAGACTGAAAGTCGAGGCTCTCAAATTTTACATTGGCGCGTGAGGGATCGGCGTAAATAGTGTCTGTCGGTTGATAAGCAAGGCTCGAACATCCACTTAGCGTTCCAGCTGCGGCAACAAAAGCTCCTGCAGCTAAAATCCTTCTCAGTTTAGAAGTATAAGAACCCACCGATTGCTCCTTCATGCGACGAGCGATAAGCCGCACTTCGGATAAATATCGCAGATTCTTTTGAAATGCTCCAACGGAGTTCGCCTGTCGCTTGAGGTGCGCTTTTTTCGAGTGAAAAGCCCAAATAGTGATATGCGCCCTGCAGCAAACCAGTAAGTCGCCCCTTACCTAGCACGAAGCCTGCTCGAGGTCCTGCTCCCACCCGTGCATTCGATAGGTAAAAGCCTGGAGAATAATCAAATTCTCCATCAGCCAGAGCAAATCCGGTCAAACCATCGAGCAAGGCGGCAGCATATCCAAAGCCAACTTCAACATCTCCTGCCAAGCAGCGGTCACAGTTTTGATCGCGGATTCTGCGCGCGCCAAACTCAACGCGCCAGGAGGTGCCATGATTCCATTTTGCCACAGGGTTGATGGAGGTCACTCGGACCATTGTAAAACTCTCCATCTCAAAACCGCGCGAGGCCCAGCTCTGCCGCAGCTGAAGATTTGCAAACTCGATTTGCGAGTTCCTCGGATATCCCGTCGATGGATCCATGAGATCATGGAGCGCAAATCGAAGATTCAGCTGAGTAAAATTGCTTACGCCGCTCTCATGACCGGTCTCCAGTCCAATGCGCCCGGAGCCATGCCCCAGCTGAGGCTTCTCGTCGTCTGTAGGATGAATATCCGGCGGAGATGTTGTTACAGCGGTTCCCGCTCTCGCGACCAGAAGCTTTTGTCTCCACTGCGCGCTCGGAGTATCAGGCTTCACCAGGTTTTCAGGGTGTTTATAGTCCACATAGTCAAGTGCTGCATCCAAGACTCGAGCCTTGGACTCGGCCGAGAGCGTTTGCAAATGCTCGAGCCCAGCGTCTGTTTGAAAGAGTGGGTAGAGAGCATCTTTCTCGCTGTCGTTTAGGTCCGCCAGTCGTCGGCTAAACAAAGACCTCGCTGAAGGGCGATAATGAACGTTTGCAACCAGACCCGGAACTTTCGTGAGCTGCTTAATTGTATCGGAAGGAATCGCATAGAGCCAAAGCGATTGGCTGAGCTCAAGCCTAGGCGCCGCCGCTTCAATCACTCGGAGCACTTCGTATGAGCAATTTCTCTTGAGATAGAAATACTTTGAGTAAGTCGCGCCCACTTCCCACATATGGGCCGCAAGCAGCTGCAGTTCGTCTGAAGTCAGATTAAGATCGTAAGACCAGATATCGCGAGACTCGTAGTCGTTATACTCCCGGACTTTATAATAATAAGGCACGTTCGCATACGTTCCGCGGAACAATCCGGTAAGTCCATAGACGGCGTAGGCTAGGCTGTTATCAGTGGTTGCTTCAGCAGCGTAGCTGATGCCGTAGTCCAAAAGCTCAAACCGATCTCGATCTTTTTCGTCCAAACCGGCTTTGTTAATCCGGATAAATGAATGACCAAACGCTGACGAAGGATTGTTCAAATAAAAAGACGAAAAGACGACTGAGACGGACTTGGCAGCCAATGCCGTTTTGAACTTCTCGTAGCGACTGCAATCTGCGACCGGAAGTTTTGAGGGGTCAATTTGAAGAGTTTTTTGGAGCCACAAAAAGCGCGCTGGCAACTGGCAACGTGGGTGCTGCGATTCTGGATTTGTTCCATAGAGCGCGGGATAGCTCCGCTCTCCTTCTTGGAAAATTCCATAGATCGTGGCTAAGAGCTCTTTCTCGGGATCGCCCTTGCCATCCGGAGAAAGAAAGAAGGAAGAGCCGTCGATCTCGCTCGTGTAACCTCCGAGCAGGCTCTTTCTATAGTGAACCAACCGGAGCCATTGAGGATCAAAGGCAAGATGGCGGCTCTGCGCCTGGGCCACTATTTTTTGAACGTAATCAGAATCAAGCGCGTAAGCCTTGGACAAAAGACCAAGGTTAACCAACGCGGCGGAAACGGTAAGAGCGTAAGAGAAGATTCGCTTCATAAAAAAACCACTGCCTATGAGAGTTAGCCTCCCACAGGCAGTGGAGATCCTGCTTTGAGTTATACTTTACGATCAGCCGATCTTTTTGCAGCTTGCAGAAAGCTCTTGGTTCTTAAGAACCGTCGAGATGATCGAATCGGTGATCTCGTTTGGATACACCTTGCTGCTTGGGAAGATCTCGTTGAAGTTGCTTTGCAGCACCTTGCTGATCTTTCCAGATTGGTCAGCGCAGCCCATCATGCCCGAGATGTTGACGAGGGTTTCACCGTTTCCGCGAGCAATGTCGCTTGCGAGAGCAAGCTTGTTGGAAGCGATAAAGGTGTCCATTCTTTGAGCGACTTCGCTGTTTGGGCTGTCCACGCAATTGGACGTACCAGCGGTGATTGCGAAGGTTTGGTTCCAAGCGGTGCCGTTGGTCGTAGCAGCGAAGATTTGTCCGCCTTTTTTGCCGACAACCATGGAGCCAAGTCCACAGCCTGCCATTCCGTACTCACGAGTGAAAGAAGTCGCCTTCTTTGCTGGTGCGTACGTATGAGCTGGTGCCGCGCCTTGAGTTTGCGTTTGTGCTGGCGCAGCCTTGGTCGTGGCTTTGCGCTGAGTAGCACCGGCATTAAGCGAAACGAACAATGCCAGAGTAAGACCTGTAACGATAAGATTGATGTTTTTCACGTAATCGATCTCCAATGTACTTTATTTTGATTAGCCGTAGATTGCGCAGCTCTTGACCAGGTCAGAGTCCTGACGAATCGTTGCGTCGATGGACTTAGACACGTCTTCTGCCGGAACATTGTTCGTTGGGAAGATGTTCTGGTAGTTCTTCTGGAGCTGAGCGCCGAGCTTATTGGAGTCGGAGCACTTCAGAATTTGAGAAAGACTTGCAAGCGTTTCTCCGTTACCGCGGGAGATGTCTTTGCGAAGAGCAACTTCGTTCACCATGATGAACAAGGATGCTTGAGCGTGCGAATCTTCTTCATAGCAATTGGACGTGCCGGAAGTGATCGCGGACGTTTGTGGAGATACGATGTTGTTCACCGTAGCTGCAACGATTTGAATCTGGCCTGGTTGGTCTTTGAAAGCCATTGCGCCAAGACCGCATCCTGCCATTCCGTAGTTTGCGGCGTGACCTGCGGTGGCAACTGCTAAACATCCTGTTACTAATACTGCTAGCTTACGTTTCATTAGATTGTCCTCTACTCCCTCGAGTCCATAGAGACTCGATAGATAAACGACACTGGACTCCGCCCAGCGCCGCGTTGTATTCAAAACTATACAGCTTGCTTGAAACTGTAGATTTGGAACATCGATCTTGCAAGTTGCAACTGGAGAGAAGAGAGATGAAAAGCCGATTCTTTCAAACCGCGTCGTTTACTGCTTTGACTTTAGGACTTGCGAGCACTTTGTGGCTCATCGCACCAAATGCATACGCAGATGGCGATTCCAACTTTCGCTGCGAGCGCATTCGCGAGGTTTCGCTTGCTGAGCTGAAGGCAAAGCTCGTGGAAAATTGTGATCTGAGCAAGCCATTCTCCTTTTCACAGGAGCCTGCGCTCAAGATTGGCTACACCTACTGCTGTACGACCAAGGCACAGGCACCGGTCAAAACGGCTTCGTCCGAATAACGAATAAGACGCGTCTTTCTTGACGGAGAGAGCTCGGTGCATCGCTGAAGAGAGATGACCGATCGGATCGATGTATTATGGCTTCACCTCGAAAACCGAATCGCAAGTCGGTGAAGCCAGGCTGATAGCTCACATCCAGAGTTCCCGAGTCAATGGGACTTGGATTCGCGTCGGATCGGATCAGCTCCGCCCCAAGATCGAACTGAGAGCAGTTCATATGCGCTCCAGTACCGTAAGCTCGCGCAAAACGTGGACGAATACCGCTATATCCGAGGTTACCGACGGAAGCGCCTCCTTTGACAAGAGGGAGGATGCGGCATGAGCCAGTCGCGAACTGTGGTCCAATGGAAACCATCGGAAGCCACTCATAAAAGCTTTCACGCTCATCGCTCGTGTTCCAGCTCAGCCTCGAGCTGAAGGGCTCAATCCCCACATGAGGCGAGAACCACTGTCCCTCATCTAATCCAAAAACCGTGATTCCGGATACCGCCGCAAGGTTGACTCCCGTACTAGATCCGATCTCAAGCCGGGACTGAGCAAAGCCGTATCGGGTTACGCCCAAGAACTTCCCTCTCTGGCGAAAGTGATGGTCGTCCTCAACCACGGCAGCATAATCCGTTTTGCCATCCGCCTTTTGATAAAGGGTTCCGATGCCCACAGGGTCTGAAAACTGCCCACCGGAGCGTGACGGCGTTGCGACTGCCGTCGAACTCACGCTTGGAGCAGCATGTGCTGTCAGAGCGCAAGTCCAGGCCAGAAAACTCGACACTAAAACGCTGATGAACTTTCCCATGGCGTCAGCCCCCCGCGGCGCAGAAGGGAGAGCAAAACAGGGGCCATGAGTATGACGGTCTGAGTTATCTCAAGCCTTATAAAGCAAAGGGCGCTTTGAGAAGCTGACTTTCTCGCAGCCATTGAACAGAGCAAACTTCTTGAGACTTGCTTTCAACTCAGCCAGGAACTCTGCATCCTGTTTAACCTCAGCCCTCAAGAAGCAAGCAGTGACCTCAAGTTTCTTTTGCGGGCGATGTGCTTTTAGATCCACCAGGCCCACGAACTCACCTCGGTAAAGGAGCGGCAAAGTGAAATACCCGTACTTACGTTTAGGCTGAGGAACGTAGCATTCGATTTGATAATTGAAATCAAAGAAGTCCTGTAAACGCTTTCTTTGGATTACGATCGAATCAAATGGAGAAAGGATTTTAACTCGAGCCGACTTCACTTCCTGTGCGGGCTTTTCGATCTCGCTCGTTAAAGCAAAGTAATCTTTCTCAAGACCTTCCACTTCAACAAGCGCGATTTCACCCGAAGCGAGCATCTTTTTAAGCGCAAGACCGACGCTCTCCTTCAGTTCAGGAGCGCGTAAATAGGCAATCTCCGCTGCACTTGCGAGCGCTTGAGCGCGCAAGGCCGAGCGAACAAGATACATCCCCATTTCCAAAGAACTTGGAAAACTTGTATCCACATGAGCAGGCAGAACACGTTCCGTGAGATCGTAAACTTTCTGAAAGCCTTTGCGCTCACGGATCATGAGCACGCCTTCATTGAAAAGCTGCTCAAGCATTTGCTTAGCCGGCGTGCGCTCAAACCAGCCATTCTTGGATCCAGCTGGTCTTTCAAAATCTTTCGATTGAAGAGGCCCTTCTGCTCGCAGACGATCTAAAATGATCTTTCGCTGCTTTTTATGCTCAGCGGTTGGCACAAACCAGTGGTTCTCGCCATTGGCGTACTTTCTCTTCCTGGGAAGCGAGTACCTGAAATCCCGCATCGGAAGATAGGAGGCCGCATGACTCCAGTATTCAAAAGCGCTGCGATCAACGGCAACCAACTCATGAAGATGCTGAAGCTCGTAGTCACTCACGCGACTCTGAAAGATGTGGTGATGCGCACGCTCCACAACCGAGATCGTATCAATCTGAACATACGAGAGATGCTCAAGAGCTTTGATTGCTCCCGCCTTACCGCTCCCAAAAGGCAAGGTATCTGTACCCAGTCCTTGAGCAGTGATGATCCTGCATCGGGCCTCTTCGATGGAAAACTTCATAAGCCAGGTCATCTTGCTCAAACTTTTTTGATTAAATCAATGTCATCAGAAGCGGTTGCTGTTAAAAGCTTCAACAGCCTTTAGTCCTGAACGCGCTTTCGTTTGATTTGTGCCTAAAAATCTATTGGCACCTCGCTTGAAGAACACAGGTCATTGGAAAAGGACTTTAAGATGGGACTAAAAGTATT
>JBJMMA010000207.1:0-6218 GCA_045805065.1 Bdellovibrionia bacterium | reverse complement strand
ACTTCGTGCCGGCGGATGCTTTGTTCTTTGTATTGGACGGCGTTTTGCTGCAAGGCTGGGTCGATTTCATTGGGTTGTCCTGATGTTACCTTACCATAGCACAGATCCTCCATAAATAAATAGTTCATGTATTGACTATTTCTATACTGAGTAATATAGTGAAGGTATGAAATATCGATTCGTAAACAATCGAATCATGAATCAACCCTCCATCCCTTTTAAGGCAATTCCCTTAAAAGCGGTCGTTGCCGGGTCCGAGCTGCTCTGGCCGGTCACGATCTTTCTGACCTTGTTCCTTTTCATGGCACGAGTCTGGTTGCAGCAGCGCGGAGCTTCTTTATGAGAGATCTTTTTTCTAGTTTTGGTTTGGGCAACATTGAATTGAAGAATCGGATTGTCATGGCACCCATGACCCGAAGCCGCGCGATCGAGGGAAACGTTCCAAGCCCGCTTGCCGTGCAGTATTACGAGCAACGCGCATCGGCTGGTCTGATCATTACGGAAGGCGCTCAAGTGAGCCCTCAGGGCGTGGGTTATATCCGTACGCCGGGAATTCATTCCGCTGAGCAGGTCGAGGGCTGGAAAAAGGTTACGTCTTCCGTTCATAGAAAAGGCGGAAAGATCTTTCTGCAGCTTTGGCATGTAGGACGTGCGTCTCATCCGGATTTCCATGATGGCGAGCTTCCGGTTGCGCCCTCTGCGATCGGATTTGAGGGTGAGGCTTACACGCCGCAAGGAAGAAAGAAAACGGTTGCGCCACGCGCGCTTGAACTGAGTGAAATTCCAGGCATCGTGGAGCAATTCAGAAAAGCCGCTCAGAACGCCAGAGATGCGGGTTTTGATGGGGTAGAGATCCATGGAGCCAATGGCTATCTTCTGGATCAATTCACGCGCGATGGTTCCAATCAGCGCACGGATGCTTACGGTGGTAGCGTTGAGAACCGCATTCGCCTGCCGCTTGAAGTGACCCGTGCGGTGATCAGCGTTTTTGGTGCGGATCGCGTGGGCTATCGTATTTCGCCGCATAACCCGTTCAACGGCATGTCGGATTCCAATCCGGTTGAAACTTTCAGCGCGCTTGCGCGTGGGCTGGATCAGCTCGGGATCGGATATCTGCATATTTTAGAAGCCATCTCAGGGCAGATGCATGTTCCCAATGTCACGAACCTCACGCCGGTTTTACGAACGATCTTCAAGGGCGCCTACATTGTGAATGGTGGCTACGATAAGACTTCTGCCCATGCCGTGCTTGAGCGCGACGAGGCGGACCTGGTTGCCTTTGGCGTGCCTTTCATCTCGAACCCGGATCTGGTGGAACGCTTGAAAAAGAACGCCACCCTCAATGCTCCTGATTTTGCGACCTTCTACATGGGAGAAGAAAAGGGATACATTGACTACCCGGTGTTGGCTTAACGGGTTTAAATGAATATTCGCCAGAATAGCTAAAAAACTAACTGGCGATCAGGAATTTGCCAGTCGATTTGATTAGTTAACTCGCTATCGTGTTGATCTTACGTGCGAAAGTTCTAATGCATTTCGGCATGGCCATTGCTGTTCTCTCTCTTGAGTAAAATTTTAGAGGAGAGACTTATGAGAACCAGCTTGGCCGTCGTAATGACCTCGTTCATTTTAGCGTGCATCGTGAGCCCCCCTCAAGCCAATGCTGCAAGCCCTGCAGAGCGAGTGGGTCTCATTCAACAGATCCGCGAGTTCAGCAAGAGAGTAGGCTGTGGCCAGCTCTCTGAAAAGGACGCCTCGACGTTTGCGAGTGCTGCCACTTCCAAGAAGCTGAACGTCGAAAGATTCAAGAACGTTTACAACGTCTCCTGCTCATTTAAAGAGTCGATGGAAGCGGTGAAAGACCCAGCACTGGCTCAGACTTTCGAGCAGGTTCTCAAGATGAGCAGGTCCAATTCCCGCTGTTCAGGTTTGACCGGCGCCCAGGCTTTAAAATTGGCCAAAGCCGCATTGGATGGCGACGTCAAAGTTCACACTTTTGCGGTCGCCTATTTTTCAGACTGCAGCTTTGAGGGGCCTTTCGCTGTCGCACAGACGCTATCCGTTCATTCGGGAGTGGACCACCACTTGATCAAAAATGAAAAAGATCTCGAGCGCGAACTAGCGACCTCGTCTACCAAGCGCTCCAAAGAAGACCGAGACGAGATTGCTCGCTGGGCAAGAATTGAGTTGAGGAATGCCGCGCACACTGCAGAGTAAAACTCTCGGTGCGTTGTCCCCAGAAATTTGCTTAGACTTATGCTAAGATTGTCCGGATGACGATGACTCAGCTTCCTCGCGGAATTGCCCCCGATATTCTTCTTTCGCTGGTGCGAAACACCATGCCTTATCTCTTTGACACGGAGTTTGGAGCGGATCTTGAGGCGCATTATCCGCCCGCGAAAGTGCTTCGGGACTTCTTACAGGCAATTTCAAACAATCCTGAGCCGGAGCTGACGCATTACGAATATTTCAGGCTTTGCCTCTCATCGCATTACCTGACCGTCGCAACGCCTGTTCCCACGGATGTGGATAATCAGATCCGGCAAAAACTCTGGCCCAAGCAGCTGCCACTTGAGACAGCGCTTGAGATGGCAAGTCTTGTGGTGGAGAGTCACCGTTGGGATTTTGTGCGTGTCACGGGTCGATATGCCTATGGCGCAAAAGGAACGCCTTGGGAAAAGGAAGTAGTTCACGGGCATCTGGGCGAGTGGTTTACCGTTGCCTGCGGAGCCTATTGTGCGCTGAAGCAGTACAAAGATCCGTTGGCAGAGTCGAAGCGCAAAGAACTCCTGGATGAGATCGCGCACGAAGTGAATCGCCACTCCGAGATCTTCGGCTCGCTTTGGCGAGCGCAAGATGGGTTAGGGGCGCTCAAAGCGTCAGCCGCCCTTGCTCATAATTTTGGAGATCTCGATCGTGTGATGGATATGTGGGAGCTCTCCGTCGATGATCCTCTGCGTTTGAACTATTACAAACTGGGCGTCTCGCCTTTTGATTCCAATAAAAAGCTGAGATACCTGGGACGGCTCTGGGTGGCGGGCGAACTCTATAAGTCGGTGATTGATGGAAGCTCCATTGCGCTTGAGAATCATCGGCACTACGCCTTGAGAAAGCCTAAGTGTCTTCGTAAAAGTCCGGCCTTCATGATTTCGACTGGACCCTTTTTTGATGACTGGGGCAGGGCAGTGGCTCGCGGGCTTGCTCATCCGGATGGAAGCCCATCCGAAGAAACTATCGAGGTTTTGGAAGTTTTGAAAAACGGCTGGGACCGTCAGCCAAAGACTTTGGGTTATGGCCGAGCGCTCAGAAGTTTTTTTGAGCTTCACCCAGAGCTTCCTCATGAGGGAATCAAGCGGGCGCAGGAAATGAGGCAAATCATGAATATGCCTCAGGAGCGCTTTGAAAAACGCTGGAATGATGAAGCCGTCAGGCTGATGGACGATATTCCATCCAGAGCCTGAAGAAGTCGTTCTAAGGGTCTGAAATAACATTGGAAGATTTGACTACCCATTCTTATGTTTTTGGCTAATATAGAGGGCGAATCCAAGGAGCGCTGCGAGGCATATCTGCCCTAGGCTTGGGTTCCGGTTACATAACGGCGCTCACCCATTTCGCGTGCCTGGCACGACTCGACGGTGAGCCCTCTTTACATTCTGTATGGGCGTTTGCGTCTGGTCGGCTGGCAAGAGGAATTATTCCATGTCGACAAAAGACTACGTCATTGCAGATATCAAGTTGGCCGATTGGGGCCGTAAAGAAATCAAAATCGCAGAAACCGAAATGCCAGGCTTGATGGCAATTCGTGAAGAGTTCGCTTCGAAGCAGCCGCTCAAGGGCGCTCGCATCACCGGCTCCCTTCACATGACCATTCAAACCGCGGTTCTCATCGAGACGCTTACGGCTCTCGGCGCAGAAGTTCGCTGGGCATCCTGCAATATCTTCTCGACCCAAGATCACGCTGCAGCTGCAATCGCAGCTACGGGCGTTCCAGTCTTCGCTGTCAAAGGCGAGACCTTGAAGGACTACTGGGATTACACGCACCGTATTTTCGAGTGGCCAGATGGCGGCTTCTCCAACATGATTTTGGACGACGGCGGCGACGCAACTCTCTTGTTGCACCTCGGAACCAAGGCAGAGAAGGACCTCTCGGTTCTTGCAAAGCCAACCTCTGAAGAAGAAACGATTCTCTTCGCTTCGATCAAGGAAAAGCTCAAGGTTCATCCGAACTGGTACTCCAAGCGCCTTTCCCAGATCAAAGGCGTCACCGAAGAAACCACGACAGGCGTTCATCGCTTGATCCAGATGCATGCTCGCGGCGAACTCAAGTTCCCAGCGATCAACGTCAATGACTCGGTCACGAAGTCGAAGTTCGACAACCTCTACGGCTGCCGCGAATCCCTCGTGGACGGCATCAAGCGCGCAACCGACGTCATGGTTGCGGGCAAGGTCGCAGTCGTTTGCGGATATGGCGACGTGGGCAAGGGCTCTGCTCAAGCACTTCGCGCTCTTTCTGCTCAGGTTTGGGTCACCGAAATCGACCCGATCTGCGCTCTTCAAGCTGCGATGGAAGGCTATCGCGTTGTGACTATGGATTACGCTGCTGACAAGGCAGACATCTTCGTTACGACGACCGGAAACTTCCACGTCATCACTCATGATCACATGATCAAGATGAAGAACAACTCGATCGTCTGCAACATCGGTCACTTCGACAACGAAATCGACGTTGCTTCTCTCGAGAAGTACAAGTGGGAAGAGATCAAGCCACAAGTCGATCACGTGATTTTCCCGAACGGAAATCGCATCATCCTCCTGGCTAAGGGCCGCCTTGTGAACCTGGGCTGCGGAACCGGACATCCAAGCTATGTGATGTCCTCGTCCTTCGCAAATCAGACGATCGCACAGATCGAGCTCTTCACGCAGACCGACAAGTATCCTTTGGGCGTTTACACGCTTCCAAAGCACTTGGACGAAAAAGTTGCGCGCCTGCAGCTCAAGAAGCTCAACGCGGAACTCACCGTTCTTCGCGAAGACCAAGCCAAGTACATCCACGTTCCAGTGGAAGGCCCATACAAGCCTGATACCTATCGTTACTAATTCGTAACGTTAGGATTTTGGCGATTTTAAAGCCCTGGTAGGAGAAATCCTGCTGGGGCTTTTGTTTTTATTCGCGTTGGCGCTTGCTCGGTGGGGGGCTTTTTCTCATAATTTAAAGATGAGACTTCTCTCTCAACTTACGATTGCCACTTTGTTTTTAAGTTCACTGGACTTGTCAGCCAAGCCATCTCCTGTCACGGGTTTTGTGATTGAGAGAAGTCTCGGGCAGGGAGGGGGGCTTGGGAAAGAGACTCTGCTTTTGGAATGTGGCGCTCTGTCTAGAAAGTCATGTGAAGTCCGGAAAACCGCGAATGGCGTCGCGCTCTCGGGCAAGATTCCTTATGCGGATGCAAACCGGATTGTGAGCGGGCTTTTTAAGTTGGAAGAGAAACGTCCTGCCACATCCAGTGCTCCTTCTCATCCTCTCATTTATTGGGGGGCGTCGTTTCAAGGGAAGAATTTGAAGGGGGCATTTGCTGAGGCTCAGGATCAGTTTGATCTGGCGGTTCTGGCTGCTGAATTTCAGATCTCAAGAGGCCTGAAGAAATGAGCGCGCGACATATTCTGATGTCTGCGCTTGTTTTCTTTACAGGAGCATACGGAGTAACCACAGCGGCCGCTGAGAAAAATTCGTCCGTGACAGCCCTTTCTGAGGATATTCCTCAAGCAGTTATCGCCCTTCAAAAGAGACTTTCCGATCTTCAGCTCGTGACCGCTCCCTGTTTTCCAGCGGAAGTTGCCGGGATAGAGCCCTTGATTTGCACGGATCCGATCAAGGCGGTTTGCAGCTCGGAGGCCTCAAATGACTTTTTACGTCAGATGAGTGTGGCTCAGTTTAAAATTGCCTTCGCCGAAAAAGTTTATCGTCAGATCCAGGCGCAATTAGGAAAAAATCCGGAGGACTGGCTCAATGAAGCGAGTCAGAAGGGTGGCCCGCAGGCTATGCAGGAAAGAACCCTTGAGCTTGTCGGGATGAGCTATGAAGTGACTGAGAAGCTGCTCTTTGGGGTGTTGAAAGAAAAGGGTTGGTCCAAGGATGCTGTCGAAAAAATTATTGATAAGGCCAAAGCGATTGAAATTTCCAAGATTTCGTCCGGGGATTCCATTCATCCAAACCGTGT
>JBJMMA010000206.1:0-7759 GCA_045805065.1 Bdellovibrionia bacterium | reverse complement strand
GAAGTACACGTAACAAGCAGCCCAAAACATCCCGAAGTCCAACTCAGAATTAACGGTCATAAAACAAAACTGTAATGCCCAACCGGATCACTATATAATAAAGTTCGATGCCGAACTATCGCACCTGGATCTGGATCAATTTCAAAATCGGCGCATTGAGCTTTGGCTCCGTCTCTCGCGTGGTTCTTTATCAGGAAGAAGTCGTTGAGATGCGAAATTGGCTCAGCGAAGATCAATTTCGCGAGGCCTTAACGCTGGCTCAAATCCTGCCAGGTCCCAATCTCGTCAATCTTGCCGCAGCGATTGGCTACAAGCTTTTCTCACTCCCAAAAGCAGTCATTGCCCTGCTCCCGCTCCTCGTACCTGGCGCGCTGCTTGCGGTTTTGATCGCGCTCTTTGTACCTCTCGATCGTCCGTGGGTAGCGGAGCTCTTTCATGGCTTTGCCATTGGCGCGCTTTTTCTGATGGGAAGATTTCTTTGGATGCTCTTTCAGGGAATCTCAGCTCAGAGCCCGGTACAAAAAATCCAAGGCGGAAACCTCAAACTTTACGGGCGCTACGTCTTATCAGCCATTGGGATGGTCATTCTCCTTCAAGGAACTCCCATCATCCCTGTCGTGCTCATTGGTACAGCTGTCTGCCTGGCGTGGGAGTTTACTCTATGATGATCTATCTGGATCTCTTTTGGATCTTCTTTAGATTGAGCCTGGTTTCGTTTGGAGGAGTCTTTGGACTACTCCCTGAGCTTCAGAGACTTCTCGTTGATGATCGGCATTGGCTAACAGCAGATCAGTTCATGCAAAGCTTTGTCGTAGGACAACTTGTTCCCGGCCCTAATATGGCGATGTGCGCGCTCATCGGCTATCGGGTTGCGGGCCCGGTCGGAGCCTTCGTTTCAGCGGTGGGAATCTACTCAGGCCCGATTCTGATCATGGGAATCAGCTGCGCTCTCTATTATCGACATCGCGAGAAAACATGGGTTCAAAGAACGGAGCGCGCATTAAGACCTTTGGTCCTGGCTCTCATTCTTTCTTCTACCATTACGCTTCTTCGCAACGAGCTATCGGGTGTGTGGTTTTTAGGAATCGCGATTGCGCTTCCGCTTGCCGCTCTGAATTGGAAAAAGCTCATAGGCCCCTTGACCATGATGTTCCTGACAGGACTTATCTGGCTCGGGGCCCGTGAACTTAGATTTTACTGAATCCGTTTGCAGACATAACGCCTGAGAGGCGCGTCTTCTAATGTGCTTGGCACCGTGCTCGAGATATCTGTTCCGGCAATCATCCGCCCTTGGCTCTCCCCTTCAATCATTTGAGGATCAAGGAGAAGATCAACAAACCCATCTTTCCATTCACAATCGGTCTCAAAAAGTGGATGCGATGAATGAGCTAGTCGACTTTGACGCCCGTTACAGTCATTGCCTGGATCCGTGTACACGACATACTTTCCGTTGGCATCGACAGTAACAAAGGACACTACGTCCGATTCTTGGACTTGGCATTCGTACCTATATTCAAGGCGTGAATCACCTCTATCCAAGGCACTTGCCTGAGCTGAAATCGCAACTAGGGATAAACAAAAGAAAACTTGGAAATACTTCATTTTAAAACCGGTAAGACCTTTCTGATTCTGAGATCATTCTTCAGAATCGGGTTGCTCAGAGAGCAACCCGTGTGCCTCTTGGTTTTAAAATGAAAGAGCAACTCAGAACTTAATCGAGGTTTTCGATCGTGCCGCGAGCCCGGACCGCACAGGTTGCGATGACCTTGCTTTGAACGACATGGCCGACGGTCATGCCAGGTTTGCGAATATCTCCACGGAAGTCTGTTGTGACGGTGATGTTTTGAAAACGACCATAGATGTGGTCATAGCTCATGGAAAAACCAGGAGCTGTAATCATTCCCGAAGAATGTCCGTCCCAATAATCCTTTGCGTCCGTGAATACATTCGGAGTCTCAAGACTTGCACCCGATACCACAACTCGATTGACGACAGCTGGAGTGTAAGCCTGGCCAATTCCTTCGCCTTCTACGGTGACCGTGAACTTCTGCAAAGTTCCGTAAAAATCTACCTGTCCTGAGCAAACCAAAGTAGACGCTTGAACAAGACCTGGAGCCAGTAAAGCTAATGCGATCGCTAATGCTTTCATCGTAATCTCCTTGAGTTAGGTAAGGCCGTATCTTCAAAACTCATGTCAAACATCCGAACTATGTTCAACGAGAATTCCATCGCGCAGCTCGCCGTAACTCCTTTCATTGAGACGATTGAGCGCGCTAAATTCCATTGCCAACCCCTTACCTCATTCTGTACGCCTTGAGAGAATGAGGCACTTTCGCTATCCATCCCTGGTCTACTCAGTAGGCATTCACATCCTGCTCTTGATGGCGCTGATCTTCATTTCGTCAAAGCGTCATCAAAAAGAGGGCTCAAGATCAGAAGTAACAATCTTGCTCGGACCAACGCACTCAGCGACAAAACAGAGCGCGCCTTCAAAATCTCGTGGAACGATCGGGTCAAACTCGCGTGGAAATAAAGAACAGCCGCACACCTCAATTGGCAAACTTGATTTGCGTCCAGACTTCGCTAAAAGTTTTGGCAAAGCTTCAGGTCAAGCGTCAGGCCAGCCCTCAAGCCACGACGACGTGAACACCAATCGTGACGCCCAAGGTCTCCTACATACTGACGGACAATCTCTTCAAGCGTTTGACCAGCTGGCAGTCCTCATCAACGGCCATATGGATTATCCTGAGATGCTTGCAGAGAATGGAGTTCAGGGAATGGCAACCTTGGATCTTTACTTTGACCATGATGCGCGAGTCGATGAGACACGAAGCCGGCTGATGGGCGACAATCGATGGATCCGTGGCCTCTTTGCTAAAGCCGCGCGAAACGGGCTTGAAGAATGGTTTCGGGGAATGGGTGGAAATCTAAAGCGAGCCCAATTCAGGGATCAGCACTTTCGCGCTGACTTCGTGATCACTTATACCAACACTCACGCCAGTGAACTTGAGCGAAATGGTGAGAACTCTTATCACTTGGTCAGACGTCAACTTGTCCAAACCTGCCTTAATCCAGTAGCAGGAGGCTTGGACCTTGCCTGCACCGCCATGCGTGTCGCTGGAACCATCAGCAGCAAAGTGAGTTCTAACTATAGGATCAAGTTTGAGGCACTCAAAGACAGGCTTGAGCAGTTTGATGAGATAGGACTCAGCGGAATCAACCAGTCGATTCTGCGTCGTTCAGAAACTTAGCCATGAGAACGGCGTCGACATACTCGCCAGGACCAAAACAGGTCTCGCGCTTTCGGATGCCTTCGATTTCAAAACCGAGTTTCTTATAGAGTGCGATGGCGCGCGTGTTATCCGCGTGAACTGATAGGCAAACTTTCTCAATAGAACCCTGTCGCTCTGCCCATTGAAGAAGCGACTCAAGCAGCGCCTGGCCAACCCCCTGGCCCCGGTGAGAAGCAATCACACCCATTCCAAACTCACCCCAATGCCTGTGCCGGAGAAGCCTGCTTGGAGTAAAATCAATGGTTCCAATGATCTCGCGATTTTCTGTCTCGGCCACCAGAAAAATCCGGTCTGGCTCCTTCCGAAAACTCTCCAAAAACTCAATCTGACTCTCGAGTCCGATCAGAAATTCGATCGGAGAAGTGACCGAGTACCTTTCTTCAGCAATGATCTGGCTTGCGCAGGCTAAAACCTTTTTAGCGTCTTTCCCCTGAGCGGCACGGATGAAAAATGTTTTTCCGGATTTGCTCTGATGCCTGGAGGGACGGATTTCAGCCATAAGTGAAGAATAAAAAACGCCCGCCTATGTGGCTGGATCCCCGTCTTGATGAACTTCCACTGAGGGCATCAGAAACAAAACGGCCAAATAAGCGGGCGTTGTGAAGCAAGCGCTATGGCATTGCTTACTAAGGGTTGAGGCTTAACATTTTAAGACTCGAACCCATCAAAATAGCTCGTAGCGGCAGGGCCGCCTCGAATGGATGGGTCACGAATTAGATGATCTTGAGTTCGAAGTCAAAGCGATTGTGATCTTTTTGGACACAAGAGTGAGGATCAAAACGCCCACTGCGCAGAAGCCCGCGGAGAGATAAAGGAACTCATCAATCTTGCCTCGCGACATATAAACGCCGATCATTCCAACGACCCAGGCGCAAACTGCCCGATCAAAGATAGATTCCATCGAAAGTACTGTTGCACGGTAACGTGACGCCTCGGGCGACAAGGTAATCGCGTCATTCATCAGCTGCCTTTGAACTGGAAAGATCATTCCCGCAGCCAAAGAAAACACCATAAGACTTGCCAGAGTCCCCACTTTTGCCGTGAGTGGGATGAGAGCAAGGGTTACAGCCAGAAGAAGACTCAGCAGACTCACCGCGCTCCATTCTGAAAAGCGCTTCAGAGTCGCTTTCATAGCGGGATAGCCCGAGCCCGCGGCCTCAAACACACTGGCTACGGCAAGCCAGACACCAAAGGACGATACGGCAACCCCCTTGCCGCTGAGGATGGGCTGAAAGAGATTGGTTTGAAGTATTCGCGGTAGAATGAAGGCGCCCAGGCCCTGAACCATCAGCAGCGGAATGATCGGGATGCGAGGAAGAACAAAAACGAGTTCACCCAGTTCTCGCAATATCCCAAAGCCCCGGCCTTTTTTGACGACCTCTGGTTTTTGATCCGGAGGAAGCAAGAAAGCGCAAATGACGGCAAACGCGGATCCGATGACGGTCAACGTGTACGGAAACGTGAGCTTCCATTCCATCAGATATCCAATGAATGGCCAGATCAGAACCTTGGCGATCAGGCCATAGGAGCGGGCATTCCCCTCCACTGCCTTGTAAAGCGCCGGGTCGGCACCCTGAGCCTTGAGGCCATCATAGAGATAAGCGCTTGAGGCGCCTGAAATCAGCGAGCGCGAAAGCGCAATGAGAACAAAGTGCAGTAGAAACGAGGAATAGTTCTGAAAGAAGATCGGAAGCGCGTTCGCAAAAACCAGAAT
This sequence comes from Bdellovibrionia bacterium, assembly GCA_045805065.1. Taxonomy (GTDB): domain Bacteria; phylum Bdellovibrionota; class UBA1018; order UBA1018; family UBA1018; genus CAZCBS01. The sequence continues at coordinate 2,752 of JBJMMA010000206.1, read as the reverse complement.
GATCGCGCCAAGCCTCATGCTGAAGCGATAACCCAAGGCGTCTGCAAGCACGCCCGTAGGGATCTCAAGCAGGCAGAAAACCGTATAGTAGATACTTTGAATCGTGAAGATTTGAGCATCGTTCAGTCCGATGCGCTTTTGGTATTCGTAATAGATCGGAATCCAAAGCAGCAGCGAAAAGAAACTCTGAAAGCCGTAATAAAGGCGGACCAGATCGCGCTTCACTTTTTATAAGGCCTCAACTGGAGCAGGCAAAGCGCATTGTCCTCGCCCACGATCCACTCAATATCCATCGGAGTGCTGAACGTGTAGTCCGGAGAAAAGTGCGATTGAAGAAGGCGTCCGCAAAGCGCAAGCGTTTGAAGCTTGTTCTTTTGCTCATGGGAGAGATCGACTCCTGATTCGCCAATGGAGAGCGTGCGGCCGCTGCCTTCGACTACGTTATACAAATACTGATTCGGAGTCTCCGCACCTGTCACGACGCTTTTAGCGGCATCAGCCATCACAGACACGTTGATATAGACGTTTCTGAAGTCGCCGCTTTGGTTCATCGGGTTCGTCGTCACAAGCACGCCCCCCATTTGAGATGGAATTTCTTCCTGGACGATCACGCCCATGTAGCAATCATCGAGCGAGATCCCGACATCCTGTCTCAAGCGCACGCTTCGCGGAGAGACGAGCGATGCCCACACCTCTTTGATGCTCTGGAAAATATTCTCAACCTGGGTGACGTGGTTAATGGACTCATAAATGCCTGCAGCAGAAAAGCCTTCCAGGTCTTCGGCGTTGGAGGAGCTTCGGATCACGAAGCTTGAAACGCCAGCCAGGTGATCGGCGATATGGTCATCAATCGTGTTTCTGATCTTGTCCGGCATGCGGGCGCTGCGGATCATACCCTGAAGGCTCAAGCACAGAGAGTCAGTTTCGCGGGCATTGAGCTCAAGCGCCATCTTGAGTTTTCCGATGGCCTGTTGAATGCGCGGAGAGCTTTCCAGAAACTCCTGCTGCAGGGAGAATGGGAGCGCGATCCCGCGCGGGATCGTCACATGAGCGCGAACATAATCGGACGCAGCCCGCGAGATTTCAGAGGCGGTGGAGCCTTCCGGAAGTCCCAGGCTATGCGCAAGGTAAGACAGAAGATTCGGACGCGGCGGACGCTTCACTTTATAGAAGCCAGTCAGGCGCTCTGAGCCGTGTTCCAGGATCTGAGCGAGCTCACCTAAATTTGCAGCCTTCGTGCCGTAGCGATAGCGATCGCTCATCTTGAGCTTGGTGAGGCTCAGGATAGGAACGTTGATCGTTTCAGGCTCCTCGAGCTTGATTCGCTGAATGCTCCAGACTGGACGATTGGTCTGATCGACGGGCTTTTCAATTCGCGTGAGATGAATCTCACGGAACGCTGGATCCACGATGTATTCGACCCAGGCGCCATTGAGATTCTCTTTTTCGATTCGGTCAAAAACCCCGATCTGAATGGAGTTTGGAATCTGCCAGCCCGATGCCAGGACGTTGGTGTGAGAAAGAGGCGTCGTGTGATGGGCGTTGATGATCCCTGAGATGCGGGGAATATCATCGGGCACGCGATGCATGACGATGATGTCATGCCATTCGAGCGTCGCGATCAGGCGACGGTACTCCGCCTCATTCGCAAAAGCTCTCAGTCTTCCACGCGTGCGGCCACTATTGAGCGCTACATAGCGTGCGTTGGCGAAAAGCTCGTGCGAGAAAACGCGCGGGACTTCAGCCGGGTCGATACTAGAGATGATTGTCTCCTGAAGATGATTGGCGGGCTTGAAGAAAACCGGAAGCGCCGGGTCCAGATTCTCTTTCACCGTACGGTAGAAAAAGCGGAGCATGCCGGAGTCCATGTTGTCGATCTCAACGGTCTCAAACGTGAAAAAGCGCGTGTCACCTTGGGGACCATTCGCCTGGGTGCTCGGATTACCAGCGACGTGGAGTGAAATGATCCCAAGATAAAACCTGCGATCCGGCGAGAGATAAACGCTTCGGTTGAAATCATCGAGATTTCGATCGAGCTCTTCCGCGGTCGTGCCCAGGAGATTTTCAGCGATGTAATCGCTATGGAACTTATATTGCGAGTTATTGATGAAATGGATGGTGCGGCTCGGACGATCCACCACGACCTTCACAAAGGGATAGCCCGCTAAATTTCCGGAAAGCTGAGTGAACGCTTCCAGCGAGAGCTTTTCATTGACGATGGATCGGACCGCATCAGCAGGCGCAGCAACAGATGCCGGCGTTTGTGCCAGGGTCGCGTCTTTCATTTCAGCGGCGGACTCTACAGCCATGGGTATGCCCTCAAGTGGGGGCATACGTACCAAGCTTGACTTAATTAGTCAACCGCCAACTCCAAAGCATGGCTTAATGTTCGCCGTTTAATTAGAGACTTAAGCCTGGGAAATTATTCAGGATATCTTCCCATACTGGAAAGTCATGCTTTTGGTATTCAGGGAAGGTTACTTCGGCTCCAGACGTATAGGGATTGGACGTTGCGGTCCATCCGGCCAAGGTGTCCCATGAATTCACAAAGAGTCGGATACGAGCCAGATACTCCCCGTCCTCATCCAGGCATCCGTATTGATAGTACGGAGAGAGCGATCCCGCAGAGCCCATGTAGGAGAAGCCATCGGCAAATGTGTAGGTCTTCGTCTTCACAAAGGCAGTCATGCTGCTGGAAAGGGTACCCGAAATTGCCAAAGGCCAATTTGTTTTCGAAACTGGCCAAGTTGGG
>JBJMMA010000205.1:0-15982 GCA_045805065.1 Bdellovibrionia bacterium | reverse complement strand
TGAATGACTTAAACTTGAAGTGTGAGAAACAAAGGGTAATGGTCTGTAGGATTACGATATCTTGTTTGCGGCTGATCGGGCAGCGGCTCAGGAACGTTGTAAAAGGTCTTGTAACGATAGGTATAGGACTTGTCTTTCAAGATGCGATCACAGAGGTGTGGAGAGATCAAAAGATAGTCCAACACGTGCGGTCGAGGCGTCCCATCAACTTCAAAGTGGACCAGGGATACTCGTTCCTCATAAGGAGTCTTGAGACAATCATGAAAGTCGGTGAGATCCGTTCTTTGTAGAAGTTCCAGTTCCAAGCTCGAGAGTTCGGTATTGAAATCGCCTCCCACCACGATAGGAACCGCGGGATGCTCACCTCTTAACTTTTGATAAAGTTCGGCTAAGGCCATCGCTTCAGCTGTTCGAACATCCTTCCCCTTATAATCCTGCTCCGTACTGATCATGGATTTCAGATGAACAAGCAGTAAGATGAATTTTAGCACCTTATTGCGAGAAAGCCTCAGTTCCGCAACATCACGTGAGAACCTTGTCGTGTACTTTCCCCGATACGTATGAACTTCAACAGGTGTATCTCGATTGGATCGCGCTTCAACCTCAAAGGGCAGACCCTTTCTGACCATAAAACCCAGATCGATGCCGCGAGTGGAGTTCCCTTCAACGAAATAGACCTCGTACCGACCTTGAAGAAAATAGCGATTGAGGAACTCAAGCGAATCCTTCCCGCCAACCTCAGTCAGCATCAGAATATCCGCACCGACCTCCTCAATCGCCTCTGCAATCCCGAAGAGTTTGGATAAGGGCTTTTGCTTTCTCTGAAACTGAGCAAGCGCAAAACTTCTCCACTCATTTTCTGAGACTGTTCTCAAGTCCTGGCCTGCGTAATACTCCATGGAGATAAAAAGATTCTCCAGATTGTACTCGCACAAAGTAAGCGTTTCGCTATCAGACTGCCATTCCTGACTCATGTCGATCGAGGTTGATGTTCCATGGCCGGCCACGTGGTATTTCCTGCTGAATCTCAGAACGTTTATGGGACCGGCTGAAGTACATCAACGCCATTGCTCCTGTAGCAACCAGGCTAATGCCGACCCACTTTTTATTCAAGCCAAGCCAGCTCTTTTCACCAGAAGACGTCACAACGTGCTCAGGCTGTGCGCTACTGGCTGAGTGACCGGCAGGCTCGACAATATGAAAGGTATCCATCTGATCAGATGAGAGCGGCGGTGCGAGGTTTGCGCCTGGATGCCCTCCACGAGCTGTTCCTCCCTGACCACCCTTCGGCTCATGAATTGTAATGTTATCGGATTTATCCATAGCTTGATCTCCTCAAGCTTCAGGAGCAACAGACATGCCTCATTCAGCCCCCCGCTCCCTTGAGCTGGTCATCTTCATCGGAATTCAAGCTTCCGGCAAATCCACTTTCTATCGGCGATACTTTGAAAAGTCCCATCAGATTGTCAGCAAAGATCTGATGAGAAACAAACCCAGAAAAAGCGCTCGCCAGGAGCGACTTCTGCATGCGGCACTCAGCTTGGGGCACTCTGTTGTCTTGGATAACACGAATCCCACGATCGAAGATCGAGCGCGGGCCATCGAAATTGGTCGGCAATATGGCGCGAGAGTCATTGCCTATTATTTCACATCGGACATTCGAGACAATTTGAGACGGAATCGGTTCCGATACGGAAAATCCTGCGTTCCCGATGTTGCCATCTATACGACCGCAAAGAAGCTCATCCCGCCAACACAAGACGAGGGGTTTGATGAAATCTGGCACGTTCAAATCCAGCCGCCCTGCGACTTCAGCTGCACAAAAGAATTTTCTCATCTGGGAGAGCTTGGCTAGCGCAATGAATCAATGGTCCGGGGGATGCAGAGGCCCGAGCAGGAACCCGCTTAAGCATGAAACACCTATTCATCGGCAAAACTCAGAGCACGGCCTTGCAGTTCTTACGCTACCTTTTTGTTGGCGGATTGGCGGCTGCATTCGACGCAGGGACCCTCTATTTTTTGAGCGTGCGCCTCGGGGTGAATCATTTGATCGCAGCCGCGCTCGGTTTTTTTCTGGGACTGCTCGTCAATTACTTCATCAGCATCGCCTGGGTTTTTGAGAGCAATGGGCGTTACAGGCAGGAGATGATCCTGTTTGCTCTCATCGGCGCGGGAGGCCTGGTTCTGACCGAGTTCATTATGTGGGCGACGGTCGATATGGCCAAGACCCCCGTGATGCTTGGAAAGATTATCGCGCTGTTTCTTGTTCTGATCTGGAATTTCGGGATGCGAAAGAAGTTCGTCTTCGCCCTACAATAGACAATCTGAAGGCAGCACGTATGACTCGCTTCAATCGAACTTGCTTCACTATTGCGCTTTTTTGGCTCAGCGTCACCGTCCCGGCAGGATTGATTCTTCGTCCTACCATTCCGGATTTCAGTCAGTTTTATACAGGTGGAGCTCTCGTCGGCATGGGAAATTGGAATGCCCTTTATCCCACTCCCTGGAGAGGCAGCCTCGATAATGCAGGGCTGCACTCCAACGGCAAGAACGATTGGGTACTCATGAGCGCAAGAAGAGGCGCTCCTGATTACACTCACTTTATCCTACCGCCTCCATCGGCTCTTGCTTTCGTTCCGCTCTCTTTTCTGACTTATGTCCAAGCGTTCTGGATCTGGACGCTTTTGCTTTCTGCTTCCGTTTTAGGAGTTGCGTGGATTTCGGCCGAGCTGCTCCGTGAAGTTCTTGGAAAGCCCTCCCGCTGGGAAGGCCTCCTGATGCTGCTCATTGTTCTTTCGCCCATGACTGCCCGATCAATCCGGATTGCGAACGTCACACCTTTTATTGCGCTCTGTATCGCTATTTTATTGCGTGCGCTGCTGCGCGATCAGACTTACCGGGGCGGGCTTGCCTTGGTGATGGGCATTCTCCTCAAATACGCGACGCTCGTGCTTGCACCCTTGCTTATCGTCACAAGACGTTGGCGTCTGATCGCATGGAGCGTGGCACTGGGGGAAGTTATACTTGCGGTTACTGTGTTGATTGCGGGCACAAGGCCATTCTACGAATACGTCCGCATCATCATGCCGACCTTGTCACGTCCTTCGGCTTACTTAGGCAATCAAACACTTGCGGGCATGCTGGCTCGCGCCTACGGCCGCCCATTGACGCCGTTTCTCTCGGAAATTCTGAGTAATCTTCGGATCGCGGCACTGACTTGCGTCGTTTTCGGGCTTGTTCGACTCAGACCTAAGGAAGCTCAAACCCCGATCAATATGCTGGCTGCGGCCGCACTTCTTATCAGCTGGCTGTTGGTATTCAGTCCAGTCGCCTGGGAGCACTGGGCACTCTTTCTTTGTCCTGTGTGGGGCTGGGTTCTTTGGGAAGCGATGCAACCTGGATGGCGACGCATATGTGCCATCACATCATTGGTGCTGATGTATTTCCCTGCCGGAATCATTCAGGTGCAAGGAATTGCCGCTTATCCGATCATGCTGCCTGAGCCGTGGAACTCATCACAGCTCATCGGCTTCATGCTGCTATTCGCCCTGAGCTTCAGCCGGATTTACGTCACTGAGCCTGTCGTAAGCCGCGTCCCTGTCACCCAGTCGCAGCGTCACGATCTTTTAAACTACTAGTCAGAACTCCTTCACCAGGCGTTGAGACATCCCGCTTGGGTCCGCCTTCCATGACCTTATTCGTTGAGATCGGATGCACGTTGGATTCATGTGAGGTGACATCAGCATGCTTTCCTCCCTCTTTCAGAAAGGCCGCGGAATCATGATAAGCCTTAAATCGCTCGATGTGGTCCCCGTTGCTCCATTCCAGAATAGTGACTCCCTCATAAACAATCGGACGGCCTGACTGAAGCACTCCTTCTGAAACCCACTCCAGGATGGCTTTGCCGTCTGATTCTGAAACACGAGTGAAGTTTGTCTTAACGTCCTTGAAAGTCGCGCAGTAGTCGTTCCAGAATCGCTCCACGCCTTTTTTTCCGCTCATCGGCTTAATCGCGACATTGCTGATCTCGCAATGATCCGCGAACAGATCCACCATTTGCTGGGTATCACGGGACTGATCAGTCTTATGAAGTGCATCAATAAAACGTTGGATGAGTGGCGCCGTCATGGGATTTCCTCAAGGTTGCTCGATTTAAGATTTCTATGCCTTAATCCTGCAAACCGGAGCCCAGGGCTGCTAAAGCTGATTGTCGCATTCAAGGGCGAACCAGAACCTTGTTCCTGCGCCGAAGAGCCATAGGGATGACTCTTGACTGGAATTACGTCAGCCAATTTTCCATTTTTTCGAAGGTTTCGTTCGCCGAGGATAGAATCTCATCTGTCCACTCAGGATAACGTTGAGCGTGCTCTTCCAAAAAGGACAAGAAGCTTCTCCACATCTTTCCAGTCTGAGCGCCATAGCCAGAGAAATAGCTCAAGCCTGCTTCAGAGTTCAAACCTAAGGACTTTTCAAAATGTGCGCTGAGGAACTGCCCGCCAAGAGTAGATCCCTCCATGACATATAGACATCCCAAAACGGAGGCAGGAGATCTAAAACAAGGAAGAGCAGAATGAGGCGCCTTTTCTAAAGCTTTGCAGGAAGCACCTAGACGGCGTGATAAATAGTCTAGATCCGCTTTGAGCCATTGAGTCTTCATTCGCTCAGCAAAAGACAACCGCTCATCTTGGAACAATACTCCGACCATCGAATGCTTGGCAGACACTCGGCTGAGCTCTGCTTCTAACGGTTCCACAAAGCCATAAAATCGTGCGACGACGCGGCTATATGTGTTCAGGTCTACAATTTTGAGAAGGTCCAGCTTGTGCTCGAGTCGTTGATGGGATGCCTGAGTGTGCTCACGCAGTAGCTCACGAATCATGGCCACGAACCTCGCATAGAGGTTCATTAGGCGGCAAGCAAAAAGCTGCGCTACGGATCGCATCATTTATACCTCCTATACCTCCGCCATTTGGAGCAAGCAGGAATCCGACCTGAAAATACTGAGGATCTTAATTTGCATCGACCCATAAAACATGGGGTATGCACGTGGACTTAAGGCTCAAAAATCAAACTCGGTCTCAAATCCCAGTCGGCTATCTGCTTTGGTGAATACGGGTCTCTTAGACGGTCCGGTCGAAGCAGCGTTTGAGCGGCTGACCAGCTTAGCAGCGCGAACTATCCACGCGCCGGTCTCTTTGGTTTCTCTAGTCGATCGAGAGCGACAATTCTTTAAAAGCGCCTTTGGGCTACCCGAACCCTGGCTTTCGATGCGAGAAACTCCGCTCACGTACTCCTTTTGTCGACATGTCGTAGATACTCAGAAACCTCTTTTGATCGAAGACGCGGAAGCACATCCGCTGGTTAAGAAAAATCTCGCTGTAGGCGCGTTGCATGTGATCGCATACGCGGGCATGCCACTCCTGCTGTCCAACGGACAATGCATTGGCTCTTTCTGCGTTATCGATCACAAGCCCCGAATTTGGCATAAGGACGAGATCGGGCTGCTCTCTGATATCGCCGACTCTGTCATGGCTGAGATTGATCTTCGATTGATGATGGCAGCAAAAGAAGAGCTCTTTGACTTGGTTATTCACGATTTGAAAAATCTGCTCAACACGAATCTCCTGAATACTTACCTTGCCATCAAGAAGATCAAAGATGTGCATAATCCCGGACTTTACAAAAATCTCGACATGTTAAGGACTTCATCCGAGTGCATGAAAGGTATTATTCAGAATATTGGCGACTTGAGCCAACTAGAAAAGGGCGACCTCCCCTTAAACTTAGCATGTTATAGCTCGCGAGAAATCATCAGCAGCGTCATAACGAAAGTCACGGCCGTAGCGAACCAGGTTGACGCTAAAATTACTCACGTGGGTGAGGACTCGGTTTTGATCAATTGCGATCGTGATAGAATCACGCAGTCCTTGAACGATCTTGTTGCGGTTATGGCCAGAAGGTCGGACGGAGATAAAGTCATTACCATTCAGACGCAAAACTCGCCTGAGTATCTCTGCATCGAGATCTTAGACCAGGGTCCGCCGTTCACATCGGATGACATTGCCCACTTCTTTGACCGCTTTGTCAAAAGCCCGTCTCTTCCCAATCGAGGCGCGAAACTGGCGATCTGCCTGGCTAAGGAGATCATTAACGCGCACAAGGGGGAAATCTGGGTTGAAGCATCGACGCAGGATCAAAACCGCATCCGGGTCAATCTGCCTTTGGCCCAATCTATTCGCTAAGAGGCTTTTCTCTGCTCTCGGCGCTTTTGATGCCAGTTCCAGGCATGACTTACAATGGTCTCGAGGTCAGGATACCTGCGCTTCCATCCGAGCGTGTTCCTGATCTTCTCGCTTGAGGCCACCAAAACGGCCGGATCTCCGGCTCTTCGTGGTTTCTCGGTAACAGGAATCTTAACGCCCGTTACCTTTGCGCAGGCTTCAATCACTTCACGTACGGTGAAACCCGTTTCGCTTCCCAGATTGAAGATGTCGCCTTGCCCAGGCTCAATCGCGTTCATGGCCAGGATATGAGCTTCGACAAGATCCTCAACGTGAATATAGTCGCGAACGCAGGTTCCATCCTTTGTCGGATAGTCAGTACCAAAAATTCCAATCGCGTTTTCGCGCCCGATGGCTGCATCCAGAATTCTTGGAATGAGATGGCTTTCAGGCTCATGGCTCTCTCCAATCAGTCCATCCGGATCAGCTCCCGCAACATTGAAATAACGAAGGATAGCGTAGCCCAATCCGTAAGCGCCCGCATAGTCCTCGATCGCAAGCTCAACCATCATCTTGGACCGACCATAGGGATTGATTGGCGCCAGGTCCTGGTCCTCGGTGATAGGTGTCTTCTTGGGATTGCCATAGACAGCGGCAGTCGATGAGAAAACCAGACGCTTAACGCCAGCTTCACGCATGGCTTCCATCATCTCAAGCGCACCTGAGAAGTTGTTCTTATAATACTTGGCAGGATCCGCCACGCTCTCGCCGACCTCAATGAAAGCGGCAAAGTGCATGACCGCTTCAATCTTGTTCTGGCGAAGCACATTTGTCAGAAGGGCGCGATCCGCGATATTGCCTTCGATGATTTGCGCGCGTCTCTCGAGTCCGCTTGCCGCATTCTCAGCGGCGCTCCGATACCCATGAGAGAAATCATCGAGGACAATGACCTCATGGCCTTCTTTCAAAAGCTTCCTGACAGCGTGGCTTCCAATATAACCGGCGCCTCCAGCAACTAATACCTTCATGGTCCTTAATCCTTTCTAGAGCGGGCGGACGCTGAAGCTTGGCCAGCGACTCGTTTCCAGATTTGTGCGAAGGCACATCTGAGCAAGATCCAATGACTCTCCGATCACCTGATGCATATCGAGATATCGATAGGTTCCCAGGCGTCCGCAGAAAGTAACTTTCTCTTCAGACTCGGCAAGTCTCACATAGTCCTGAAGAATCGCTTTGTCATCGTTCAGGCGCAGAGGATAGTAAGGCACATCGCCTTCCTCGGCGAGCTTGCTGAATTCCTTGAAACAGATCGTGTTTTCGTGCTCTTCCCAGGGCGTAAAGTGCTTATGCTCGGAAATGCGGGTAAAAGGCACCTTCTCTTCGCAGTAATTAATGACTGCATTGCCTTGATAGTCGCCCTTTGCCCGGAGCTTTTCGAACACAAGCGTGCGATATCCAAGACGACCGAGCTTATAGTCAAAATACGCATCCAGAGGGCCGCTCCAGAAAACGTGATCGTATTCGTCTTTAGATTTAGGATCGAACCGGGTTCCGAGTTTCACTTCGATTCCTGGGCAGTCCAAGATCTTTTCGACGATAGCAGTGTATCCATCGAGTGGAATGCCCTGATATTTTTGATTGAAGTAGCCATCATCATAATTAAAGCGAACAGGTAGGCGCTTCAAAATAGCGGCTGGAAGTCGCTTAGGATCCACACCCCACTGCTTTTTTGTGTAGCCCAGGAAAAAATTCTCATAAAGCTCACGGCCCACGAATTTGAGCGCCTGCTCTTCGAAGCTTTCAGGCTCGGCTATCGTTGAATCTCCGAGCGATGCGATGAACTCGCGAGCTTCCGCGGGGTTCATGCGCTTATCAAAAAACTGATTGATCGTCAGAAGATTGATTGGAAGCGAGTATACCCCACGCTCGGTCACGGCCTTGACTCGGTTGACGTAAGGGCCGAACTTAGTCCAGCGGTTCACATACTCCCATACGTCCTCGCGGCTCGTATTGAAGATATGAGGGCCATACTCATGCACCATGACTCCGGTCGAGGCATCACGTGACGTGTGGCAATTTCCTGCAACATGGTTTCGCTCATCAAATACAACGCACTCAAAGTTGCCAGTTTGCGCTAACTCACGCGCGAGGACTGCGCATGCGAATCCTGCTCCTGCGAATCCAATCCGTTTCTTTGCCATCTCTGTGTCCTCCATTGACTTTCTTCGAAATAACGCGCGAGAGCGCGATCCAAGGTGGGAAGGAGCACTCCTCGCTCACTTCCTAAAACACTGTATTTGGGCCGAGGCGCGATCCAATCCATGCTGTTTGCTGGCCGGCTGATCACACTTGAAGGATCAAGCTTTGCTTCTTTCGCGGCCTCTTTCGCCAAATCCGCCCAACTGATCTCTCCTGGATTTGCCAGATGCCAGATGCCGCGCTCACCATCGATGAGAAGATTAAGCGTGGTATCCACCAAGTCCGGTACATAGGTCGGAGATACCGATACGTTGGCTGCGGCGTAGAATGGCGCTCCTTTGACCAAAGTACTGAGTGCATGATGCAAGAAGTTGTGTTCGTCCCATGGGCCAAAAAATGCGCTCGTTCGAATGACCAACGAATCAACGTGGGCCCGAAGAACCGCGCTCTCTGAAGCCACCTTGGTTTGCCCGTAAACGCTGAGTGGCGATGTGGCACTACTCTCAACATAAGGGCGATCAGACTCTCCATCGAACACGAGATCCGACGAGAAGTGCACAAATCGGATGTTACGATCCGCGCATGCATGAGCAAGATTTGCAGGTCCATCGACGTTCTCGCGGAAACATCGATCGGCGTCCGACTCTGCTTGATCAACACGAACGTACCCTGCCGTATTGATGACTGCCCAGGGTTTTTCAGCCTCAAGCATCTTTTGAATACTCTGCGGATCACTGATGTCCATCTGTTGTCTTGAGACCAGGCGATAAGGAATTCCACGCCTTTCGCAGATTCTCGCAAAAGCATTTCCCAGTGTGCCTGTTGCGCCCGTGATCAGAATCGGCCGTGCGCGCCGACCGTTCGCGCTCAGTGGATTGCCGTAGCTTTCCGAGCTGGATGGCTCAAATGATGGCACTTGCTGAGGATGCCGGATACGATCGGGGCGACGCCACCAACCAGGCACGCTCAGAAGTGGGTGCTGATATTCTTGGTACGTCGACAGCGAATGAAGCATCTTCGCCAGCGCTGTAGGCCGTGGCTTAGGCGAACGGAGATCAAATACTCCGGATTCGTAGTACCCTTCGCAGCGCGAGACCAGACAATGCCAGTCAAAGTGGCCAAGAAGTCCCCAGGCCGTGATAGCCCGGATATCGGCGCCTTCCTCATTCAATCGTTGAGCACTGGACCAGATCTCTTGATACCAGCGCATCTGGTCTTCTCTTGCCGCATCGATGTGAACTTCAGTAATGGCGATGGGAATCTGATAACGCTGCCAGGCTTCCCGGAAGATGGTCTCAGGAGAAATGAAGCTTGCGTCGGCGATTCTTACAGACTCCACATCCGCGTAGGTATCGCGTCCATTCCCACCGTGAGACCAGGCAGGATAGCGCTCCATTCTCTCATCGAGATGACGGTTACTGAGCGGATAGTGGTTGATTCCCAGAATATCGGGTGGACAAGCATTTTCCTCAAACCAGCGAAGCTCGTGCTCCTGAACACCAAAGTTCAAAAGATGCTTCCACATGAAGTGTTCCGGGTTCACCCGACCACACAAGAGATCCCAACCGATCCACCGCCGCTCGTTCTCGTAGTCGACCTGATGTTGGGTAATGGCAGTTCCTGAAGCCTTCCCAAGATCGTCAGTTTGAATGAGACGCGCCTTGGGATTTACTTTTCTGATCTCTCGCATGGAGAGAATCGTTCCCCGGCACTCGTTCATCAGAGCACGAAAGCAGCTTAAATTATCTTTCGCGTGAGGATACCAGACGCCGTACAGCGCACTGAAACGCGCGGTTGTGAATTGTTCATTGATTGGAGTGTAGTCCTCGACCCACGGATAGCGTTGGGCAAAAAGTGCTGCGTACTTGGAGAGCTTAGGGCCAAAATCCGGATCCAGAAGACTGGTATCTCTTGGACCGCTTCCGTGATGCACAAAGCCAGCGATCGGACGAATGTTGAGTTCTTTAAGGCGCTTGAGCCTGGCATCGGCCCATGACCAATCCACGCTATTCAGGCCATTGGGGGCGATCCGCTCCCAGATGAACGGGTATCGCAATGCCGTAAAACCGTATTCAGCAAAGCGATCCAGATCCTCAATGCGGTGATCATGACCATTATACTTCAATTGATCAAAGTAAGTGTCGCCTACACGATTATATGTGCACTCGACACCACCCCAGATTTCAATTTTTTTCATGCTTGGGTTCCTGCTCACGAAGCTTCGAGTTTGAGCGCCGAATTCCTGGTGATTGCGGTCTGGAGAAGCTCTGACATCTGATGCCAGGTCTTGTCCCAGGACGTTTGAGCAAGGAATGAATCCACTTTTTCGCGCCAAGATGTGTTTCCACTTTTGAGTTCAAGCGCAGACTCAATCGCACGAACATAGTCGTCTAGGGTGTCTGCAATGAACACGAGCTCATTCTCGCCGTAAGGGCGAACCACATCACGAATGGACGTCGAGACCACAGGTCTTCCGGCTGCAAGGTATTCGGGAGTTTTCGTAGGGCTGATGAAACGTGTGGACTCATTTTTGGCGAAAGGCATCAAAGCCACATCCCAGCCGCCGATATAGGATGGCAGCTCCGCGTAGCTTTTTTGTCCCAGATAGTGAATGTTTTCATATCTGGGGAGTGAGTCCGGATTGATCTTCACCACCGGTCCCAAAATCACAAATTGCCAATCAGGCCTTGCTTTGGCGACGCCGGCAAGAAGGTTGATATCCATTCGCTCATCGATCACGCCAAAGAATCCCATACGAGGACGAGGAATGTTGCGCTGATCTTCTGGATCAGTCATCGCGCTGGAGCGGGCCTGGAAGAAGTGATGATAATCGATGCTGCTTGGGAACGAGTGAACGTTCGGATGCCTATCCTTTTTAAACTCATAGAGGCTATGGCCACCTGTGAATACGATATCGGCCAGATCAAGAAGCTCGTTTTCATAATTGAGGAGCTCAGGATGCGCACCTTTGAAAAGTGAAAGCTCATCCATGCAATCATAAACGACTGCGGATGGCGTGAGATGGCGCGTAAAAGGCATTGCCATTGGCGTGTAGTACCAAAGAGCGTACTCATCGATGCTTTGTTCTGAGATCAGGCGATTGATCATGCCTCCCAGAAGATCATGAAGCGCGGCTTCGTCGTCCACCTGAGGAAGATGAGGAACGATTCGCCAAACACCCGTCTGCCTTGGTAGTACCTCGAGGCCAGGAATTTCAGTGTCGAAGACCGGCTCTTCAACAAAGAACACACGTGTGTGCTTTCCAAATCGTGTCAATAGATGTTGCGGACGCTGAAAGACAAAGTCCCAGCGAAGGTGAGATAATACAATCAGATCGCATTTTTGTTGTTGTCTCGAGTTCATAAAGTTGTCCCCTGCGCTTCTGAACGCGGGGGCTAATCTTCACTCTTTGTGCCAGCTGCCCGCCAGCTCGAGACCAGGACTTGAATTCAAATGAATACAACGCCTACGAAACCAGTGCTAAACCAGAACGTCCTGTTGCAGCATCATATGAACTGACAATTCGACGCGCGACTTCCTGTCCGCGTTTGGGATGGGTCAACACCACTACAGAACCGCCAAATCCGCCGCCAGTCATGCGAGCACCGAAGACTTCCGAATCTTGTGACGCTAGTTGCACAAGAAGATCGATCTCAGGGACAGTCACTTCATAATCGTCTCTCATCGAGTTATGAGAAGCATAGAAAAGCTGTCCAAGCTGTTCTGCGTCACCTGACTCAATCGCAGCAACAGCCCGAAGCACTCGTGCATTTTCGGTAACAACATGTCGCGCACGTCGCAGGAGGCGTTCTGTCAAAAGACTCTCCATTCTAGGAATGTCTGCTTCACTCAGTTCGCGCAAACTCTGCACGCCCAGGGTACGACAAGCTTCCTCGCACTGAGCGCGCCGCGTATTATACTCGCCTCCAGCATGTCCATGAGACACACCCGAGTGAATGACTACGAGGTCCAGTTTCTTGAAGGGCAATGGAACGCGACGATACGACAAATCCCTGCAATCCAGAAAGAGCGCCTCGCCAGGACGTCCGACGCTGGAGGCCATTTGGTCCATGATTCCAACCCGCGCGCCGACAAACTCGTTTTCCACGCGCTGCCCAAGCTTTGCAATCGTCACGTCATCCAGGTTCAGCGCGAAAGCCTCCCGGATCGCCCGCATCAGCGCAACTTCCAGCGCTGCACTCGAGGAGAGGCCGCTCCCAACCGGAACATCAGAATCAATTCGAATATCAAAGCCTGAAATAGGAAATCCTTCGGCGCGCAATATGTGGGTAACCCCTTGGACGTAATCAATCCATCCTCTACCGGGCTTTTCACTCTCAAGTTCGTATTGCATTCCCTGCGATGCTTCAGGGCTGAGAGAGCTTCTCAAACTGATGATCCGATCATTTCGAACGCGTAATTGAACCCGGGTTGACTGTGGAATCGGCGTCGGCAAAACAAAACCTGCATTGTAATCGGTATGCTCGCCAATCAGATTGACTCTTCCTGGAGCGCTGGCAATCACTGTTTTCATGTTCTCACCCATATGTCAGGACGCTTTCTCCCATCGACTTCGATAGTTGGCCAGTTCGAATCCAGCGTCAGAAGCTCAAGACCTTGGTCCGTAGATAAAAAGGTATCCTCGATCTTTGCGCCCACTAGACTTGGATTCCATGCAATCGCGGTATTGGCTTCGATCAGCTCTTTTGAACTGGGTTGAGCGATCACTTCTCGTGCTAAATATCCCGTCGTACCGCCCTGATGGTGTTTATTAATCTCGCTTTGATAGGCATGCTGAGTGTAGGCGCTGGTCAGTTGATGGTAGATCTGATCAAGTGCGGCTCCCGGACGAGACGCATTCAAGGTGACGCACTCAATCTGCGCCACATCCTCAAAGCTTCTGCGCTGACTTAAAGTAGGCTTATCAAAAAACACATACCGAGTGAGACTGGCGTAAAGACCGTGCCTTCTCGCACAAAACGCCATCATCGCGCGGTTGCCGATTTTCTTATCTGTCGGTAAAAGGTGTCGATACGCATTGATTCGCTCGCTACCTCCCACTTGAACCAATGCTGGATCAATCCCTCGTTTTTGAAGCGCCAGGCTTGCCTGTCCCGCGAGCTCAAACTCGCTCCAATTTGGCTGCGCAAGCGAGAGAGCTTCTGTCATGGCTTCAGCAGCATCACGTCCAAGCTGCTTGAAGCGCTCGATTTCCTCAGGAAGTAAACGACGCTTTGCTCGAATGAGATCGTTTCCAAGCGCTCTTTCATGCGCCACAGGGCGATCTGATGCAACCAGGGCTCTTCCGGAAAGCTCCGATACAAATTTCTCGCGCTTATCAGAATCTTGCCAAGGTCCGATCCAGATCTCAAACCCTGCAGGAATTTGCTCATTCCTGAGTCGATCAGCTTCAATGATGTCCGTCAGAATCCAAGCCTCTTTTTCAGTCACTAGTACTTCAGCAACGCCCGTCTCCGCGCTCAGAAGCATGCGATTGGTCCCACCACCCGTACACCAGCTGAACCAATCCACGCCACGAAGCCGCACGGCAGCGCATGGGCTTTGCTCAAGAAAGGTCCTGATCATTTTGAGTTTTGTTTCAATCTCGTTCATGCATTTCCTAAAAGGAGCGGATTGTTTACTCCAACGATATTGGCCACACGCTCTTCGCGCTCAAAGCCAGTTCCGAGCGTCGCTGCTGCGATCGCCTGCACGCTGACTTTTGGAGTACGATCGGGAAAAAGAAGACCATTGACCTCCTGGAACGTATCAGTCAACTGCGTGTAGCAGAACCCGCTGAAGAACTCGATCTGGTTCACCGCAGTCAGCAGATTCTGATACTGCGTCTGGAATTCGTTCACAGATTGCGAGACCGAGTAACCCCACATCCGATTTTCCTGATCGCCTTCCTTTTTCGCAAATGCGATTCCGCCAAACTCAGTGAGCATAATCGGTTGCCCGCGATGAGGATGACCCTCGATCGTGAGTAGCCTTCCGGCGGGACGGCGACGCCCGAGAATATCCGCGGTCGTCATCTCTGGGCCGTAGCGCTTTGCCATTCGCTCTGGATTGGCGTCGTAATCGTGGATTCCGATGATGTCAGTTGCAGTGCTCTCCCAGCCATCATTTCCGATGACAGGTCGAGTTGGGTCCAGCGTACGAGTCAGATGATAGAGGGCCTGAACGCAGGACTGATGCTCCACCTTTTCAGCCAGGTCAGGCACACCCCAGGATTCATTAAATGGCACCCATGTAATAATGCAAGGATGACTGTAGTCGCGATCGATGACTTCAGTCCATTCCTTGATGATCCTTTCCGTGGCGTCATGAGTGAAGCGATACGCGCTGGGCATCTCTTCCCAGACAAGAAGCCCGAAAAGGTCCGCATAGTAGAGATAGACAGGATCCTCGACCTTTTGATGTTTTCGGACTCCGTTAAAGCCCATGGCTTTGGTAAGTTCGATGTCTTTTTTGAACGCCTCGGTTGTTGGAGCGGTCATTAAGCTCTCGGGCCAATATCCCTGGTCCAGGACCAATCTCAGATAGTAAGGCCGGCCATTGAGCATGAAGCGATCGCGGCTGACTCCCACGCTCCGAAGAGCCGTATACGAATGAACTTCATCAATAACCTGACCCTCTCTACAGAGCTGAACTACGCATTGAATGAGAGTAGGTCTTTCAGGACTCCAGAGAAGCTCGTTTCGAAAGTCATCGATTCCAGGGTCAGAAAGAACTATTCTTCTCGTCACCTCACCCAGGATCACCTGATAGGAATCGTTGGCGAGCAAATGCTCCCCCTGGGTCATTTTCACCCTGAGCTCAAGCCGATCCTTAGGGTTTGTCGCACCCGAAATATGAGTCTCGCATCCAATCTCCCAGCGCTCCAGATGCGGCGTCCAGCGGATGCGATCGATATAAACTTTTGGAACTCTTTCAAGCCAGACCGTTTGCCAGATGCCTGTCGTGCGAGGATACCAGATACTGTGCGGCTCGAGTTGCCAGTCTTGCTTTCCTCTTGGCTTGGCTAAATCCGCGGGATCGTCATTCGCGCAGACCGTGATGGTCTGTTGATCTCCATCATTCAGATAGGGCGTGATATCAAAAGTAAACGGGGAGTGGCCCCCTTCGTGCGAACCCACAAAGTGATCGTTCACCCAGACACGGCACGAATAATCCACCGCTCCAAAGTGCACCATCATCAAACCATCGCCAGCATTGGCTGAGAACTCTCTTTGATACCAGCAACAGCGATGAAAGCTCTGATCGCCAATGCCGCTCAGTTGAGCTTCTGGAGCAAACGGCACTTCGATCGTATGAGTCCATGCCTTTACTTCAGAAGGAATATGAAACTCCATTCTGTCGTCATAAGCAAATCGCCAGGGCCCGTTCAGGGACTGCCACTCGGGGCGGCGAAATTGTGGATTGGGATGAATATCGGATCGACTTGAGCTGACGTGCTGTTGAAGAGTCATTTGAACATACAATGCGCGTGCCCGTGCCGCCTGAGCGAACAGCCATGAATCCAAGCGGGCTGCTATGCAGCTCACGCTCATCGCATCATT
>JBJMMA010000204.1:0-7324 GCA_045805065.1 Bdellovibrionia bacterium | reverse complement strand
TCCAATTCCTTGGCAAGCTTTTGAACGCCATCGCCAATTCGGCCTCCACATTCGCCGAACTTGGCGAGAATCTCTTTAGCGCGCTCCAAGCCGCTATCGGAGTTCAAATCCAGGCGCTCAAGCTGGCCACTGAGTGTATCCAGCTCGGTAAAATCCTTATCCAGGCTGAGAGCTGCTTCCGCAAAAGACGACAAAACCTTCGATTGGAGAGATGACGACATGGCGCACCACTACTACACTCTTTTTACAAAAGCGAGAGATTGAGATCAACTAAGTCACTGTACACGGGTTAAGCCTTTTTCAACCCTGCTACCCGAGCCGTCAGCTTATTTCTTCTGCCCAAGGCTCGTGAACGTAACTCCCGATCATTCTTAAGATCTTCAGCTTCTTGCGGATCGGGTTCGGAATACCGTCCTCGAACATTGGCTGACTTAGTGCCTTGCTCACCATGGACCACGGATGGGCTGTTTGCCCGAGTATAGCGCCGGCTTTTGGGATTTGAACGGGTCAAAGCATCCTGTTCAGACCGCCTATGAACACGCGTAAGAGGTTTTGCTTTCGCCATGAAAAGAGCTCCTTCGAGCGGAACATATTTCACGTTACGCGCCAACCCTGTCACAAGCTGAAGCTTTGCCTCAGATCTTCTTGCTCAACACTACGCTTTTGAAAGAGGTCCGACTCCACTGATGGTGAGAGACGATCTGAAAGCCAAGGCTTTCATAAAACGAAATCAGCGAATGGGAATTCTCAGAAGTATCGAGCGCCAATTCAGAACAACCTAACCGCTTTGCCCTCGCCTCGATGAAACGAATGAGCGCGGTCCCGATTCCTTGATTCTGGTGATCGGAGCGGACTGCCAAACGCCCAAAGCTTGCGACTCCCGGCTTTTGATACCAGGACGGCGCGCTGACTTTGGACTTCGTTCGGAGGATAACGCAGCCGACAAGGTGATCGCTTACGAAGGCAAGATAGCACTCCCCTTCCTGCACTCTCCTGGCTGTCGCATCCACGCTCTCGCTAGCAGCAGCAAACTCATCGGCCAGCGATTTTGCGGAGGAATAGCAAGTCTTGAGCAACTCATTGAGCTGTGCGATCTCGCTCAGTTGTGGCGAAGGATCCAGCAATCGAATGATCAAATTGTTTTCCATAAACTCTCGCCTCTCAGTTCTCCTTAATATGCTATGAAAGCCCGGAATGCGACTCTCGCCATTAGTTCATCTTTATGTAGCCGAAAACACAGCCGGAACGAACCCGCCAAACCTTTCTGAGAATGCCCTGGCGCTAACCTATCTTCCAAGTGCCGCATTTGGTGATGGCACACATCCTACAACTCGGCTCTGCGCAGGTGCCGTGGATCTTTATTGCCGACTCAATCGGCCGGAGACAGTCCTGGATGTCGGCACCGGCACGGCCGTGCTCGCGCGTATCGCTCGTGCTCGCGGCGCCCGTTTCATTGTCGCAACGGACATCGACCCGATTGCGCTCTCCTCAGCCAAATCCAATACCGCTCTTGATCCAACCCCTGTGGAGATCCTGCTGAGCGACGCGCTCCCCGACTTCTGGGGACCGCGATTCAATCTGGTGATCGCCAATATTCTGGAAGGCCCGTTACGTATGCTTGCCCCTGCTCTTTCACGGGCACTCGCGCCCGGAGGAACGCTTTTTCTGAGCGGCTTCACTCCACTTCAGATCCCGTCCCTTGAGATTGCTTTCAAAGAATTCGGCCTGAAGGTGGAAAATCACTCGACGCTTGAGGGTTGGGCACTGCTGCAATTAAAGTTGTAGGGTTAACCCTGTTAACTCAACGAAATCGTGGTCTCTGGCGTGACGCTCATCCATCGGGCGTCTTTCTTTTTCAATGCCTCGACTCTTCTCCGAATCAGACTGACTTCTTTACGGGAATGATGAGCAACGCCTAGGATTCCGACTTGAGAGTTTGTGGCCCACTTCTCAAAGCGGCTCAATGCCATATGAACAGGTGTTGTCTCTTTGAGTGAGTAGACTTCCTGGAGAAGAACCCCCACGTTATTTACAAGCTCGCAAGTTTCAGCAGTCATCTGGCCATCTCCACTGACCGCAAATGAGCGGATCTTTGGATCCCTGAAATCCACACGATAAGTGTAGTTTCGTACGGAATGCTTTGTCTTTGCGACAGTCATTCGGAATGACTTGAAATCGATTCCTTTTGTTTCAGAGATCTCGAGAAATTCGAGCTTGAAGGCAAATGCTGAAAGGATCCCCGGATAGCCCATCTCAATGAGGCGGCGAACATACGTTTCTGTTCCGCGTCCCCCCACAATTTTCAGAGGATCTCTTCTACCCTCTTCGAGGTAGCGGCACAGGAGAGGCGCAATTCCAAAGACGTGATCGGCATGAAGATGCGTGATGCAGATCACTGCGATATCGCCCTGAGAATCCTCTTTCCAAAGTCGCTCAGGCACCTGGTAGCCACAATCAAAGAGAATAGTTGGATATCCGGCGCCTTGAAACAAGTACGAGGTATTTCCCTCACTTGCGCTAAACGCCTCGCCGCTTCCGATGACCTGAATTTGAGCTTTTTTCTTCACAGCAAGACCCCTGCAAGGTTTAATCTAACTAAACTCGCTGGAAATGACATCTCGCAATCAACAACCATGCGTCAAATCTAACCTGACTCAACTTTAAGGAGACACCATGATTTGTTCAAAGAAGTGGCCTACGCTGCTTGTAGTTTTCGGATCACTTGGACTTTCCATCTCGTCGTTTGCTGAAGAAAAAAACGCACACGAGCATGCTCCTGGTCCATGCAAACAGATTGCGCAAGCCTGCCAGAACGCGGGCTTTATCAAAGGCGATTGGAAAAAGGGTGATGGTCTCTGGCGTGATTGCGTCGATCCGATCATGCAAGGACAGACCAACGTCCCTGGAGCAACCAAGCCGCTGCCTACGGTTGATGCAAGCCTGGTCGCGGCTTGCAAAGCCAAGAACCCAAAATTTGGCTCCGGCAAAGTCGGATCCACGAAATAATCGCTGCCATTATTCTACCTCTCAAGAGTGAGTGCCCGCAGTCGGCGCTCACTCTTTTCCTCTGTCACACCAGACACATCTCTTAACCCCTTCTATCTTCAGGCGAATAATTCTCTAATTGTTGTTGATTCTTTTGGTCAATTATTAAATAATATTAACAAAAGAACCTTGTTCGGGAGAAAGTCCTCTATGCAACCATCTCATCGCAAAGCTCCGCCTCGGCTGCGATCTCTACGCAACTTGCTCATTCACCCAAAGTTTCAACTTCCCATCATATTGACTAATCTGGGTGTCCTGCTCGTCTTCTTTGCGATTGCCTGGGTGGGCACTCGCAATGCGCTGATGGATCTCAAGCCCGCAGCAGGGCTCTCGGGAATGGAAGCGGAGTTCTTCAAAAAATATGTCGACTATCAAGCGACACAGATCGAGCACGCACTTCTCGTCGCACTAGGTGTAGGAATTGTCTCCGCGGCAGGCATCACGTTGATCATCACTCACCGCTTGGCTGGACCGTTGGTCAGACTTCGCTGCTACTTTCAATCCATCATCGACGGCAAACCTCCCATTCGTCGCCTTGAATTCAGAGACGGAGACTTTTTGCGTGAGATGGAACCTCTCGTCAATAACGCGATCGAGAAGGTCCAGAACCAGGAACGCCAGAAGTCAGCTTAGTTGAGCCTTCTTGATATTGAGTCGCGCGCGCCAAACCGATATAGTCAGCGCGTGAAGATCGCGCAACACGAGCCTACAACTAATAATAAGACAATTCTTTGGATCGTTGCTGTGGGTTTCTTTATGGAAACCCTCGACTCAACGATCGTCAACACCGCGTTGCCAGCAATGGCGGAATCACTGGGCGTCAGCCCTCTTTCCATGCATGCGGTCATCACCGCCTATTCTTTAACACTTGCGATGTTAATCCCTGCTTCAGGATGGATTTCCGACACTTTCGGGATCAGGAAAACGTTTCTCACAGCCATCTGTATTTTCAGCATCGGATCGATTCTTTGCGCACTGTCTCCGACGTTGCCTCTACTTATCGCAGCCCGGGTCATTCAAGGCATTGGAGGCTCGATGCTGATGCCCGTAGGCAGGCTGACTATTCTTCGAGTCTTTCCAAAACAGGAGTTTCTGGCAGCGATGAGTTTTGTTGCGGTGCCCGCGCTGATCGGTCCTCTGATTGGCCCCCCACTCGGCGGATTTCTTGTCGAGTTCGCACACTGGCACTGGATCTTTCTGATTAACATCCCGGTCGGGATCCTAGGAGTCTATGCAACGCTGCGATTCATGCCTGAGATCAAGCGTTATGCTGTTGGCCACTTTGACTTCAAAGGGTTCTTCTTTCTCGCCACGATGATGGTGAGTTTGTCGCTTGCGCTTGAGGGCGTATCTGACTTTGGATTCCAGCAAGCAACGGTCATGAGTCTCGTGATGCTGGGCTTCTCCATGCTTACGGCTTACGTGCTTCACGCGAAAAGCGATCCAAAATCTCTTTTTACTCTGGGTATCTTTAGAACGCCGTCTTTCACTATCGGGCTGATTGGAAATCTTTTCTCGCGCATCGGAAGTTCGGCCATGCCGTTCTTGATTCCTCTCTTGTTGCAAATCAGCTTGGGATACTCGCCGCTTCAGGCAGGATCGACGATGATTCCTGTCGCCCTGGCTGCAGTCGTATGCAGAGGTTTTGCGCCTCGATTGATTATGAGAGTCGGCTACCGAAAGTTTTTGATCATCAATACAATGCTCGTTGGCAGCATGATCGCAAGCCTTGCCTTTCTAACCCCGCAAGAGCCAGGTTGGATCCGGATTATCCAGCTCATCATTTTCGGCACAGTCAACTCGCTTCAATTCTCAGCAATGAACTCCCTGACTCTGAAAGATCTGCAAGGAGCAGAGTCTGGAAGCGGCAACAGCCTTTTATCGATGATTCAGATGCTTGCCATGAGCTTCGGCGTGGCAAATGCTGGCGCGATTCTCATGACCTTCAATCGGCATTTCACTGAGATGCATTTGCCGCCTATTCGAGCATTCCAAGGAACGTTTCTCTGCCTGGGCTTGATTACATCGCTCTCCACGCTGGTATTTGCTCAGCTCAAGAAAAATGCCCACGACGATTCTGAGCCCTCGCCCACTAAGATGATGTAACGATCGCTTTGCGACCGACTCTCTCGCCGAGTGTGAACGTTATCCAGCCCAGAAGGCATGAGAGGAAAATCACAACCGCTGTTGGGAGCGTGCCTTTTACATCCAAGAGACCGACAGACGCTGCGACAAATGAGCCCACCCCCAGCTGTAAAAATCCCAACAGAGCAGACGCACTGCCCACATGGGTTGAGAAAGGCTCAAGTGCAAGAGATGCTGCGTTTGGATAAGTGATTCCCGCGCAGCCCAAAATGACAAAGAGAGAAAAGGTTGTGCTCATCATGCCAAAATCAAGCACCAGCGATCCCAGCAGCAGGAAAGCTCCTGCCACCATTTGAACAAGAAGTGCTCCTTTGAAGACTTGATGGCTTCCATATCGCTTGACCAGAACGTGATTCAATTGCCCGCCGCCGATCATCCCCATCGCCAATAGCGCGAAGACCGCTCCATAAGCTTTTGGGCCCAAACCAAAGCCATCCATATAGATTGCCGGTGAGGCCGCAACATAAACAAACAGTCCTGCAAACGACAGTGAGCCCGCTAGCGTATAAGACCGAAAGCGCTGGTTGGCGAAGATTCTCTTAAAACTCGACAGCACCCCACCAAGACTCAAAGAGACGTTGGGGTCGGGAGAATACGCATTGGGCAGGACAAATGCGATCAGCGCAACATCAACCAATGCGATGACAGATAAAATGGCGAAGATACTCCGCCATCCCCAAACCGTGATGATGAAGCTCCCGATGCTGGGAGCCAGGAGTGGCGAGACGCTCAAGACTAGCATGAGCATGGAGAACACCTTCGCTCCATCCTTGGAAGGAAAGAAATCACGAACCATCGTAGTCGCCCCAACCGATGCGGCACTTCCTCCCAAAGCCGAGGCAAAGCGAAACAGAAGCAGCATTTCAATCGAGCTGGCCTTCATGCAGCCCAAGGTCGCGAGCAGATAAATGAAGAGCCCAAGATAAAGAGGCGGCTTTCTGCCAAAGCGATCCAGCAGCGGGCCATAGATAATTTGTCCAAGCGCAAAACCCACAAAATAGATGGATACGGACAGAGAGACTCGAGCTACCGCTGTATTTAAATCGCGCGCAATCTCGGGGAAAGCCGGAAGATATAAGTCGATCGAGAACGGAGTTAAGGCGTTCAGAATCCCAAGCGTCAGGATCAGAAGAAAAGAAGAGCGGCCAATGACTTTGCGCGCATGTTGCATGGCCTTAAGTTTATGCAAAAGCACAAAGAAAGCGACAAACAAACGGAATCCACAAGTTCAACTTATGCCGGCAAGGCTGAAAAAGGAGACACCAGCGGACGGGTGGGAGAATCGCGCGTTCCATCCAGAGGAAGCACTACTGGAGCTGCTGTGGACCACGATCAGGTTCACAACGAAGAGGCAAGCAATGCCGGCGGCCAATGGGACGAAAACTCGCCTGGCTTGAGCCCACAAGATCAAGAACGCAAAAAGAAAGAAAAGCCCCCCAAGGCTGCTTGAGGTTAATTGAAGTCAAAGCGAACCGTTTTATTAGCTCTCTTACTATCCACTCTTACATCGAATTGGACCTTTTCTATGTCACGAGCCTATGCCACGGACACTACTGCACGCATTCAGGTCTCACATGTTAAGTTAACCGAACCGCGTGCATTCCGCGGCTTGCATCCTCTGGGCTTACGCTCAGAGCGCGATGCTTATCTCTATGTCCCTAAGCACTACGATGCTCAGAAAGGTGCGCCTCTCGTCGTTCTTCTTCACGGCGCGGGAGGAAGCGGACAAGGAACCGTGTCCATGCTGCAGGAGCAAGCCGACAAAGCAGGATTTTTGATCTTGGCTCCAACATCCGCAAAAGCGACGTGGGATTTTCTGATTGATGACTTCGGGCCTGATGTCGCTCTCATCGAAAGAGCAATCAGTGAAGTGCTCTCGCATTATAAAACCGATCCTAAGCACTTTGCGATTGGAGGATTCTCCGATGGTGCCTCCTACGCCCTGACTTTGGGACTCACCAATGGTGATCTATTCACACATATCATCGCCTTCTCGCCCGGCTTTATGATGCCTCCCAGCCGGCACGGTCATCCCAAGATCTACATCAGCCATGGAACAGACGATCGAGTATTGCCGATCAACTCGTGCAGTCATCGAATCGTGCCGAACCTGGAGCGAAGCGGATATCCGGTC
>JBJMMA010000203.1:0-8012 GCA_045805065.1 Bdellovibrionia bacterium | reverse complement strand
ATGAGGACAGTCAGGAGAAAGTTTCGCATCTCGCTTTCAATGATACTGCCTGTGAGCGGCCCCCTCAAGCCTCACGTCCCTTAAATGAGTCCAATTCGCCCCATCCCAGGCAAGAACATCCAGTCTGACGGAGTGCGCAGGGCCATTGTACCGCGACAAAAAGTGCCGAATGGTTCGAGCAAGGCGCATTCGTTTAGGCGCTGTGATACTCACTACACCATCCACTAACGCGCCTGATTTTCTCGCCCTGACCTCGACAATGACAAGCTCAGGCGGTTTTCGAAGCGTGCGATCTTCAAAGACAAGATCGAGCTCGCCGCCCTTCCAGCGATAGTTTTTTACAAGCCGGGTCAGCGACGGATAGCGTCCCTCAAGCCACTGCGCGCCCTTTTCTTCCATTTCCAAACCAAAATGCAATTTGCCGATCTGTTTGCTCATGGGACGCGCGTCATTGCAGGGAGGGTGCCGTCGATTGCAAACCCTATTCAGCTCGAATGTCTCTTATTGTCTGCTAAAATCAGCGGAGTTCAGATTGCATGGACGCTAAGCCTCAACGCGGGCTTCAGTCTCATCGTCCAGACTCAGGACTAAGCAATGATCTTTGCCCGACTATCGCCTGCGTTTTCATCTCACTCCTATCTTGAGGGTTCAACGCGGCAACGCGTGCATAAAATAGCAACAGAACTTCACGAAACATTTGATTACCGACCAAACAGTTTCTTGTGGGCCTCAGGATCACAAGGCCCTCCCAAAATTCGGCATTCACCTTCGGTTACCCAATTACTCTCACATTCGCCTTTTTTTGTTTCGACCAAAAAGGTGTGCTTCGGAGAGGATTTGTCATACCGCATTCGTTTGATGTTGCTGCCATGCCATCTTAGAAACTCACACTTCGCTTCAAAAACGGTTTTACAGCCACTGTCCGTATAGTCTTTACAATTTAAGTCGAGATCGTTTTTCGATGACGAGACCGAATTTTTGCCCAAAGACGTTGCGGGACATAAGACTTGAGATAGAAAAAGACAAGAAACGAGTAGCTGTTTCATATTCATCTGATTTTAACCAATCGCTTTTAGCGGTCAACATACACTTGTTTTGTGTGCAAATCAGACCATGAATGGACTGCTTTCAAAGGTAGTCCTTTTTGCTTTTAAACAACACATAAAACACATGGGTATTGACCAGACAAATCCCACAATGAAGAATTTCAATATGAGACCGTACTTTCTAACCATTGCGCTGCTCATGCTTTTGCCCGGTTCACTCAGTCTGGCTACAGCGCCGGACTGCGATATCAAAGAAGATCCCATCTGGTATACTTGCAAAAAAGACCAGGACTGTACCTTTGTTTATGGTGCTTGCCACAGTCCAGTGGCGGTTGCCTCAAAGTACAAAAAGCCCGCTCTTGGCTTTCATGCTTGTGAAGCCATGCGAGCCAATTGTGCGGAAACTTCAATCCCGACACAGAAAGTGGCTGTCCGTTGTGTTTCGAAAAAGTGCAAAACTGTAAAATGACTTCGCTCTGAATTCAGCGAAAGAACTCAAACTGCTCAGCCTCGGCAGTAAGTTCAGAATCAAACAAAGAGCACTGTGGCTGCAATTTCTCACGCTTTTGCGCAGGTTTTGAAGCTTTTGCAAGAGATGGCGCAGGAGTTTGCGCCTGAGCGGCAGCGATAAGCTTTTCAAACTCTGCAAGCTGCGAAGGCGTCAAAACCGCTTTGACTGGCGCAAAAGATTTCCGATGAATCGAAGTCGCGCCAAGCTTTTTCAAACTTTCAGAATGAACAGGTGTTGCGTAGCCTTTATGAACACCCAGTCCATATCCTGGATATTGAGCCTCGTAGCGCTCCATCTCACGATCGCGCCAAACTTTTGCGATGATGGATGAGGCCGCAATACTGAAGCACTGAAGATCACCCTTCACGACTGCCGTCGCCTTTGCAGGCAGGTTTTTAGGAAGTGCGTTTCCGTCGATGAGGATATGCGAAACAGCAGCCAGGCCTTTGGCAGCAAGCTGAGCAACGACTTGCTCAACAGCTCGGCGCATCGCCAGGTGGGACGCATGGTAAATATTGATGGTATCAATTTCGTCGACCGATGCGACGCCAACGGCTGAGGCCGGAGCCCACGCTTCGATGAGCGGAGCGAGACGTTCGCGCGTCTCAGGTTTCAAGCATTTGCTATCGGTGATTTCGTCGAGCCAGGGATAGAGCTCGCGAGAGAAAGAATCTGAGGAGAGAGGAAGAGCCACCGCTCCTGCGACCACAGGACCGGCGAGACACCCCCTCCCCACTTCGTCGACTCCGACGATTTGGAGAGAGGGATGCCCGAGATTATTCTCCCAATCGAGGTTGGGTTTCACGCAAGAAGCCGATTACTTGGTTTTGGCTTCTTTTGCAGCGCTGGAAGCAGCTGCAGCAGCGAGAGTCTCGACTTCGCGCTCGATCTTAGCAGCCTTACCTTCGAGGCCACGGAGATAATAGAGCTTGGCGCGACGGACGCGACCTTCTTGAACGATTTCGATCTTGGCGATCTTTGGAGAAGCGTACATGAAAATACGCTCAACGCCAACGCCGTGAGAAATCTTGCGAACGACGAAAGACTTGCTTGCGCCAGCACCTTGGCTAGCGATCACAACGCCTTCGTAAGCCTGAACGCGCTCTTTTTCGCCTTCTTTAATGCGGACGTGAACGCGGACGGTGTCGCCTGCGGAGAAGTCCGGCATGTCGGTGCGGATCATCGCTTTTTCAACTGCAGCGATGCGGTCAGCGAGGCCGCGTTGTGGCACTTGTGCGCCTTTGGAAGTTCTTCTGTACTTGGTCTTGGTAGTTGCCATGATTAATTACCTATTTCTAAATCTTCTATTCAAATAGCCTAGCCAGTTGACGCTTACGTGAGGGACTCACGCAAACCGGTTAATGTCCGAAAAGCCTGTCGAGAATAATCGCGACTGCTGATCGAACTGAGAGATGGTTATAACTTTTAAAACCACTCTCAGCATCGTCTTTTGGCCCGTACACCGGAGCTAGGATCCGATGCACCTCGGGATAAAAGACGTCCGAAACACCCCAGCCCGTTCCGAAAACCAGGACCACTGGTTTTTCAGGTCGGCTTGGGTCCTCAAGCTCTTTCCGGTAATCCGGATAAGAGATCGAGTTCGGAAGTGGCCTTGCATCGGTGAGCACCACTTCTGGTGCCACACCATGCCTTGCCACGATGGCGGATTTCACTTCCTCAAAAGAGGAAGCCACACGAACCAGCGATAACGCTTCCGCCCGGTCCGGATGGTACTCGCGGGATCGATCGGATTGCCAATGGCTTACGATCCTTCCCAGGAGCTCATGCTGGTCCTCGATTGGCGTCACAAGAGTGTACTCTCGAATACCAAACGTACGGCACGATCGCGCAATATCATGGATGTCCATGTTGGTCACCGAAGTGGTAACCAGCGCTCCGTTCCGATTGGTCACTGGATAATGCAGCAAAGCTAAATATACAGGGACGCTTCGAACCGACACGAGGCTCATAGCCTTAACATGGCGGACCGCAAGATCCAAACTACTTCTTCGGGGATTTTAGCAATAGATCCGGCCGTTTTCGCGCCGTCCGCTCCTGCATTTGAGCTTCGCGCCACCGGGCAATGGCCTTGTGATCACCGCCCAAAAGGACTTCAGGCACACCCATCCCCTCGTATTCACGAGGACGGGTGTATTGGGGATATTTTAGCAGATTGTTTTCGAGGCTATCGCCCGTCACGGACCCTTCTTTACCCACGACGCCCGGGATCCAGCGACTGATCGCGTCTGCCATGACCATGGCAGGGAGCTCTCCTCCGGTCAGGACATAGTCACCAATCGAGACCTCACGATCCACGCAAAGATCGATAAAGCGCTCGTCCACGCCCTCATAATGGCCGCAAACCAGGATAAGATCCCGATGCCCAGCCAGCTCCTTAGCCATGGCTTGATCAAAGCGTTGGCCCTGCGGAGATAAAAGTATGGTCAGGGGCTTTGATTCGGGCGTACAAGACTCGACAGCTTTTTTCCAAGCCGCGTGCAACACGTCGACTTTAAGAAGCATTCCCTCACCGCCACCGTAGGGAGTATCGTCCACGGTTCGATGGCGGTCAGTTGCGAAATCTCGAATTTGAATGGTTTGAAAGGAAGCCACTCCCTTTTTCTGCGCCTTGCCGAGAAGGCTTGCAGAAAGGACTGGCTCAAAAATCTCGGGAAAAAGAGTCAGAAAGTGAAATCGAATCTTACTTTCGATTTCACTCTTAAACTCGCTCGAAGGCTCACTCGATGATTTCGAGGACCGTTCTTTTTCTAAGTTTGGTGGAAGCTCCATTGAGAACCGTACGAACTGCGCGAGCAGTCCGGCCTTGCTTGCCGATAATTTTACCGAGGTCTTCTTTTGCGACCTTCAGTTCGATCACCGTCGTGTTTTCGCCTTCGATCTCGTTGACTTCAACTTGATCCGGCAAATCGACCAGCATGCGAGCCATATACTCGATCATTTTCGAGAGCTCGCTCAACTTTTTACCACCTTGCGCTCCAGAACCCGTTGGTTGGGACATGCTTCCTCTCCTCGCCCTGAGTGTACGTAAACTGCTTCCGTAATTACTTAAAAAGCAGCTTAGAAAGGCTGCTTTTCAAATAGCGACCGCATTACTTTCGATCGCAAAAGCACAGCAAACGAATGAACAACAGGAAGGTCAGAAGTATTTTCCGACCTTAAACAACCGGGCTCAACTCAGGCATACCGAGTCAAAAGCGGCTATTTAAGAATTATTTTGCAAGGTTTTTGAGGAGTTGTCCAACCGTTTGTGTATACTGAGCGCCCTTTGCGCGCCAAGCTTTAACGGCTTCAACGTTGACCTTCACTTTTTCAGCTTGGGTCTTAGCCTTTGGATAGTAGTGTCCAAGGTTCTCAATGAATGCGCCATCGCGCTTCTTGGCAGAGTCTACCGCCACGATCATGTATTGTGGGTTCTTCTTAGCGCCCTGGCGGGAAAGACGAATAGTAACAGCCATTTGAATCAAATCCTTTCAAACTCTAATCAAAAAAGATCAAATTTTTAAAAATTCTGAGCCCTAGTGGTTAACAAGTTCGACTCCGACCGTCAACTGCGAAGTAAAGGGTTCTTACTGAACGGCCAACAGTTGATCGAGTTCTTGAGCAATCCGTTTCGAGTCCACGTCCAAAGTCCGCCATTCAGGCTTGAAAATACGGCCGAGTGCCCCGGCTGGAAGTGGAGTCTGGCCAGTGGTGCGCTCCTTCATACTCGTCAAAAGAACGACAGGAATCCCTTCGGCCTTAAATTCTTCGAGGAGGTCGAGACTGGATTCCCCAGGTAGAACCTCATCCATAAGAACCAGATCCGGCCGGCGGCGGCCCAATTCAAACCGAGCCTCAGCGCCGTTTCGGGCGGATCCTGAAAACTGATACTTGCCCCCCGCCTCTGCCAGGCCCCGGACCATATGCTCCAGAAGCTCACGCATCGAATCCACATCTTCAATCACGAGAAGCCGCATCATAGAGGAGCCCCTTCCAAGCGAGCTTTAATCATTTTACTGAGTCCATCCATCCAGAAAGGAGAGTCATTCAGAGAGGGCACAAGTTTCAGGTCCTCTCCCCCCAGTTGAATATATTGTTCGCGCCCGCGGATCTGAATTTCCTCCAGCGTCTCCAGGCAATCAGCCACAAAGGCCGGGCACATGACGGCAACTTTCTTCACACCACGAGCAGCAAGCTCCTGATACACAATATCCGTGTATGGCCTGATCCAGGGCGTGCGTCCCAGACGGGACTGAAAGCAAACGGTATATTGATCCGATGAGAGTCCGAGCTTCTTGGCCAGAGCACGTGCCGTCGCGTAGCACTGAGCCCGGTAGCAATCGCGATTCGCATCCGTGATCTGAGCGCAGCAATCGCTCTTTTTCAGACAGTGATTGCCGCCCGAACGATCGGTCTTCCGAACATGCCGCTCCGGCAGACCGTGGAAGCTGAAAAGAAGATGATCATAGTCATAGCCTTGAAGGCTATCGCGTGCGACTTGCGCAAAGGCATCAATGAATGGCTCGTCCTCATAGAAGGCCGGAAACTCAGAGAACTTCATCGAAGGCGCATTTTTGGCTGCCCACTCCTTACACTCCACGAGTGAGGATTCCGTCGCAGCAAGTGAGTACTGAGGATAAAGCGGAACGAGAAGAACTTCGTTCACTCCGAGATCCGACAAAATCTGAAGCGCAGCCGGAATCGAAGGGCTTCCGTAGCGCATGGCTGGCTGGATTTTATCCGGTTCAATACCAAGATCTTTGGAAAGCCTTTCAGCAACGCCCTCAGAAAGCTTCAAGTGATAATGCAAAAGCGGCGAGCCATTCTCGGTCCAGATTTTCCGATAGGCTTCGGCCGATTGCTCGGGACGTGTGCGGAGAATGATTCCATTCACCAGCAGCCAGCGAAAAACGAACGGGATGTCGACCACGAAGCGGTCCATCAGAAACTGCCTGAGATAAACTTTCACCTGTTCGGCCGATGGCCCGTGAATCGGCTCGCCATCAGGCGTGCCTAGGTTAATCAGCAAAACGCCTCGCGCATGATTGCTGTGCGCAGGTTGGTGATGAGTGGGCTGGATTGTCATATGGAGCGTATATATCAGCGCATCGCCCGCTTTTTAACAAGACTTACGTTTTTATGGGGGCGCAAGCTTTGCAACGCAATGCCGTATCTATGTCAATTCACAAGAACTTATCCAAATCTTCTGTCCGTTTCGTCTCTCTTCTTCTCCTGAGCAGCTCGCCCGTGTGGGCTCAGGGAATCAACTCGACAATCACAGGGTCTAACCCTGGAACCACAGCCGGAACTCCAGGCTCTACGGTCACCTCCCCGAATAGCGTAGGAAGCGCAGGCACCGACTTCACAGGCAGTGGCGGAATCTCTGGGGTTCCAAATGCAAGCTCACCTGTCACGGGCACAACAGGCACGGGCACAGGGGGAACCAATACCGGAAACATTGGTGGGAGCGCGGCAGGAATAGCCGGAACAGGCACGATAGGTTCCACTAACACCCTGAGTGGCACCTCCATCGGCGGCACAACCCCTGGATCCACAGTCGGAAACACAACGGTGAATGGCCAAGGCATTCCAACTGCCACCTTCAATACAGGATCCTCGACCACCTCAGTTCAGCAACCTGGCACGACTTCAGGCCAAGGTCTCGGGGGCTCAGGCTCTTCGATCGTTGGAGCGCCAGGCACGACAGTGGGAAGCCCAGCCAGCACGAACGGTCTTCCAGGCTCATCGGATACCGGAACGGTGACGGGAGCGGGCAATGCGGGCGTTGGAACGTCAGGAATCTCGCCAGGCGCCGTCGGATCAACCGGAACCATGAGTGGAGGCAGCAGCGGGCGCTAAGTAAAGATGCAGTGGGCGCTAAGTAAAGATGCAGTGGGCGCTAGCCGATCGACTCGTAGCTTACCGAGATGATCTCCAGTTCTTCATCGCCTTTCGGCGTATGAAGAACAACGGAGTCGCCTTCTTTCGATCCCAACAGCGCTTTAGCGACGGGTGAAATCCAACTCACTCGTCCACGCTGAACATCGGTTTCATCGATTCCAACGATTTGATAGGTGCGCTCTTTTCCGTCTTCATCGCTCACCGTGACCGTTGCTCCGAATAACACGCGATCTTTAGGTTGCGTAAGAGGGTCGACGATTTCGGCGGCTTCTAGTCTCTTTGTTAGAAAACGAATTCTGCGATCGATTTCTCTGAGTCTTCTTTTGCCGTAGATGTAGTCGCCATTTTCGGAGCGATCACCGTTGGAGGCGGCCCAGGAGATGGTTTTCACTAGTTCCGGGCGGTCTTCGTAGAGGAGTTTTTTTAGCTCGGCCTTGAGTTTGTCGGCGCCTGCGGGAGTGATGTAGTTTTTTGTGGATTTTGGGAGCGCGTCTTCATTTTCGATCTCCTCGCTGAGATCTAAAGAGTCGTTATCTTGCTCTTTCGTAAATGCT
>JBJMMA010000202.1:0-14787 GCA_045805065.1 Bdellovibrionia bacterium | reverse complement strand
TCTCCATTGTTAAATCGTTTCGGCTTTGCATTGGATTACTTTGGTGGAGTGAGTGAAGTTGGAGAAACCGCTTTAATGGGAAATTACGCGTTTGTGAAGAATGTCATCGGCGGAATTGGCGTCTCCAGCGACAATGGATCCCCGGTGACAGGCATCGCCGTATTTGGATTTATTTACGCGCAGACCCACTTGTTCTGATCAAAACGCGTTGAGCCTTTACGTCATTGCGTCCGCTACGCTACACTCGGCGCGGAGAACACCGATGCATGCACGGAACACTTCGATTTCAGTGGCCGCGGGAGTCTATATCGTCGCCGTGACTACGGTATTCCTCGGTGCGTTCGGAGTTGTACGGCATATTAACGAGAAAGAAGCGAAGTGGTCAGGGCTTCGCTACGAGCTCAGTACGGACGCAAAACAAATAGCCACAAGTCTTGCTTGGCCGCTTTGGAACTTCGACAATGCGCAGATTGACAAGATCTTGGATGGGGCAATGCAGGACACCTATGTCGCTGGCATTCGTGTTGAAGCGAACGGTGAGGTTCGAGCGCGATCGCGCGGCTCCAATTGGGAGAATGTTCGATCGAATGACTTTTCTCCGAGCGGGGAGTTATTGAAAGAAAGTCTGCCGGTTTCCATTTCAAATGAAACGATCGGAAAGGTTGATTTGTATGTCACACCGCGGTTTGTCCGCGCTTCCCTGAAGCATGATGCGATCGTTTTTGCGCTTCTGATTTCGCTTCTCGATATTATTCTAGTTGTAAGCTTGTATTTTTTTCTTTGGCGATCCGTCCTCAATCCTTTACGCAAAGTTGAGCGTTACGCGGTGAGCGTCAGTTCGGGGGGCGGTCCTTTTCAGATCGATACCGAGTCATTTCAGGGCGAGCTTGAAACACTGCGTGCGTCCATTGAGAAGATGGTTTTGCAATTGCAGGGACGTTTAGTCGATATTCAGCAATCCGAAGATCGCTATCGGACACTATTCTCGGTTGATCCCGACGCATTGCTGATCATCGAGCGCAATTCGCTCCAGATTATCGATGCAAACGATGCTGCCAGCCGAATGTACGGATATCTACGCGAAGAACTGCTTCAGCTAAATGCATTAGACCTTTCTGACGATAAAGCGTCAACACAGGCCGCGTTAAGCAGTCTGAAGGCAGGAGAACAGATCGAAATCAGAGAGAGACGTCACATCAGGAAGGATCAGACCATCTTTCCTGCCGATCTTTCAGCACGAGCGTACGATACGGGTTCGCGCCTGATGGCGATTCTTTCCAGTCGCGATGTCACGGATCGCGTTAAGGCTCATGAGTCGCTTCAGTTCGCGAAAGAAAGAGCTGAAACCGCTGATCGAATGAAGTCTGAGTTTTTGGATATTGCCGCTCATGAGTTGAAGACACCTCTGACACCGCTCATTGTGTTGCTCCAGCTTGCCGAGCGTCAGATCAAGTCAGGAAAAGGAATCTCAGAGGAAATCTGGAGAAGAGTTGAAAATCAAGTCGAGCAACTCAAGGTGTTGGTTAACGACCTTTTGGATGTGGGCCGTCTTGAGCGTGGAAGTTTTACTCTTCATTTTAAGACCGTTAATATAACCGAGCTAGTCAGTGAAATTTTGCAAAATTTTCGTGATCAGGCAGTTAAACGAGAAATCAGATTGAGAATGCCGGATAGAGCCATTCAGGCAGAAGTGGATCCGGTACGAATCACTCAGGTCGTCAGCAATATCATCGAGAATGCCATTAAATATACTCCAGAGAGTAGCCCGATCGATGTGGTTCTTTGGCCGGTATCAGATCAGCGGGTTCGCATGTCTATCAGTGACAAAGGGCCGGGCATTCCCAAGAAAGTCCAGGAAGCGATTTTCAGCCGATTTTTCAGGGTCAAGTCGGATGCGACAGCGCGGCACTCTGGGTTAGGTCTGGGACTCTATATCTGTCGCCTGATTCTTGAGCTGCATGGTGGAGCCATCAGGGTGGCGAGTGAAGTAGGCGCGGGAGCCACTTTCGAAATCGAGTTTCCGGTCAAGAGGGGAACTCTATGACACTGAATGAGCCAGCTAAGATTGACCCAGCTAATATACTCATTGTTGAGGACGACGAGAACATCCGATTTACTGTCGAACTCTTGCTTCAAACCGAAGGGTACCATGTCATCTCGGCTAATAACGGGCAGGAAGCGCTGACGTATCTTCAAACGCATCCGTCCCCGAGTTTGATCCTTCTCGATATGACGATGCCAGTGATGGATGGATGGACATTTGCGAACCATCTGCATTCGCAATACGGACATCGCATTCCTGTGTTGGTAATGACGGCGGCATCGAACGCAGAACAGAGAGCTAAAGACATTCAGGCTGAGGGATGGGTCAGTAAACCTTTTTCGATCGAAGGTTTGCTGAGCGCAGTCAAGTGTCACGTTTTACATTAGTGACCGAACCATTTCTTCTCAAACTCTGCTAGCAGATCTTTCTGGACTATTTTGTTATAGCCGGATTCAAAAATCTTTCGCGCCCAAGCTCCATCCGGGTTCTTCAGGCTGAATCCAATCGTACCAGTCTCCGTGCCGCAGTTGAAAGCGAGTCGCACATTAGCCTCTTGGTGCTCTTTAAGAACCTTCTTGTTCTTGGGTTCGTGGTGGTTGGTAATGACTACTGCGGCGTCGATTCGGTTTCGCGCAAGTTTATTGATGTTTTGACCGTCTGAATTCACACTTTCAAAGATGACGCCTTGTCTTTGAAGATCCATGACTTGTTTTGGGTACTCATAGCCGATCACCGTACCTACTCTTGTTCCGACAGGTAATTTGCATTTGTGGTTGGGTGTGCTTGGCAAAGGGGAGTGGACATTCTCAAAGACATCCGCATCCAGGACGATGAGCGTTTTTGAGGCAAGTTGGATACGGCCTTTGAACTCGGGCAGCCAGCTCATACTGACGCAAGCGGTGGTATTACCCTCCATTGCCTCGGCTTTACACCGTGAATAGGGCACGACCTTTAAGCGGACGTCGACTCCCATTTCTTTAAATGCTGCGACAACGATGTCATTGGCATATCCCGTTCCATCTGGATTTGACCACGGTTCCGCCGAATTTTCGACCATGATCTCCAGCGTCTTTTGAGGCGCGGTCGGCGTTTGGCTATATAAATGAGCCGGACCGATTACCCGGTTCTTGAGGAGGAGCAGGCCTATTGGAACGAAAAGCAGTTTGTAAAAGTCTTTCCGATTCACAACGTCAG
Organism: Bdellovibrionia bacterium; assembly: GCA_045805065.1. GTDB lineage: Bacteria > Bdellovibrionota > UBA1018 > UBA1018 > UBA1018 > CAZCBS01. The sequence goes on along the minus strand of JBJMMA010000202.1, from coordinate 11,549 downwards.
AGTGATGCAAGATCGCGGCATGGACGGCGCGTCTGAATATGTTACAGTAGTCCGGTGACTCAACTCTCTTTTCTTTGGATCGATGCGTTTACCAGTACAAAGTTCGGCGGAAATCCGTGCGCCGTCGTTCTCGACACGGATCATCTTTCTGCAGAGCAAATGCAGAGAATTGCAAAAGAGATCAATCTATCTGAAACGGCTTTTGTGCGCAGCTCGACAAAAGCCGATTTCGGGGCTCGATACTTTACTCCTGAGGAAGAGTTGCCTTTTGCGGGACATCCGACGATAGCGACAATCCATAGTTTGATTCACACCGGTCGTATTAATAGTCCTTCTGCAAAAGGGAGCGTGTCGCTTGAAGTGCCTGCTGGCATTATTCCCGTTGAATACGAAGTGAAGGCGGACCGGACTCGGATTACCATGTCGCAGCTTGCTCCAAGGTTTTTGCGAACCTATGAGTCCACGGAGCTTCTTGAGATTTTTGGATTAAATCCAAGTGATCTCTTACCAGGTGCGCGTATCCAGACCGTGAGCACGGGCACACCTATCCTCATGGTTCCTTTGGCAAGCCTCGATGCGCTGAGACGCGCAAGGTACGTGGATCCCGAGAAGTATTTGAAACTGAAATCAGAAGGCGACTTCTTATTTGCTCATCATTTCTGTCTTGAGGGCGCCACACCCAAGGGACGTACTTTTGCCCGGAGTCTTCCAACGCCCCCTGCAACGCTTGAAGATCCCTATACCGGGTCCGCGACAGGCTGCATGGCCGCTTATCTCTGGAAATACGGCTTTGTTCAGGAAGATCGGTTGATTGCGGAGCAAGGCCATTGGATGGGAAGGCCCGGAGTTGGGGAACTTGAAAGAGTAGGAAGCGCTGACAATATCCAGGCGATCCGTCTATCGGGCGAAGCAGTGACTCTGATCGAAGGAAAGATATCCCCCTGAATCCCTGGGGGGCCGTTTAATGCGGTCTGGCATAAATTCTGAGAACTACGTTCAATCATTGCGCTTAAACTGCCGATATTGAGACGAGAACTTATGTCTCTGAAGCGATGCCCGCCAAAACTCTGTCGAATCCTGATTCTTGCCCTTCTCGTGGGTATAGGGAGCACTCAGATTTCCTTTGGGCGCGAGGTTTTATCCATACGCGTGGCCCTCAAATCGCTGGGGTTCTCCGTCAATCAGGTTCAGCGGATTGTCAGCAGGGTAGATCGGACTTACTCCGACGAATACGTTGAACACCATGTTAAGTGGCTTCAGAGTCACGGGGTGACCGACTTTGAAAAGCTTGCCAAAGTGTTGCCAGTCGCTCTCCCTCATCCTATCCAGGGCGATCTCGACAAACGAATGGCGTGGCTTGAAAAACAGGGAGTTACCGATACTGGAAAGCTTGTGAGCTCCCATCCGGACCTTTTCGCGGATTCCATCGGCAGCCTGGAAGATAAGGTGCAATGGTTAAATCAACAGGGATTCAAAAGTACTAAAAAGCTGATCAGCGCCTACCCGGACCTACTTGCTCTTTCCATTAAAGGCGATCTTGATCCCACACTCGTGGAGTTGAAGGAGCATTGGAGACTTGGAATACTCGACATTGAAAAGTCTCCGCAGCTTCTTGGAACAGATCTTCTGAGGGTTCTAAGGCTCAGGCTGCTTCTCGACAAAATTGCGAAAACCGCCGAGGAGCCGCACTTTGATCTCGAAACGCTGGCTCCTGACCTACGCAAGGACCTGATCCGAACCGGGTCGGCGAGTCAGTTGATCAGAAGTCTCAAAGATGTGAAGTCGATCGGACTCAAGAGGGAAGAGTTTGCCAGATTGCATCCTTTCGAACGAAAGATGATCGCAGATCTCTACCGCAATCATAAGATCCACGAACTGCTTTCTCACATTGCCGAGGCCCAAGGGAAAATTCCAAACAAGCCTCGTGAAATCGCGATCTATGTCGGCGCCTTGCGAGAAAAATTAACCCCTACCGTCTCGAGCGTTAAGACGGACGAACTCATCAAGGTCCTCAAAGACGAAGGTTTTGCATACATTGAGCGTGAAGAGATCCTGGATGTGGTCGATGGCAGGACCTCTACAAAAGAGCTCAAAGATCATATTGAATGGCTCAAGAAACAGGGAGTCACAACTTCAGAAAGGCTTACCCGGGCCTTACTTGTCGTTGCCCGGCGTTCCACTGAGGAAAGTCTTGATCCCAAGGTAAAATGGCTGAAGGATCTGAAGGTCAGTAGTATCGGTGAATTCATCGGGGATCACCCGGAGTTTCTAAGTCATACCCTGAAGGATCTCCAAGACAAAGCGGACTGGCTCAAGAGCAAAGGAGTTAAGGACGTCGGAAAGCTGGTCAACGCCTGGCCTCCGGTGCTACGTCTTTCCCTTGAGGAAAATCTCAAACCTACGGCTGAGTGGCTTGAGCGGCAAGGAGTTCAGGATCTCACGAAAACACTGAGCTCGCAGCCATCCATCTTGGGCCTGTCGGTCGAAGAAAATCTCAAGCCAACAGTTGCCTGGCTGAAGAAGCAGGGAGTTGAGGACATTGGAAAATTGCTTAGTACCAATCCGCGTGTGATCACTCATTCTGTCAAAGATACTCTTGAGCCCCGGGCTGAATGGTTCAGAAAACAAGGAATTCAAAACGTCGGAAAACTGATCGATTCCTTCCCGGCGCTTCTCGGTTATTCCATTGAAAACAACGATGACACTTTTTCATGGCTAGCCAAGCACGGTGTCGAAAACCCGGGAAAGGTGATTGGCTCCTTCCCGCAAGTGTTGAGCTACTCGATCCCCAATAAGCTTGACCCTAAGGCCGATTGGGTTCGGAAACACTTTACTGACAGGGGTAAAGTGATCAGCGCCTTTCCCGTAATTCTCGGCTTATCCATTGAAGAGAATCTTGATCCCAAATTGGCTGAGTTCAAGAATCACTGGGGCATCGGAGTCCAAGTGATCGAAAAGGATCCGATGCTTTTGATAGGAAGTCTGGATCGAATCAAGGATGTTAGGCTGCTTCTGGATGATATTGCAAAACTTGCTGGAGACTCTCATTTTGTCCTGACTGACCTTCCGCTTGAGCAGAGAACCGTGATGATCCAGAAAGTGGCGGCAGATCAGATTTTTGACAGGCTCAAGAAAGTGGGAGCGATCCATGCCGAGCGGAAAAGTCTCAAAGAACTGTCTGCTCATGAGAGATCGGTTGTAGCTTCGCTTTATCGGGATCGAGAATTCCTGAATAAGCTCTTATTGCGCGGGATAAGTTCAAAGACCATCCAAGCAGTCTCGTGTCATGTCGATTTCCTTCGAACAAGACTGCATACTCAATGAAAACTCGCGCAGGCGAAAAGCTCGTTATTTCAGCGCGGGAATCTCACATCGCTCAAGTTCGCGAACTGAGTAAGCAGTCGAAACTTCGTTCACATGGATGTTCTGGAACTGCGCGAGCACGCGAGACTTGCGAGAGATGAATTCCGGATGAAACTGCATGCAATAGGTTCCGCCACCTTCCATGCCGCGAGAAGTGGTGATCCAGTGCGCAAGCGTTCCGTCCATAATGAGGCTTGCCATGACCGCGCGCACCGTAGCAAACGCAGGAGTATCAAACCCTACGAAGCCACCCCGGATATCGACTTCAATCGCAAGCTTTACGGGTTCGTCTGCATATGAGTGCAGTGGCGACAAAGCGAGTAGGGAGAAGAGCAAAACGAAGATTTGAGAGAACGTTGCGCGCATGGATGGGATCCTCTTGAAGTTAAGATGCAAAAAGGCCTGAGATCCGTCATCAGACAGATCCCAGGCCGATTCGATACAGCTTAGTTCTGAGAAAGAACTGGGGTCATTTCGGTCGAGTCCTGTCTGTGGAAAGGATTCTCGATCTTAGGCTTGAACCAGCAACGTGGGCGGAAGCCCAGTTGGAATCCTTGGGAAGTATAGCAGGTATACTTCATGGATTCGGTCTCAGCAGCAGCGCTGTCTTGGCCAGCGGAGTTTCCGCGGCCTGGGATCACGTTGAGGTCAAATGGCTTTGCGCACAAAGCACCTTGAACGTAGGTGTCCAGACGGCACTGAGCAGCAGGGTGCTCGGTGTAGGTCGAGGAAACCTGGGTTTGATCCGGAGTCTCGATGTGAGGCTGTTTCTCGCCACCGATCGCAGCAAGAAGATTTGCAAGCGATTGACCGGCATTGATCGAGCGATAGCAAACTTCGCGGGAGTTCTGGTCTTTCCAGACCGCATCGCAAGCTTGCTGCTCCAGGCGAGTGGCGTAGCGGATTGCGTAGTGGTTGGCCAGGCTTGGTCTGCCCCAGAGAGCGCGAGCGCAAGCTTGGGTAGAGAAGTAATCAGAGTTTCCTTCGGTCGACGCCCAATCATCGTCGATGAAAGCGTAACCACCGAGGTGATGGCCGATTTCATGGCAGATCACGAGAGCGAATCCGTCTGCGGAGATTTCAGGGCGGCGGGCAAGTCCACCGAACATCGTGACAAGCCAGTTGCTGCCTTGTTGTTCAGCGTAAGCATTGACTGTGCTGTCGTTCCAGCGTCTGACGACCGTCAGCTTGGCATTATGTTTTGCGAAGACTGGCGTGAAGTAGGCCTGAGCCTGATCGATGATGGCGTTGAACGTCTTTTCATCGATGTTTTGAACGCGGCTTGGGTTATCCATGAGGTGCAAGTTGTTGGGTGGCAATGCAGCTCTCACTTTGCGGTGATGTTGCGTAGCCATAGCGTTAGATAAGCCAAGAGTAAGGGCAATACTGAGAATGAGACTGCTCTTAAAAAGTTTCATACAATCTTTGTATCTCCTGTTGTCGGATGTCCCTGATTGGACGTAGTCGTGGAAATCCACGAGTGTTCCGTGAACAAAACATCGTTTTAAGGAAATCGCAAAGTTTTTGATTGAAATGCCGCTGTGCAATGAGAGTTTTTTGTTTGGAAGTTGGCTTCTGATGCACGGTGAGTAAACTGGAATAACGATGAAAGCATTCCGTGCCAGCCTGCCTCTGACTGCAACTTCGTTTGTCAATAAAGTGGGTACTATCGGGCTCAGTCTTCTGCCCGTACTGCTTGTTGAGCGTCAGGTCGCAATCGGTGAGGCATCGCTCATTATGGGTTTAACCAAGGCAATGGCGCTTGTTGCGGCGTTTCTTGGGGGAGTGGCTTCTGATCGCCTGGGGATGAAGAAAGTTCTTCTGGTATCGTTTGGGTTTTCAGCTGTGGGTCTTTTTGGGATGGCCTCCGTTAAATCCGTGCTGCTACTTGCTGCCTTTGCCATGCTGGCGCAGCTTGGAAACAATCTCTTTCATTCGCCTGCGCGCCTTTTGCTCACAGAGATGGTGGAAAAAAACCAGGTTAAAGAAGCGATTGCGTGGCTGCGCACGGGAAATAACGCGGGTCAGATCGTCAGCTTTTCCATTGGAAGCGTATTCGCGTCCTTGGGGACTGCCTTGCTCATTTATTTTGACGCAATAACCTCACTCCTGGCCGTGGTCTGTGGGATGAAATGGCTTCCCGAGCATAAGCCTGCAGTTGTCGCGCTGGGAGTAAATCCGGAAGAGCAAGAGGGGGCGCCCTGGGGAACTTTTGCTCGTTGTACCTTGATCGTTGCTGGCTTCAGTCTCGTTTACGAGTTCTTCCTGACAGGCGCGGCTGCCAAGTACCGAATTGCTTTTGGCCCTGAAGGCGTGAGGATATTTTCCCTGAGCATGGTGATCAATACGGTGCTTTGCGCGCTCTTTTCGGTCCATGCGGCCAGAATGTTCAAAAATCCAGCCCGAGTTCTGCCGCTGGGATTGTTCCTGCAGATGCTCGGGGCTGCGGTCGCGCTTGAGGCCGCAGGCAGTGAATCTGGATTCGCCACCCGCGCGATGATCTACGGAGGAATGTTTCTCACCACTTTGGGCGAGATTGTTTTCGGCTCGCTCTCTCAGGTGGTTATTCTTCAGACTCTTCCAAAAACGCGCGCTCAGGGATCGGTTTATGGTTTTTCCATGATGGTTCAAATGACCGGCCGGATTATTGGCGGGACACTTGCGATTCCAATGATTGCTTACGGCACTGGCTCGGGGCTTGTTGTTCTGGCGTTGGGAGTGCCATTCCTTGGCTTGGCGCTCTTTTCTTCCACGGAGCTTAGGAAGCTTGAGCCTGAGGTGGTCAGAGCTTCATAATTGGCGCAGCTGATTTTTCTGTTTTGTGATTGCCGACCGCTGAGAGACAATCTGCTCACAATCTGTTCTCAAGGAGACATAAAATGCGCAAGAAGCTGCCTTTGATCGCTCGGATGATATTGGGATTTGTTTTTTTTGGCGCAGGCCTCTTTGGACTGATCAAAGGGATGCAGGCTCCTCCCGATCTTCCAGAAAGCATGAAGACCTTCATTGCCGGAATGTCGGCTTCCGGTTACTTCTTTCCGTTCTTGAAGAGCGCGGAAACGGTTTGTGGTCTTCTTTTACTGACCGGAATGTATGTCCCTCTGGCGCTCGTGGTACTGGCACCAATCCTCTTGAACATTTTTCTGGTCAACGCCTTCATGATTCCGAGCGGATTGCCTCTCGTGATCGTTCTTGGAGCGCTTGAGATCTACCTGGCGTTCTTTGCGGCACCTTACCGGAATGTGATTCGGCCTCTTTTCTCTAGGCGCCATTAGACGGCCGCCCCAGAGTGCGATCGAGCGCTACTGGGCGCTACAAAGAGTTTTTACATTGAATCAGGATGTAGTACCTTAGCCTAGATTCAATGTACAAGCTGCGAGACTATCAACAGACGGCTGTCGATCAGGTCGTCAAATACTTCAAGAAAAAGCGCGCTCCAGCGGTAGTGGTTCTGCCAACTGGTGCAGGAAAAAGCTTGGTGATTGCTGAGCTTGCCCGTATCGCCAAGGGTCGTGTTCTGGTGCTGGCTCATGTGAAAGAGCTTGTCGAGCAGAACTACGAAAAGTACGTCAGTTACGGACTTTCGGCCGGAATCTTTTCAGCAAGCCTTGGCAAAAAAGATCGAGATCAGAAAGCCATTTTTGGAAACGTTCAGTCCATTGCGCGTGCTTCAGATGAGTTTTTTGAAGACTTCTCCCTTCTGATCATTGATGAGTGCCACCGTGTGGCGGATGAGGGGTCGACTCAATATCAGGAAGTCATCAAAAAGCTTCAGGCCCGCAACCCCGGTCTTTGCATCCTAGGGCTTACAGCGACTCCTTATCGGCTGGGCTTGGGTTGGATTTATGAGTTTTCGCAGACGGGCGAGATCAAAACGGATCAGCCCCGTTTTTTCAAACAATGCGTCTATGAGCTTCCACTCTCGTATATGATCAAAAACCGCTATCTCACCGTGCCCGTAAAGGTGGATATCCCGGTTACAAGTTATGACTTCTCAGAGCTGAGCGAGAGTGGGCGGATGTATACGGTGGCAGAGGTTGAGGAGATTCTCAAAAGCCAAAAGCGCCTGACTCCGCTGATCATTAAAAACATCATCGATATCACCGAGCGCTTTCACCGACAGGGTGTGATGATCTTCAGCAGCTCCGTCCGGCACGCCGAAGAAATCATGTCGTATCTCCCGGAGGGGCAGGCGCGCCTGGTCTTAGGTGACACCGAGATGTCCGCGCGCGATCAGACCGTTCAGGATTTCAAAAAGAAGAAATTCAAATATCTGGTCAATGTCTCAGTCCTGACGACCGGATTTGATGCGCCTCATGTGGATGTAATCGCGATTTTGCGTCCGACGGAGTCCAATAGCCTTTATCAGCAGATTGTCGGCCGGGGTCTGCGTCTTTCAGACGAGAAGAAGGATTGCTATATCCTCGATTACACGGGGATGGGGCACGATATCTACGCCCCAGAAATCAGCGACAAGCGCCCTGCAAAAGATACTGTGCAAGTGAACGTGCCCTGTCCTCAATGCGGGTTTGACAATATCTTTTGGGGATATGCCGATGATGACGGAGAAGTCATTGAGCACTTCGGAAGAAAGTGCCGGGGGGCTTTTCAGGATCCACAGACCTATGAAATTACGCCTTGTGGTTATCGGTTTCGCCTGAAGCTTTGTCATAGCTGTGGCGCTGAAAACGACATCACGGCAAAGGCTTGCGAAAAATGCGATGCGACGTTGATTGATGCTGACGCAAAGTTAAAGCAAGCCAAGCTCTCAAAAAACTCCCATGTCCTGACTCCAGACCGAATCACCTTTGATGAGCGCCTGGATAAGAATTCGAAGCCTTATCTTGAAATTCGCTATTATGACTACGACGCTCAGTACGTGAGTGAGGCCCATTTTTTCAGCAATCCATCGTCCGTCAAGAAGTTCAATATCAACTTTCTTCGCTCTCATCTGAAGCGCCCTGAGCTTGCTTTCGAAATCAAGACGCCTCAGGACGTGATCAAGTCTCAGCATCTTTTTCGGTTACCTGCGTTTGTGATTGCGCGTAAGCAGGATAAGTTTTGGAAGATTACTGAAAAGGTCTTTTCCGAGGAGTTGTGAGAGGCCTACGGTTTCAGCCAGTTTGCGACCTGTCGGAAAATCTTGTTTCGTTGCAATTTGCAAACGAAAGAATCTCACGCTGTTTTTTTCTTAGCCTAGAGATACTGCGTCAGTGTTTTCGTTGTTGACCGCTCATCCCAGTTCGCCTAGCGTGCAGTTCGGTTTCATCTGCTTTTATTTTCTTTTCACCAGAGGACTTTCTTCATGCGTTGTAAAAGCATTTTGGTAGTCGAAGACGATCGAGACATCCGCGAAGCAATCGTTCAAGTTCTCGAAGTCGAGGGTTATCCGGTGTCGAGCGCCGCCAATGGCGCCGAAGCAGTTTTGCTTCTTGAAAAGATACCTGGCCCTTGCCTGATCCTACTGGATCTCATGATGCCTACGTTGACTGGCTGGGAGTTCCTTGAAAAGCAAAAGGCTGACACAGTGTTTGCCTCGCTTCCAGTTGTTGTGATTTCTGCCCTTCCTGCGAAGACCGCGCTTGCCGATACAAAAGCAGTTGAAAAAGCCGTGGGGTACATCAAGAAACCAGTGAGCCTGGATGCACTGATGGAAGTCGTGCAGCAGTACTGCGGTCAGGGAGACGATGAGATGGCAAACTTTGCGTTGTCTCGCGCTACGGCTGACCGAGCCGACTCTTCAGACGGGATTCCTGTCAGCCTATAGTCGTTTTAGAAGTGAGTGCGCCCTGAAGAGCAAGAGCATGTTCAAACCTACCATGAGCAAGCTTTGGCCCGGATTAGGGACCGTGGAAACGATTGGTTTTTATCTTTAAGCGGCTACAGATCACATAGTGTAGCCGGGGTTTTTGTGATACATCGAGGCATTCTGAGGTGTGGGAATGAGCAAGAAAACGATGTCAGGCCCAGCTGGGCTGAGTGCAACAGGTATTGGCGGTCTGGATACGATTCTAGGTGGGGGATTTCCGAGCGACCGGCTCTATCTGGTTCAAGGTGAACCGGGAACGGGCAAGACGACTCTGGCTCTTCAGTTCTTGCTCGAAGGCGCAAGGTCTGGAGAAAAGTGTTTGTACATCACCTTTTCTGAAACTCAGACCGAGCTGCGTTCGGTCTCCGATTCGCATGGCTGGGACATCAGTTCTCTCGAATTCTTTGATCTCTCGACCATTGAGCATCAGCTTCAGCCTGAATCCCAAAATACAGTTTTCCATTCCTCCGAAGTCGAGATGAATCAGACCGTGCGTCTGGTTCTCGATGAAATTGATCGCGTGCAGCCTCGCCGCGTAGTTTTTGATTCGGTGACCGAATTGCGGATGCTGGCCGAGACAGCTTTCAATTACCGCCGCCAGATTTTGGCGCTCAAGCAGATCTTTTCCAAAAGAGCATGCACTGTCTTGTTCTTGGATGATCTGACTGCTGCTCCACGCGACCTTCAGGTGCAAAGCATTGTGCATGGCGTGATCCAGCTTCAAAAACTGCACCCTGAGTTCGGAGACGAAAGGCGTCGCATTTCCATCGTAAAATTACGTGGCGTCCAATTTACCGGGGGCAACCACGATTATGTGATTCGAAAGGGAGGACTCAAGGTGTTCCCGCGAATGATCGCATCGGACCATATGGGGGACTACACTCGGGAAACTCCGGCATCGAGCGGCATTCCTCACCTCGATGCTTTGCTGGGGGGTGGGCTTGATCCAGGCACTAGCAGTCTGTTCATGGGTCCTGCCGGCACGGGTAAGTCGACTCTGGCTATTCAGTTTGCATACGCTGCCGCTGAACGTGGCGAGAAGGCTGCCATCTACGCTTTTGAGGAAAGTCTTCAAACGATGTTGGCTCGCACCGAAGCTCTGGGCATGGATCTTCAAAAGCATATCAAGTCGGGCATGCTTCATATTCAGAAAATAGATCCTGCTGAACTTTCGCCTGGAGAATTTGCGGATTTGATTCGTACTCGCGTCCTTCAAGAAAACCTTAAAGTCGTTTCGATCGATAGCTTGAATGGTTATCTTCATGCTATGCCGCAGGAAGAGTTCTTGACCCTTCAGCTTCACGAACTCTTGGCTTTCTTGGGGAATCAAGGGGTCGTAACGCTGCTTGTGCTTGCACAGCAAGGCATGATGGGCCTGATGCAGACTCCGGTTGACCTGACCTATCTCGCAGACACTGTGATTGTGACCCGCTTTTTTGAAGCGGTAGGCAGCGTGAGAAAAGCTGTTTCCGTCATTAAGAAAAGAGGCGGAATGCATGAGACGACGATTCGCGAGCTGAAAATCCAAAAAGGCGGAATCACGGTAGGCGAACCTCTGACAAACTTCCAAGGCGTCCTCACCGGGGTACCGGCATTGGTCGGCCAGGACCTTAAAGGGAGTCCTGTGAATGCCGAACTTGACTGATGCATGGCCTAGTAGTGACGAGAGAATCGTCATCCTGGCCCCAACCGGGCAGGACGCGACTCTGATGGCTGTCGCGCTGGCTGAAGAAAAGGTAGCTACCCGTATCGTGGCCAGCGTCGAGGCAGTGAGCCAGGAAATCGCATCGGATCGAGTCGCGACTCTATTAATTGCAGATGAAGCTTTAAGTTCTGCTGCGATCCAGCAACTCAACCAAGCCTTGGAAGAGCAGGCGCCTTGGTCTGACATCCCGATCATTCTGATGACCTCGAAGGGCAACACCACGGTGGCCATTATGCGGATCACAGAAGCTTTCAGCCCTTCGGGAAACATCAGCCTTCTTGAACGACCTTTTCGCCGAATCACGCTTCGGAGCGCGGTTCAAGTGGCATTGCGAGCAAGAAGGAAGCAGCATCTGGTGAGAGAGCTGCTTGATAAGCAAGTGGCGGCAACCCGAATGCGTGATGAGTTCATCTCGATCGCATCCCATGAGCTCAAGACTCCGCTCACATCTCTCAGGCTTCAAACGCAGCTCAGTCAGAGAAAGATTGACTTAGGTGACGCTCAGATCTACGAGCCTGCCACTACCCGTAAACTTGTGGCATCAACCGGTAGACAAGTGGAGCGATTGGTTCATCTTGTCGAGGATATGCTCGATGTCTCGCGGCTGAATCTAAAAAAGCTCCATCTGCAAACCGAGGAGTTTGACCTGGTGGGTCTGATTGCGGAAACGGT
>JBJMMA010000201.1:0-55840 GCA_045805065.1 Bdellovibrionia bacterium | reverse complement strand
CTCTTGTCCGCCTTGAAGTGGATTGAAATAAGTCGAACCGCCCAAGTAAAAACGAAAGATCATATCATCACGATCAAAAAACCGGCCTAGGAATCCAGAGAACGAGACAGTGAATTCGGCAAGTCCGCGGTACCTTGCAATCTCTGGATTTTCAGAGAGTGCATAGGGAACCCAAGCTTTGATCGTTGTAAAAATTTGACCCCGCTCACCGATTCTCCACGTATCACTGTAACGTAGATAAGTCCTGTTCCAGGAGCGCGAATCCTCTCCGCCTTTTCCATTGGACTCGTGCTCAAACATCCCGATGTCAATCCACTGGGTGTGCTCGGGAAAAGCATAAACGCGGTAAAAGACCTCAGGGTTATAGTTGATATCACTGAAAGGAGCTGAAGTTTTGAACAGGTCCCAGAACATCAGCTGTGTGTACCCGAAAAATACGGGCACCTTCTCCACGAGCTGACCCTTGAAGCTGAGCTCAACCTTCGTATCGAGAGATCCTAGAAGGAAATAAGTCGGCTTATAAGGCGAGATCAAAACGGTTTCGGCGCGGGTTTCATCAATGTACGCATCAGCACGACGGATGGTCGCGCTCATCACGGTCATGAAGATGAGGAAAATCAAAACGAGCGATCTCAAGCCTCCGATTGATAACAGTACCACTGCTACAGGTCAATTCCTCAGCGTTGACAATCAGGCGGCACGATTTGAGGTGGACAACTTGAGATCCGAGGGAAGCTCCATTTTGAAAGTGATGTGCCGTTCATTTCTCTCCACTTTTAAAGCGCCCCCGTGCATGTCAAAGACGTCGCGTGCCGTAGGCAAGCCCGCTTCGCTCGATAGAGGCTCTGTCATGGCGCCTTTCGCGTAAACGTCTAATGAGATCACGTGCTCTTTCTGAAACGTAGAGACCACGATCGAACTCCCGGGAAGGACTGAAAAGAGCGCATTTTCGAGCAATAAAGAGATTGCCGTCTGGAGTTTATCCTCATCTAGGAGGAACTCCGTCTGCGCATGAAGTTCTGTTTTGATCTCAATTTTTCGTTTTTCGCAAAGCGGTCGAAGAAAGTGAACGCTTCTTTCGACGAGATCATCAAAATCCGTAGGACTGAGCTCGAGGGATGCCTCTGTGGTTCGCGGAGTCTCCCGAAAAGAGATGACATCCTGAATGAGTTCGTTCATTCGATCCGAGGCCGAGTGAAGGGATTGCGAAACTCGGTTTACGACTGGAGAACTTACGCCTGACTGCTCTTTCTTTCTTTTAAGTAGATCAGCATTGAGCTTGATTGCGGAAAGAGGGTTTCTCAGATCATGAGCAACGATTCGCAAGATATGGTCACGCATCTCCAAACCTCGTCGCACTTCCCAATAAAGCCGCGAGTTGTCGATGTGAGCAGCAGCGATGCGCCCCATCTCCATCGCGAATTCAAGATCAGTCTTGTCATGTTGCCTCTGTGGATCTGAGCTTACCCAAGAGAGAACTCCTAAAGGCCTGTTTCGAGCCATTAAAGGAATGCAAAGAACCGACGCGGCTCCTAGCTTTTGAACAAGTTCGACCTGGTGCTCACTCGCTCCCATATCACGAAGCTTGCTTGGCGTGATGTCACTATCTATCTCTGGCCGACGGCTGGCGATGATGTGGCGTGGACCTATTCGCACATCTTTGCGCTCAGTTGGAGGAATGCGTTGAAACTCTGAGGCGATCGACCTTTTAGCGGGATCCACATGCGTAACAGAGATTCTTCGTACGACGTCGAAAACTGGGTCGTAGAGGTCAATGATGAGCCAATGTCCCAATACAGGAGTTAGCCACTTGGTCACATTGCGAAGAGTCTCACCATAGTCCAAGGATGAAGCCAGAACTTCGCTGGTTTTAGTGCAATGCAAAAGCAGTTCTTCGCGTGAAGACCGTAAGAACGACATGCACGTTACATTGCAAGTCTGGTACTTCGCCCGCTAGTGCTTCACATCGAAGGGCAGAACTTTTTCGCCGCCTTCTGGAAGCAGCAACTTAACAGCCCAAGGGCCTGCCATCGGGAAAGCAACTTTAACCTGGTACTTGCCCGGCGCGGTTTCCTTCACTGCAGGCTCTTCGGTTCCCATATCCATGCTTGTCATATAAACCTGAGCTCGAATTTTCAGGCCCTTTACCGGAGTACCGCCGTTTTTCTGATGAATCTCGATCTCCAAAGTGTTTGCACCTACCCGCGCCGGGTCGGGAGTGAGCTTGCTTTGAACGTCAAAGCTCGCGGTCTGTCCCTCCGCAGGAGATGGGACTTTGGGAGCAGCCGCTTCTGAAACATTCTGCATGTCCATTCCTTCATAGCCAGATCCTCCGACCATCATGAGGTTCATCATGCGAACCATGGGTTCTTGATCTCCATAGCCTCGTTCCTCAAGAAGGGTCTTGCCTTGCTCAATAGACTGCACTGTATAGGATTTCTTTGGAGCAATCTTGGGCATGCGTGGCATGCCTTCTTCGGCAGAGTGAGCAGTCATTGAGATCAGGCCTAGCCCAGCAATCGCGCCGATGATGATCCGTGCTTTTTTGGTCATAAGAGAGTTACCTGGGAATATATTGATGCTGTTGATTGAGAATGGACCGACGCGGACTCAGATGCTGATTGATCACAGCATCAAAGTTGAACATCAGCCCCGCCTCGGCAACCTGCTCATAAGCGATGCCGCTGGATTGCGCGGAAGCTAAAGCCTGACCCCGCCATTGTCCCTGGTATTGAACGACCACGTCAAAACCCTGTCCCAGCGTTTTCACACCCGTCAGAGCGCCACCCCAACTGCTCGCATTACTGACTCGGAAGTATTTCTTTTGTCCCAGAGTCAACGCAAGCTGGTATCCCGCACTTCCGAACGGACTATGCAGATAGCGAATCGATCCTGAAATCGCGTTTGAGTTACCTTGAAAAGAGTCCGTGATGTTTGCGAACGAACGCAAGTCGCTTCCCAGGCTCACAATATCCTGAAGCCTGAGATCCCAGCGATTCGTCACGCTCTCGTTGAGATTGAGCACCATCCCCGCATAGGCTTGGTTCAGGCCACCTGGCGAATTGTTCGCGAGTGTAATGTGCTCATAGCCCACCCCCCAGTATGGCACCCTTTGAAACATCTCCTGGCCCACGTCAACTCTGTACTCAAAAGTCGCTCCAAAAGAATTGAGACCTGATGGGCTTCCAAGTCCTGCGCTATTGATGAGATGCTGAGCATGGAAATTCTCGAAATAACGAAGTTTCTGATTGAACGTCACCGAGGCCACGTTTGAATAGCGATGCTCTTCGACGTTCGTTCCATTTGAAAAAGGATCCAACGGATTGGTCAATGTGATCAGATCATCGCCTCGAAGCGTTGGAAAATCGATCAAGTGCGCCGTTGGATTATCCGATCGTCCCAGTAGAGCCTCAAAGGACTGTTCCTGATAATCCACAAGAGTCTGGTGAAGAAAAAGCGAGTTTCCCCCGCCTTGAATGGATTCCTCATTCGTCATTCCGCCAAAGACCGCGCTTCCGATCCCTTGATTGAATAGTCGCTCTGCCCCGCCTAACTGAACGGCCGAGTCGCTGAAGTTGATTCCACCTTCAGTTTTTCCGGTAGATCCGGTTCTTCCCAAATTAAGAGTCGCAGTGCCCACAGCTGCGATATCGATTTGTGGCGCCGTGCTCTGATCTTCAGGCACAGGAACAGGTTGCGCTTGAAAGGCCCACCCTGTTGAGCTCAGAGTAGCCGCGAACAACGTAAGTAGATTTCTAACAGGCTTTTTCAAGAGCTCACCTGCACAATCTCCGGAACCTTTACGCCATGCTCGGCGGCGTCCTCATACATGAGCATGGTCATCATGCCACCAGGGAACACTCCATTATTGGTACTGGCAAGATCGCTATGATCATGAAAGTGCCACATGCCGGGATTGGTTCCCTGAATAATGATATCCGTTGTGCTGCCCGGGAAGACTGGTACCGTGTTCAGCCTCACTGGTGATTGCAAAGGTGATCCGTCCTGACAGACGTGCCAGAAATCATGGCCGTGAAGATGCATATAATGAGGCATCGCTCCGGCACCAATGAGTCTCACCCGGATATTTTCTCCGGATCGAATCATCATCTCATCCGTCATGGGATAAGACTTCCCATTGATCATGAAGTAATTGAAATTGGGAAGCGGGCTTCGACCTGCCTGGGCGGATGCATAAGGAGGCGTGTAGCCAGACTTCACGGCGTCCACAAAAGCCTGCTTATTGATGAACCAGCCCATCATCTTCCCGTTCATCTCTTTCATGAGCGTGGGCGATTGGTTCATCTTTTCCATGGTTCCCATCTCACGCAACATTCTTTCCATCTGCTGCTCAACCATAACAGTATCGACTTCACTCAAAAGCAGCGTGTACTCGCGCTTATAAGGAAACACGCGCTGAACAATGTCCTCCTTTGGTTCACGAGGCTCAATGATCAGCGCTCCAAACATTCCAGCCTGCACATGAAGATTAGTCATGTTGTGGCAGTGGTAAAAGTGAGTGCCCGCCGGCTGCGCACGAAAGAGATACTTGAACGTCTGATTGGGGCCTACGCCCCATTGAGTGCCGTTCGGAACGCCGTCCATCTCATTGGCTAAGATGATTCCATGCCAGTGGATGGTATGAAACTCCGAAGTCCGATTGGTGAAATTGACAAGTACCCAATCGCCTTCGGGAACCCGGATCTCAGGTCCAGGATAAGTGCCGTTGTAAGTGAAGGCGTGCATCTTCACGCTCGGCACGATTTCATGAACCGAGACATTCAGCTCAATGTCAAACTCATGCACTTTTTCGCCTGGCTTGGGAGCTTGACGAGGCGCATAGCGAGGTGTTGTAGAGGCTGGCTGGAACGCGTTTGACCAACCAGCAGGAACTGCAGCATGAGTATCTTTTGCCCAGGCCACTTCGGGCTTGCCTAACAGCATTCCCGCTCCAAGGGCTGCTCCCCCCGCGCTCGCGGCTGAAATAAATCCTCTACGAGAAATCTTTTTCGTCATAGTTCCACCTTAAAGCTTCCCACAGTGGGAAGGTCAAGCGCCATCGGATTGACGAAAAACGAGGTAGCGAATCACCCCTCTTTTCCTTATCCTTGTTTTCACACATTAACTCATTCAGCTGTTTAGACCGAATTTTCAGGAGGAAAATTTAGTGAGAACATCGAGTCCTTTGCTGTCTAGCGCAGTACTTCTTGCGAGCACGGCCCTTGCCGTGATCAGCGTATCCTGCTCATCCGTTCATACCGTCGAGCCACGCCCTTTGAGTCAAAAAGTGAATCTCAAGGAAGGCGATCGCATGCCTGCTTCTGAGCCTCGGGTCTATTGGACCAAGGCTGAAAAGCAATACATCGTGGGCCAAAACGGAATTCATGAAACTTTCACGGCCGAAATCCAGCAGATCAAAGAATGGACCGAGTCCGTTCCTTATCAAGACACCTGCTATCGCGACGGATACAATGAGCAACCTGGATACTGCGAAGGATATCATTGTTCTCCTGCTGGTTCAGGAAAGAGCGAAGCATGGGACGCTTACTACAGTGCTCCTAAATCCCAAAAAGCTGACGCACTGGCGGACGCCATCAAAGGCATTGGAAAATCTTCGGCTGAGAAATTGATTGCAGCGAACTTCTTTAACCGCAAGCCCCGCTCCTGGGACGCGTTCTCGAACGAGATCCAAAGCGCAGTCAACAGCGGCGTGATCGGTAAAGATATCTCGTATCAAGTGCTTGTGAAGTACAAAGCCGAGAACGTCACGAATCTCGGATATGATGTCTCCTCCTGCACGACCTATCAATATTCCTGCACCATTTACACTCCAGGATTGGTCGCTTATCCATGCACGAAGTATCAGGACAAGACCTATACGCGTGTCATTGACTCCATGAGACGCAATGTCTCGGTCGACGTCAGCGGCTCCGATCTCCAGTCTTTCGAAACCGATACGGCAACGATCAGTGTTGGACATGATAGCGGAGATGTCAGCGCCGAAATCGGCCCATTCAATCGTTACAACGTGTCCGTGGAACAGACCCATGGCATGGCTCAGGTCCGTGCGACGGGCGTTCAGCGCATTCTGGTTGATTTGCCAAGAAACGCGGTCCGTGCAGGCGTGTTCCAACGTCAAGGAAACGAAGGCGTATTCGGACTTAAAGTCAATCAGCAGTACATGGGCGATGGACGCGATCAGCTCGTTCTCAAGTACAACGTCCATACTTGCAAGATGAACTTCTTCTCGGTTTGCCTGGGTTCTTACAAGCCAGGAACCGACGTCGTTGTTCCAGTCACTCAGACTGAGACCGCGATTGCAATTCCGCTTCAAAGCAAGACGAAGTCCAAGGTCGTTTTCAGCGTGGCCCGCAAGGGAAGCCATTGGTACAACGACAACTATACCAGCAACTTCGAAACGGATTCGATCAGCCAGAAGTAAGCTGATTCAACTCGTTTTGTTTAAAGTATGACTATTGGGGAGGCCGGGTGCGTAAAACGCATCCGGCCTTTTTAGTCTGGCTGGAATCCCTACCACCCCTTAAACTGGTAAAAGCCCGTGAATTCGCGAGGAGACTAACGATGAAGAAAAAGTCAGCGCTCAAAGTCTTGGTTGGATTTGCGATGATCCCGGCTGCGCTTGCAGCTGACAAGCCTTGCGATCCTGTTCAGCCTGGAGCCCCAGATCCCGCAGGTCCAGAAGTCAAAAAGGTGATTCAAACTCTCGAATCAAAAGACTCCCAGGCACATGCCATTGATGCGACTTTCAAATTCACCGCCATCAAGCAAGACGGAATGGTGAGGGCAACCAGCGTGGCCCCTGAGTTATCTCTAGGCGCCTACGCTAAAGTCTATGACCTCTGGAACGTCACAAGCGGACGCCCGGCAGGTTATACGTCTATGAGCGCGATCTCGATATCTCCGGCAGGCAGTTTCGACCAGGCGATGTCTATTCTGAAGCAGCAGGGCAAGTCCATGTCGACCGATGAGAGGCTCCTCTATCTCTCGATGCTTGGATCCTCTCTTTCACAAGGCTACGACAATGCCCATTTAAAGAACCAGAGTCTTGAGGCGACCTTTCAAAATCTCGCCGCCAATGGAACCAACGGCGGAATCTGCGGCAGCATTCATGAATATCTGTCTCGCGCAGCAGCTGCGCTCGGGTTCCAATCAGCGGGTCTCAATTCAAGCATCTGGCAGAAATCCAACGATAAGGGAAAGACTGCCGAAGGCCATTACGTGTCCTTCTTCAAAGATCCATCCACTGGGAAGTACTACTCTCAAAACTACAGCCAGCTCATCGACACAGGCATGACGACGCTCCAAGGTGCGGTCGATGTGGCCAATCAAACGCTGACTCCCCTTGTGGGAGCGTCCTATATTGAGTCAAAGCCCGGGACATTTCATGCTTATGTTCCCAATACAGCGCGCTGGGTAGAGCAGCAACTCTCGAAAGTAACGGGCGCTCAGCCTGCCCCCATGATTTCTGTTCAAGCCAGCAATGTGGAAAGCCAGGTCGCTTTAAGGCTTCAGAAAAATTTGTCGGATCACGCCCGGATGAACGGCTTTGTTATTCATTCTGAGTATAAAGCCGATGAAGGCAAATTCGGTCTGGATGCCGTTGGAATCTCAGTGGCTGATGTCAATCACTCGGGCCCTGCGCTTCATGGAATAATGGGAATAATGGGAATGATTGATGAGGTGAACGTCTCAAGCAGAATCTACGGCGGATTTTTGCAGATGAGCGCGCCCGATCCTGTCAGTTCAGTTAGCCCTGCGAGTAATGACCAGAAGATCCGTTCCAACGCTTTTTTTGGCGTGGAACAAAAACGATCCGCACGAATCGATCAAGTCACAGGCAGCATTGCCCTGGATGCAAAAACCATCGATTTCAAGAACTTCAAAAATGGCATGGCGACCCTTCAAATCCGTCCAGGCATCGAATGGGCGAGCACGAAAGAGCCCGTCAAAGTCGGAATTGAGCGAACGATTGATGTCGTTCCCACCGACTCCACGCAATACGTTCATCCGACTCTACGCACAGCGTATGACAAGATCAGCGTCATTTACGATACGAGCGGAAAAGAAAGCCAGGCTTATCTGGTCGCGCAAGGAAACGTGTACGCGATGGAAGGCATCACAAAGAACACAGCAACCGGCCTTCGCGCTCAACTTGAAGCAGTGATTCCTGTCCAAAATCGCGGGGAGTTTATCGTTGTTGCTGACGCATCCAAGATCACAAGTAACAAGTCGAAAGACCCCTTCTATGACACCCCTCTCTCAACACGCCTGGGCGTCACCTGGAGAAAGGCCATCACAAAGGCAATCGAAGTCGGCGCATCCGTTGAAGTCAGCAAAAATAGAATGAACTCGGTCTTTGCGGACGAAAAAGACGTAGTAACGCCAGGTTCCACGAGCGTGGAAAAGGGAACGCGCAAGGTCGGAATGTTCTGGCTTCGCTCACAATGGTAAGCGAAGCTCAAAACTATCCCCAAAGTTATCCACTTATCCACAACGCTGTGGGAAATGGATTTGCGTCAAAAAGGGCTTATCCCTCGTAAGAAAACACTTTGGCTTGAATGGCCGATGGCATTTCCTTGAGGCGCTGCAAATAAGAAGCGACCGAAGGGAACTTGCCAATCACTTCATTAAATTCAGACCAGAGCGAGCAGAAGTAAAGGTGATAGCCCACGCAGATATCCGCGGTTGAAAAGCGATTACCCACCAGGAAGGACTCTTTGCTCAAGGTGTTATCCAGCGCAATCATAGCGTCATTGAAATCTTCCATCATCGCGCTCTCTTTTTGAGTGCGAAGCTCGCCCGCGGGCATGTCTTCAATGATCATCATGCGAGCCATGATCGGATCAATGGTGGCTGCGGCAAAATACATCCATTGCTGGTACTTGGCGCGCTCTGGCGAAGACAGCACAGGTGCCATCCCCTTCTCCATGAAACGATCCGCAAGATAGGAGCAAATGGCGCTCGACTCAAAAATCGCCTGATCATCGATTTCAGCAACAGGGACTCGTCCCATTGGATTGAGGCGCAGATACTCAGGAGATTCATTCTCTTTTTTCTCCCGATTGATCCAGCGAGTTTCATAAGGCATTCCCATTTCGGTGAGAAGCCAGCGGGCTTTGCCGCCACGATCGTACGCTACCAAACTATGAATACGGATTTGAGTCATGGCGCCAACCTACTCGAAGAGGAGGTTGGAATCAATCTGGAGATTGCGCTGCGAACCGGGTCAGAACCGCTCCCGTCATTCGCTGAACAGTCCACTCCGACATAGGCTCCGCTCCGATCGAGCGATAGAAATCGATCGCTGGAGTGTTCCAGTCCAACACGGACCACTCCAAGCGGCCACAATCTCTTTGGACTGCAAGCTTTGCGAGATATCCTAAAAGTCTTTTTCCGTATCCTTTTCCTCGATGCTCCGGCTTGACGAAGAGATCCTCAAGGTAAATGCCGGGCTTTGCGAGAAATGTTGAATAGTTATGAAAGAACAGGGCAAAACCTACTTTGACTCCCGACTCTTCTATAAAAATGACTTCTGCGACCTGTTTTTCTCCAAAGAGAGTCTCACGAAGCTTGTCCTCAGTGGCCACGACTTCATGCTCAAGCTTTTCATAGAGAGCTAAATCGCGAATGAACTCGAGGATGGAGCTCACGTCAGCCTCGGTAGCGGAAACGATTCTGCTTTCCACTCTGCTGTCTAAAGACGAAGATTGCATTACTTGGATATGGGCAACTTGACGGTAAAAGTCGAGCCTTTTCCAAGCTCGCTTTGGACGCAAATCTTACCTTGGTGGGCTTCAACGATCTTTTGGCTGATATAAAGTCCAAGCCCCATCCCGCTTACCGCATTTGCCGATACGGCACGCTCAAAGCGATCAAAGATCCGGTCCTGATCCTTTACGGCAATTCCGATTCCTTGATCCTGGATTTCGAGCAGCGCTTTTTCACCGGCTTTGCGAACAGAAACATGAATCGGCTTGCCCTCACCGTATTTGATCGCATTGATCATGAGATTTGAAATGACTTGATCCAAGCGATTGCGATCTCCAATGACCATGACAGGTCCATCTTCTGAGAGCTCGATGGTGCACCCTGTTTTTTTGCACTCCAGCTCAAAGCGCTCCATCGCTTCTCGGATCAGATCGGAGAGATCAAACGGCGCTTTCTCAATCGCCAGGCGATCCATGGAGATTCGGGACACGTCCAGCATGTCATCAATTAGCCTGGAAAGGCGATCCAGCTGCCTTCCCGCCCCGGCGACAAACTTGACGGCGCGCTCCTGAAACATTTCGACATTGCTTCGATCCAGCTGGCGAACCGCTGTCTGGACCTGGAGCTTGAGCGAAGTCAGCGGTGTTCTCAGTTCATGGCTGATAATGCTCAGAAACTCGTCGCGCGCCCGAACTGCTTCTTCAAGCTGCGCCGTTCTTTGCTGAACCCTTTGATCGAGCTCTTCATTGGCACGACGAAGCTTTTCTTCCAGTCGGCGACGATCCGTCATGTCGCGCGTGACTTTCGAAAACCCAATCAGTTTTCCCTGCTCGTTCCTGACCGTCGTAATGACAACGCTGGCCCAAAAGCGCGTTCCGTCCTTACGCAGGCGCCAGCCCTCATCCTCAAATCGACCGGTCAGAGTGGCTTCTTCAAGCTCCCATTCAGGCTTGCGAGCACGGATGTCTTCTTCCGGATAAAACTTGGAGAAGTGTTGGCCGATGATCTCTTCGGGAGTATAGCCCTTGAGTCGCTGAGCGCCATCATTCCATGTCGCTACCCGACCATCCGGATCCAGAAGGAAAATCGCATAATCCTTTACGGCAGAAACAAGTAATCGATACTTTTCTTCACTGATGCGAAGCTTTTCTTGAGCTGCCTTTTTTTCGGTCAGATCGCGCGTGACTTTGGCAAATCCAATGAGCTCGCCACTCGCATCGGTCAATCGCGTGATTACGACATTGGCCCAGAACCGCGACCCGTCTTTTTTGATTCTCCAGCCTTCTTCTTCGAACTTACCCGTGTCGCGAGCTACAGAGAGTTCATATTCAGGATGATGACGCTCGAGATCTTCGCTGCCGTAGAAAACCGAAAAATGCTTTCCGATAATTTCCTCGGGTTCGTAGCCTTTGATTCTTTGAGCGCCAAGATTCCAGGTCTGAATATAGCCATTGGGATCCAGCAGAAAAATAGCATAGTCAGCCACGCTGTCGACGAGCAGCTTGAATTTGTCTTCACTTCCAAAAGACGCAGCAATATCCCTCAACTGAGCAAGCTGGCCGCTCTGCTCGGTAGGGCTAGGAATAGAACTTGGCTCAGAGGCAGCTAACGCTGCCTTCGGGGTGGTTGGTGTTTTTTTTACCATGGACTTCGATCAGGCGATTAGACTCATCGCAGCTCTATGGCTGCAAAATCACGAAGTATCGCATTTTAAGAAAGATAGACAGCGCAACTCTTTATTTTTCACTAGTCCCGGGCGCCTGTTTGGGCGCTAGCGACTGCAGTGCTTCTGGCAAGTTGTTTGTAATCTCATTAACGCGCAGCAAGCCAGCATCCACTAGGGTCGTTCTTAAGTTCGGATGAACACTGCAGATTTTCAACTCAGCTCCCTTGTCCCGAACTGTTTTCTGAAGCTTTGCAAAAGCGGGATATTGGGTTCGCTCAATACTTGAGCCGACATCTCTCAGATTGAGTACCACCCAACCAGGGGATCTTTTTTCTAATTCTTCTATCAGCTTATCGAGGACAGCGGCATTGGACCGATTAATTGGACCAGCCAACGAAATAAGTAAAATGACAGACTTTTGGGAAACGACTTCTTTTTCGGATAGGAAATAGGTGAGTTGACCAAGTTGCGAAATCATGAAGAGAGTTTACACTGGAAAACCTATTCATGTGCAAGGGGCTTCAGACTGCCGCACGGTTTTAGAGTACTTCGCGTATTTCATATCGACACCCAAGATATGCCTCATCAACCAGTCATTGAGAAATTCCATGAGTTCTCTGCCATCCATGCGCCCTGAAGCAGCTTGGGCGCCAAACTCATGCACTTTGTTAAGCAAAGCCTGGTGGGCCTCCTTATGCCTTTCAAGTCCCATGTATCGGATAGATGCCATGTAGGCTTCTTCATCCGAGAAGTGTTTCTGCGTGAATTCCGCAAGGGATTGAAACGCCTCCTGGAACTCTACAGAACCTCTGCCAGATAATCCCGTTTCCAGGCACCGCGCCACATGGTTGATCTTCTCAATCAGCACCGCGTGCTCATCGTCCATGGAAGGTACATGAAGGCGATACTGCTCACCCCAGACAAATCGATTCATGGTGATCTTTCCCTCAACCACCCATCTGAGGTCCGCTGCCACTTCACGAAGTTTTTTGACCTGAGAGGCCAGCTCATTTGAAGTGGATGAGCATTGATTGGCGGCTCCCGCACTGGTTTGGGTCGCCTGATCGATCTGATGAACGGCCTTCGAAACCTCCGTCACACCATTGGATTGCTCCTGGCTGGCCACTGCGATTGTCGCAACCATTTGTGACACCTGGTCACAACTTTCAACGATCTCGGAGAGAACCTGTCTGCACTCAGTTGCGACCGCGACCCCTTGGTCCACTGTCGACTTCGCGGATGAAATGATCGTTTCAACCTTGGATCGGGTTTCATCGACGATGGACTCCACGCGCTTGATACTTCGCTCGAGCATGTCCGAGATGTCTTTAGCGGCCTCACCACTCATCTGGGCAAGCTTGCCGACTTCTTCAGCAACTACGGCAAACCCCTTGCCATGCTCTCCGGCGCGAGCCGCTTCAACGGAAGCATTGAAAGAGAGAAGCTTGGTTTGAAAAACAATATCATTAATGACTTGAGTCTTCTCCCCGATCTCGCGAATCATCGTGACGATCTCGGTGATGCTCTGGTTACTCGCTTGAACCGTATCAATGACTTGATCATTGTTCTTGTTGATATCTGTCATCGAAGTCATCATCTGAGCCATGACATCCTGCCCGCGCATGGCGCGCTGGCGCGAAGCCTCTGATGCTTTCTGAGAATCGGAGGCATTGGAAGCTGACTTCTTGACCATGGAAGAAATCTCTTCCATCGAAGCTGCAGTCTCCTGCACGGCCTCCGCTTGTTGATTCGAAGCGTTTGATAGTTCGTGCGAGATCCCTAAAATGACGCCAATCGCGTTCCCTACCTCAGATGCTCCCTGCGAAAGCCTCTCAGTCGACTCTGAAACCTTTCTCAAAGGTTTGCTCAAGACCATCCCTACCAGGAAAAGCGATACGATCGCGCCCAGTCCAACGAAGATTCCGATCTGATGATCACTGGAGATCAGGCGAGACTTGGCTTTTTCCGCCTTCACTACACTCATGTCGCTTGAAATAGCAAAGACACCGTGAAGCTTTCCATCTTTCCAGTTCTCCATCTCAAAGCCAAGAACGTCCTTACCGTTGTGCCATGGGCTTGTATTCGGATTTCCATGGCAGTTCAAGCAACCCTGAGCCTCAGAGAGCCTCACTGGACGATACACGGTGATGACCGAGCCCACTTCTGATACATATTCGTTCAGTCCGGGCTCTCGCTCAAAGCGATCAAAGACCTCAAGCTCTTTTGCCGTCGCAAGGTTCTCTTTCTTTCTGGGCCGGTCAGAAAAAACTCTGAACTGGTAATGCTCTTTCTCCGCGTCCTTAGCTCCGATTTTCATGGCGGCAAAAATAGGAACCTGCTTGAGGACGTCGACCTTCTCCTGGGCGCTCAGCTCTTCGGCTGATTTGTACTTGGAGGACAATCTCTCAATCACGAGCCTCAATCCGCCCTGATTGGCGACGTATTCCGTGGCAGCATCGAGTCGAGAATGCACAGTTCGCGCTTTCTCGACGATTCCCTCCCGCAGCTCGGCCTTGCTGAAATATTCGGCAACCGTCACCGATACAAAAGTACACAACGCGAACGCAAGTCCGACGGATAGCAGTACCGTTTTCTGAAGCCCCAGCTTGGTGAATCCGCTCATTGGTGTGTCCTCATATTTCCAAGTACAACTACATATCGGTTGTATATTAATATAATCGACGCCATGGCTGTACGCTAAATACGAAAGTTGTGATGTTGTGATGAAGAGATTGAAAATGCGCACTTATAGGGCGCATCCACATTACTCTTTTCATTCAAGTGAAGTGGAATTAGGATCAAAGCCGTGACGTCACGTGAAAACAACCAGAAGAAACCCGGCGAATCTTTAGGTCAAATCGTACGCAATGCACGTAAGAGCAAGAACCTCACTCAGTCTGAATGTGCATCACGCTGCGGACTCGGACGCCGTCATTTTCAGAAAATCGAGGCCGGCGAAGTCAATCCCCCGCTGATGTTCTTCAAGACGATCAGCGGGGTACTGGAAACTCGAGCCTGCTACCTTCTGAACGAGGAAGCACTCAATAGTCGGCTTTCGGAGCACGGCATTTCCTGTGAGTCTGAAATTCTCAATCACATGCCTACGCCAGTATTCGTCGCCAACTTAAAGGGTGAGCTGATTTTCCGGAATGCGAGCTTCATTCAGCTTTTTGGAGCGGGCCGGACCGTGCTCAATGAGCTCTTTTCTAATGAGTCTGAGAAGAAGAACATTCAAACTCAAGTCCTTTCCAACACGGCCAAAAGTCTCCCCCAGGCATCTGCCCAGTATCACCTTCTTGCACAAGATCAGTCCGATTATCTGGCTCAAATCAGCTGGAAACGGCTGGCGCGCTCAGCATCTCACGAAGCGTCTGCGGTTTTGGGTGTTGTCGCTCCAGCCTTCTCGCCTAATCCTGCGAGCGGGACTTAACTGAAAGCCTTTGAGACATTCTGTCTCACGGCTTTGAAATTTCAGGTCTTAGCCTCACTTTAAGCCCATTTCAGCTGGCTCGGCCGTTGCTTTATCTCCTGCCTAGAAAGGCCCTTTCATGAAGAAATTGATCTGTCTATTACTCCTCATACCCGCGCTCTCGCATGCCGAGAGTCTCACCTGGTCTGCACGAATGCAGAGTCTTTATAAAACCCTGGCAGATCTGATCACTGATGTCAGCAGTGAGAAACGTTTCAATTCGCCAGCCAACAAGACGAGAATTGAACAGAACGCGAAGAAACTATCCCAACTGGCGCATGATCTGACCAAGCCCAAAAGCGATGCGCCTGACCATGATCCATCGATCCAGATACTTGGAAACATGTTCGCTGATGAATCCGCACGCGCTTACCGGCTCCTGAAAACCGGAAAGGCACCTCAGAGAGCCTATGCGCGCGAGCTTCTCCAAAGCCTCCCCGGCTATTGCATCGCTTGTCACACGCGCACTCAAAGCGGACCCAGCTTTACGGATCTCCCGCTCAATCCTACTTTGAAGGACCTGCGCTCCATTGAGAAAGGTCGCTTTTTTGCGGCAACCCGCCAATTTGATCGCGCGATCGATGAGTTTGGACAGGTCATCTCTGAGCCAGGCGCTGCAAATCAGCGCTTTGCCGACTGGCAGGAATCTGTTCGCAACAGCCTGGGTATCGCAGTCAGGATGAAACAAGATCCGGCACTCGCCTTGAAGATCGTGAATCAAGTACTGGCAACGCAATCCGTGCCTTTCTTCATGAAGCAGGATGCACTGACCTGGAAGAGCTCAATTGAGGAATGGCAGAAGGAAGCCGGTAAAAAAATTGATAGCGAAGAAGGTACCTATGCGGAAGCTGTCCGATTGCTGGCTCAAGCTCAGCAGGCTCAGAAATTTCCGGCTGATCG
This sequence comes from Bdellovibrionia bacterium, assembly GCA_045805065.1. Taxonomy (GTDB): domain Bacteria; phylum Bdellovibrionota; class UBA1018; order UBA1018; family UBA1018; genus CAZCBS01. The sequence continues at coordinate 40,076 of JBJMMA010000201.1, read as the reverse complement.
CGGCGCGGACATTCTCTATCTGAGAGCCTCAGCAGCGGTTCATCGTCTGCTTCAGTTAGGTAAGGAAGCCAAGCACACCAACGAAGGCTATCTCATGGCAGGCCTCTGCTATGATGTCCTGAAAACCTATCAACTTGGTGAGCTCCATGAAATTTACTTCGAATCCTGCATCCGAAGCTCGCCGCACTCCAATCTCGCTCAGACTTGCTACAAACGCTACGAACAAGCGATTTACGATGGCTTTACGGGAAGCGCAGGAACGGACATCCCAGGAGACATCGAGCAAAAGCTCGATGACCTGGAAGCACTGGCCTTGCCAACGCCTCCAGCAGCTCCTGCTCAAAAGCAGAAGCTGAACTAAGTGATCTGACAACTAGTGCTCAATGTTCATGATACGACGGCGAATGGCAGGTCATGGTCTGCTGTTCGCCGTTGCCGCTTTGAGTCTGGGCATCGATCAAGGGTCTGAGCTTGGCGCCCAAAGTGAGCACACCGGCTACGATCAAAAGGCTTGCCGATAGACGTGGAAGCTTTTGACTCATGGGCTTGAGCACTCGCTGCAAAAGCAACGGAGCCGCAGTCAGTGCTGGAAGAGTTCCCAGCCAGAAAAAGAACAAAAAGAGCGCGCCGTAGAGCGCGCTACGCGTTGCCAATGAGGCTATGACAAACGTATGGAGCCAGCCACAAGGCAAGAACGCCGATAGAATCCCCACGCGCGCCGCGGATCCACGGCTTTTTGAATAAAGCTTTTGCATGAGTGCCGCCGGAAGAATCTGAAGATGCATTCCCTTTCCTGTCCAGATCCTGACACCCGACAGGATCAGGCCTCCAGCGAGCATTCCGGTCGCAATCCACGGAAGGACTCCGATCGTGGTCTCACGAAACATCCGCTCACCGAGCAAGCCGGCGACGGCGCCTAGTGCGGTGTAACCTGCCAGACGTCCCAGATGATACTTAAAGACATCGCTTCGATTACGAGTCGACGAGGCAATCAAGCCGCCACACATCGCCACACAGTGTCCACTTCCCAGAAGACTTGCGCTGACAACGGCCAGAGGCACAAATGCCGGATTAGATAAAAGGCCCGACAAGGCGCACCTCCTTTTTCAAAACGGATTCTTGTTTGTTTTCGCTCTTTGCGGAGAAATCGAGATCCATCTCACCTTTTCCCAGATTCAAAAGCGTCTTTGGGAATCGGATAAAGAGATCCGCACGCTCAGAGGCGCCCCCCTCAATACCATCGGCGTGATTGGAAATAACGATTTTGACGCCCTTATCTTGATATTCTTTGGGAACGAGAATCTCGATCGCCTGACGATCAAAGGATTGGTTACGAAGCTCAAGCTTATAATGGTTGATCACCTCTGGAGCGCCATTCTCGCCCGCAATGACCTGATAGGGAGCTTCCGCAGCCCGGATCAGGCTCACAGTAATCGCCGTTCTGTCCCGAACCGTCAACGTAAGTCCCGTGATGCACGCGACAATCAGAGCGCCATAAGCCCAAGGTCGTGCGCCACGCCCGGTTGGCTTGCCCTGGATCTCTGCCACGGATCCATACCGGATCAAGCCTTGCGGCTTTTTAAGTCTGGCCATTACGTCATCGCAGGCATCCATGCAGGCGGTGCAAGCGATGCATTCCAATTGCTGCGCTCCACGGCGGATATCAATCCCGGTCGGACAGACCTGAACGCATTTATAGCAGTTCACGCAATCACCTGCAGGTTGATCAGGCGTTGCAATTCCCCGACGAGGTTCGCCTCTACGCGCATCATAGACAACAGCAGTGGATTGATCATCCATCAAGACAGACTGAAATCTGCCGTAAGGACAAACAATCGTGCAGAACTGCTCACGGAACCAGCCAAAATCAAAAAGGATCAGCCCCGTGACAAATGCCATGATCAGAAAGCTTCCCGGATTTTCTACCGGAGAGCTTGTAATCATTTGAGCAAGCTTTTGCGTTCCCACGAAATACGCCAGAAAGCTATGGCTGATGATGAGCGATACGAGAGTGAACAAGCTCCACTTGATGGTCCTCTTGATCGCTCTTTCGGGTGTAGCCGGGCCCTCATCGCGCCTCCGGCGCTCAACCGCATCACCTTCAATCCAGCGCTCAATCCTTCGAAACACCGAGACGATGAAAACAGTTTGTGGACACGCCCAACCGCACCACACTCTTCCCCACACCGCCGTAACAAAGGCGAGTGTCAGGACCGCTCCGCCTGCGACAAAAAGCAGCATCGGAGCATCATGTGCCCAGAACGTGATGCCAAGAATAGCAAAACGTCGTTGAGGAATATCGAGCAAGACCGCTTGGTGACCACCGATGCGGACCCATGGGAGAAACAAAAAGAAGTTGATCAGCGCAGCACTCACCCATTTTCTGCGGGTGCGGTACCTACCTTTCACGTCGGAGGGATAAAGCCATACGCGCTTTCCCTCCTCGTCAGCAGTAGCTAAGCGGTCTTGCGGAAGCTCTCTCGAAGTCATTCTTTGTACTGCTCTCCTTGTGGAGCCTTCGCTCCAGCTGGATTGGTTCCACGAATCGAGCGGATATAAGCCACGACATTGTGGATCTGATCAGCGGACATGACCGGACCCCACGGAGGCATTCCCTTGTCGGGTACGCCGTTGGTGATGGTATTGGAAACTTCGGCAAGCTTTCCACCATGCAGCCAGAACTCATCCGTGAGGTTCGGGCCGATGAGACCTTGTCCAGAAGCCCCGTGACAGGCCACGCAGCGGACCTGAAAGAGATCCTTTCCTGATTTCACTTTGATCGGATCTTTTACCATCGCGACCAGATCTGCCTCGGAGATATTTGCTCGCTTGGCAGCAGCAGTTGCCATCATCACCTCAAGCTGATTTTGCTCAGCCTGATACTCCTCCTGAATCGATGGCCCGGCCAGCATCTGGTAGTAAGCAAAGTAGCCGACCGCAAACAGGATCGTGATGTAGAACATGTTCAGCCACCAGCGAGGAAGCTGGTAATCGAACTCACGAATCCCATCATACTCGTGGTCGGTGAGTTTTTTGTTATCTTCGTTGTTCATGTTGCTCATAGTTATCTCTCTCCGTCCTGTGGGATCAGATCCAAGGGCAGATCGCTTAGCTTTGCGTAAAATTCCCCGCTTCCCTTGCGGAATACCCACATCAGGGCACCGGTAAAGACGCCCATGAAAAGCAGGAGCCCAAAGCAAGAGAGCAGCGGGAGATGAAAATGCGACAACACTTCTCGAATGACATTCATTTGATCAGTCCTTTCTTGAAGTCAGTTCCCAAGCGCTGCAGATACGAGATCAGAGCGACGATCTCACGATCCTCATATCCGGCAGGAACACCCTGGGTTTTCAGTCCTTCAGAGATCTGCTTGGCTTCAGCGCGAGCGAGATCGGCTGCGTTGTTCACTTCGTCCAGAGAGTATGGAACTCCCAGGGACTTCATGACCTGAAGCTTCTTGGTCATGGTTCCGTAGTCGATCTTGTCTTTGAACAACCATGGGTACATCGGCATGATCGAACCAGGAACGACGTCCCGTGGATCCATCATGTGACGGAAGTGCCAGAGGTCTGGGTACTTGCCGCCAACACGGGCCAGATCCGGGCCGGTACGCTTGGATCCCCATTGGAATGGGCGATCATAGACCGACTCCTCAGGCCTGGAGTACGCGCCATAACGAAGCGTTTCCGAGACCAGCGGACGAATCATCTGCGAGTGGCACAGATAGCATCCTTCTCGCACATAGATATCGCGGCCTTGAAGCTGGAGTGGCGTATATGGCTTGACCGCTGGGTTCACTTCCACGTAGTCGGCAGAGAGAACCGCAGGAGCAAGCTCAATGAACGTACCTACAGCTACTGCTACAAAGCTCAGCACAGCGAAAAGTCCAGGCAGACCTTCGAGTACCCGGTGAGGCTTTGTTCCAAGCTCGCCTGGAGCGGGTGCCTTAAGCCTTGGAGCCGAAACGACTTCGTCTTTGACCGCTTTCGGTGCCAGCGAGATCGTCTTGTAGATGTTGTAGAACATGACGACGAAGCCCACGAGGTAGAGGCCGCCCCCAATCGCGCGCACATAGTAGAGCGGCACGATGCGAGTGACCGTTTCAATGAAGTCTGGATAAACGAGCTTCCCAGCTCCATCCATCGCACGCCACATGAGACCTTGCGTGATGCCGGCAACCCACATGGAGATCATGTAAGTGACCGTTCCCAAGAAACCCGTCCAGAAATGGACGTTCGCAAGCTTCTCGCTGTAGAGCTTCGTGTTCCAAAGCTTTGGAACCAGCCAGTAAACCATCGCAAAGGTCATGAAGCCGTTCCAACCCAGCGTTCCTCCGTGGACGTGACCAATGATCCAATCCGTGTAGTGGCCAAGAGCGCTCACGGATTTGATGGAAAGAAGCGGGCCCTCAAACGTTGCCATTCCGTAGAACGTCAAGCTTGCGACAAAGAACTTGAGAACCGGTTCCGTACGAACTCGACTCCAGGCTCCACGAAGCGTGAGAAGACCATTGATCATGCCGCCCCAGCTTGGAGCCAGCAGCATCACGCTGAACACCATCCCCAGCGTCTGCGCCCAGTTCGGCAAGGCCGTGTAAAGAAGATGGTGCGGACCGGCCCAGATGTAAATGAACACCAGAGACCAGAAGTGCACGATCGAAAGGCGGTAACTGTAGACCGGGCGGTTCGCCGCCTTTGGCAAGAAGTAGTACATCAGGCCCAGAAACGGCGTCGTCAGAACGAAGGCAACGGCGTTATGGCCGTACCACCATTGAACCAACGCGTCTTGAACGCCTGAGTAGATCGGATAGCTCTTCCACATCGAGACAGGAATCTGAATCGTGTTCACGACGTGCAAAAGCGCGGTCGTCAGAATCGTTGCGATATAGAACCAGATCGCCACATAAATATGACGCTCACGACGAATCTGAATCGTCTTGAAGTAGTTGTAGCCAAAGAGCACCCAGATCACATTGATCGCAAGAGAGATCGGCCACTCAAGCTCGGCGTACTCCTTACCGACCGTGATCCCAAAAGGCAGAGTCAACGCAGCCGAAACGATGATCAGCTGCCAGCCCCAGAAGTGGATCTTGCTCAAGGTGTCCGAGTACATGCGCGTCTTGAGAAGACGCTGTGTCGAATAATAAATGCCTGCAAAAACTGCGTTCCCCGCGAAAGCGAAAATCGCCGCGTTCGTGTGAAGCGGGCGGAGTCTTCCGAAGGTCAGCCAGGGAAGACCGAAGTTCAGTCGCCAGTTCGCTAGTTGCGAAGCGATGAAAACGCCAAGCAGAAGGGCCACAAATCCCCAGACCATCGTGGCATGAATGAATTTCTTGACGATATCGTCGTCATATCTGAACTGCTCGGTTTCACGTGCCTTCGTTGAATCTGCATTCAGTTCAACGACTGCAGAGTTGCTTTCATTACTGCTCGTGGGGGTGATCATAGGTTGCCTTTCTTAAGAGTCACTTGTGAAATTTTATCTTCCAGTAAGATTCGATGAGCAGGAGTATCGAGATCATCATATTGGCCCTGGGATGCGGCGCGAATGAACGCCACAACAAAGCTCAGGCCCAAAAGAAGCGCGATCGGAAGCATCAAATAAATTGCGCTCATACTGCTGCCTCCTGACTCTCATCCGAAAGCTGAGAGTAAATTTTACGAAGTTTGCGGGTGCCGACAATGGAAGATCCAAACACGGTCAAAGCACTGATCGGCATCAGGATCGCGGCAAAAAGCGGGCTCACATGTCCCGTAATTGCGGCATAGGTTCCAATGAAGTTATAGACGAGCGAGAAGGCGAAGTTTCTGTAAATCACTTTCAGCGTCTCGCGCGAGGCACGGATCAAATGAACCACCGGCATGACACCTGGCTGGCGCTGATAAACATCAGCTGCGCGCATGCTGATTTCCATTCCGCTATGAACCGCCACACCCACATAAGCCGAAGCCAATGCGATGGAATCATTTGCGCCATCACCCACCATCAGGGCACGTGGCATTTTACCGATGACCTCGCTCTTGTATTCAGGCGATGCCTTGAAGTACGCGTCTCGAGATCCGACGCCAAGTCGATTGGCGACACTCATCACTGCGGACTTGCCGTCGCCTGAGAGGATCTTCACTCCAAGCTTCAACGCGCGAAGTTTTTCAACAGCGCTCTCAGTATCAGTTCTCAAACTGTCACCTAACGTTACGCGTCCAACTCGATTGCCATCTTTTAAAATGGCGATCTGGGTACCGGCGTCGTTTGATAGATTGGGTGATCCATTGAGCAACTCTTCGTTCAGCGCTTGGACTTCATAAGGATGACTTTGGATGCGACCCGAGAGTCCACGCCCGATGGTCTCAGAAAACTCTTCAACGCCAGGAATCTCGCGACCATTCAGGCGAGGCTTCAGGAATGAAACCAAAGCGCGAGCAATGGGATGCGTTGAGCGTGTCTCAAGAGCATAGACCGCTTCCTCAATTCCAACTTGATCCGCATCAATGAGCCATTTTTTGACTTCAAACTGACCGGTCGTCAGGGTGCCGGTTTTATCCAGAACCACTTGATTCACATGCGCAAGCTTTTCAATGACGTCTGCGCCCTTGATCAGAACGCCGTATCGGGCAAAGCGGCCCATGGCAATGCTTAGAGCCAGAGGCGTTGCAAAAGCAAAAGCGCAAGGGCACGCTACGATCGCCATGGCCAGTGCGCGGCTCACGCCCTCAGCAGGACTGATGGTAAATCCGACGTAAAAGGCGACGCCTACGAGTGCCAGCGAGATCAAGACGAATGCCTTGGAGATCTGATCCGTAAAGGCAACGATAGGAGCTTTGCGAGACAAGTGTTCTTCCATCGAAGAAAGGATCTTGCCAAGGCGAGTGGCGCTGCCAAAGCTTTGAACTTCAATTTCAAGCGGGGCTTGGGTGTTCAGCGTTCCAGCAAACACAGGAACGCCAGGCTGCACGAGCTCAGGACGAGACTCACCCGTCAGAAGCGATAGATTCAAGGCGCTGATTCCGGAGCATACAATCCCATCCGTAGGAATGCATTCTCCAGCTAGAACAAGGACATGATCACCTGCTTGAAGCGAGTCAACGCTGACTTCCTCAAAGCCACTGCCCTGAACGCGCTTCCGGCGTGCCATGGAAGGCGTGAGAAAATGAATCAAGCGCGTTGCATGAAGTGCTTCCTGCTGCGTCTTTCTCAAAACATAGCGGCTTGCCAGAAGCAAAAATACCAGTGAGGAAACCGTATCAAAGTAAACATGCTTGGAGTGGATCAGGATGCTGATGAAGCTTGCGACAAACGCAACACTGAGTCCCAGCGCGATCGGAATATCGATGGAGAGCTGACGTGATCTGAGCGCGCCCAAAGCGCTGCGATAGAATGGCCAGGCACTGTAGGTTGCAACCGGCAGGCAGATCAGAAAGCTTACCCACTCAAAGTAGTGCTGAAGAACTCCAGTGGCGCCCGCATAGACTGAGATCGCCAGAAGCATGATGTTTCCCGCTCCAGCGCCTGCGATGGCCATGCGAATCAGCGCGCGATGATTCTCGCGAGCTTCCAGTGCTTGAGCCTCATCTTGTTTGACAGGATGCGGGCGGTAACCGAGCTTCATGAACTCGCGTGCGACTTCAGAGAAAGATCCGTTGCTATCAAGCTTTACTGTCGCAAGCGAATGACCGAGATCCAGCCGAATCGAGCGAACGCCAGCAACCCACTCACTCACCTTCTCCGTGAGCCAGACACAAGCGGTGCAGTGAACGCCTTCGAGATAAAACTGCATGGTCCGAAGTCCCGTGCCCGCCTCAGGCTGGCAATAAAGATTCAGAAATTCGGGATCGTCGAGATGTGAGTAAAAATTTAGGCTCTCGCTAGAAACTGCAGCGGGGCGGCTGCTTCGAATGCTCGCTCCCTGATCTCGGATCCGGTAGTAATCATCGAGCCCGCGCTCATGGATCAAAGTGAAAACCATCTCGCAGCCACGGCAGCAGAACATTCCGCTCACGCCGGCCGGAATCCTCAGCCCGCAGTGGACACACTTGGCGGGTCCAGTGCTCACGACTGATCCAGCCACAGACTCGAAGATGTTGATCTTTTGAAGCATATCGGGGGTGCGTTTGTGCAGTGGTTGTGCCTGCGCAACCTATTGAAATGACTCGGGTCCGGTTTTAACCATGAGACAGAAAGTCCCATTCGCCGGGAGCAGGGAGAAAAACTGTCCCGAGTGGGAATTCACAGGAAATTCTTAAGCCCCATACAATCCTTAGGGAATTTGGCCGGAGCCCGCTTGGCTTAGCCGTTGCTTTATGAGCGCGCTTGGAGATGAAGAACATGCCCACTTTAGTTTGGATTGATCGGAGTCATGCAAGGCTCTATGGGTTCTCGCGAAATCCGCCAACAGAAGATAGCCTTCAGAACACGATGCCTGGCCACGGTCATTTTTTAGAAGCTTTGGCTAATCGGCTTGAGGAAGCAACACGCATTCTGATTGTGGGCCCCGGTGTCTCAAAGTACCGCTTCTATGCTTATGTTCGAGAAACAGCACCGCAGATTGCTCGAAAAGTCGTCGGCTGTGAGAATCTGGAGCATCCTCACGACTTTCTTCTGCGCTCATTGGCCGAAAAACACCTAGGAGTTGTTCCAAACACGCCCGGGGTTTGCTAAATTCTGGGCATGACCGTGGACCAGAGAACACCGTCCGAGCAGCTACAAGCGACCGAGCGAGAATTAACCAATATTCGCAATGCTCTCGACCGCTCAGCCATTGTGGCGATCACTGATCCAGGCGGTCGCATCATCCATGTGAATGATAAGTTCTGCGAGATCTCCAAGTATCCTCGGCAAGAACTTTTAGGACAGAACCACCGAATCATTAATTCGGGCTTTCATCCGCCTCAGTTTTTCGTCGATCTTTGGAAGACCATTTCGAGCGGCCAGATTTGGGAAGGCGAGATTCGAAATCGCGCAAAAGACGGCTCAATTTATTGGGTCTATACCACCATCGTTCCTTTCCTGAACGAGAAGGGAACACCTTACGAGTATGTGTCCATCCGCTATGAGATCACTTCGCGAAAGCAGGCGGAGGAACAGCTGATTCATTACGCTGACAAGCTTGAAGCAAGTAACCGGGAGCTTCAGGATTTTGCATCCGTTGCAGCGCACGACCTTCAAGAGCCTCTCCGAAAAATTCAGGCCTTCTCGGATCGATTGAAAACCAAGTACCGAGATCTTTTGGGCGATGATGGAAAAGATTATCTCGACCGCATGCTGGGATCGGCCAAGAGAATGCAGACCCTGATTGATGATCTGCTCTCCTACTCCCGGATCACGACCAAGGCGCAGCCCTTCGTTTCAACCGACCTCAATCAAGTCCTTCGGGAAGTCATCTCTGACCTTGAGGTTCGAATCGAGAGCACGCACGGAAAAATCATATCAAGCACATTGCACACGATTGATAGTGATCCCTCACAGATGCGGCAGCTTTTGCAGAACATCTTGAGCAACGCGTTGAAATTCCATAAACCGGAAACTCCGCCTGAGATTCATATCGAATCAGAAGTGAAGGCTGGAAACTGTGAGATTCGAATTCGAGACAACGGAATCGGATTTGAGGAGAAATACCTCGATCGAATATTCACGATCTTCCAGCGGTTGCATGGAAAAAGCCAGTACGAGGGCACAGGCGTTGGCCTTGCGATTGTCAGGCGAATTGTCGAGCGCCATCATGGGCAAGTGACTGCCAAAAGCACGCCTGGTCATGGAACCACTTTCATTATCAATCTTCCTGTCAGACAAAGGTAGCTGAAGAATTCCTATGACTAAGAATGAGCAAAATACAAAGTGTATCACTCTCCTGGTGGCTGATGATGATGCTGACGATCGGCTGATGATCAAGGACGCGCTGGAAGAAAACCGCCTCGCAAACGACCTTCACTTCGTCGAGGACGGCGAAGACCTGATGGACTATCTGATGAAGCGGGGAAAATATGAGAACACTCCGGCTCCCCGCCCGGGCCTTATTCTTCTAGATCTCAACATGCCAAAGAAGGATGGTCGCGAGGCCCTCAGGGACATCAAAAGCAATCCTGCCTTAAAAGACATTCCCGTGGTCGTACTGACGACATCCAAGGCTGAAGAAGATATCTTTCGCACTTATAATCTCGGCGTGAATTCGTTTGTCACAAAACCAGTCACTTTCGGATCCCTGGTGGACATTCTGAGAGACCTTGGAAAATATTGGTTTGAGATTGTGGAGCTTCCACGCACTCCCAAACGGTGCTGAGCCATGCCTAAATCTTCCTTCCGAGTCCTGCTGGTTGACGATGATGATGACGATATCTTCGTCATTAGGGATTACCTGGCAGAAGTCCGCACTTCACGTTTTGACTTTTCAGCAGCCTCCTCACCCGACGAGGCCTTCCAGAAAATCAGTCAGCAGACTTTTGACGTCTATATTATCGATTATCGCTTAGGCGCTGTGACAGGCCTGGACCTTCTCAAGGAACTGATCGCGCGTGGCGATCGCACTCCGGTCATTTTGCTTACGGGTTATGGCGATCACGAAGTTGACCAGGAAGCCATGCGCGTGGGCGCCGCGGATTATCTTTTGAAAGGCGAGCTCAGCACGCATCTTCTTGAGCGCGCGATCCGTTATGCCACTTATCGCGCCCAAATGCAGACCCAGGCCATCACTCAGGATCGCATGGCCTCGATTGGCCTGCTGGCATCCAGCCTGGCTCATGAGATTGGAACCCCACTTGGCGTGATCCGCGGTCGCGCAGAATATCTGTCCATGCAGGTCGAAGACAACGCGGAAGTAAAAAAGAACGTCGGCATCATCGTCTCTCAGATTGATCGCGTTTCTGGTTTGATCCGCTCGCTTCTCAATCTTGCCCGCGGTGACGAAACCGCTCAGGTCTCTGCAATCGAGGTTGCACCTGCCGTTCAAGACATTCTTGAGCTGATGAACCATGAACTCAAGAAACACGACATCCGGATCGAAAACACGATCGGACAGTTAGCCGTTTCTCCGCGTATTCGCGCAACTTCAGACAAGCTCCATCAGATTCTACTGAATCTCGTAGTGAACTCCGTCCATGCGATTGTCGAAGCAAAGAAAAAAGGCAGAGCGGATGGCCACATGATTAGGATCAGCGCTCTGGATCTCGGAGCGCAGTGGTCCATTAGCGTTGAAGACACGGGCAGTGGCATTTCCAAGGAAAATCAAGCCAAGCTCTTCAGACCGTTCTTTACGACCAAAGACATTGGTGTGGGAACAGGCCTGGGACTTGCGACGTCTTATTGGATGATTCAATCCTGGGGCGGCTCAATGTCCGTTGAAAGCCAAGAAGGCAAAGGCACGATCTTTCATCTGATTGTTCCAAAAGCATAGCCTCTTGAAGCAAACCGCGTTTGGGACTTTTTGACCCAACGTGGAATCGCATCTGTCTCAACTTCTTGTTCGATCTGCGCCAGCCCACCTATAAGCGCAGTAGGGCTGGCACGCTCCCTGCTTTTTTAGCCAGTTGAGGAACTCAAATGGCTAATGAAAAAAAGGCGCGGAGAATAATCTGGGCAATCGATCCTTTCGAGAGTCACAAGGAGACTCGTGAAGCGATCATCGGCTTTTTGAGACTTTTGTCAGAAAGATATGACGCTCACATTGAGCCGGTCTATGTCTTTAGCCCCGAGAGCTTCAATCTCCCGATTCAGCTTTCTGATCCTTGGCATCGCCAGTATGAACCTGAGCTCAAAAAAGCCCTGGACTATGCGTTAAAAGACGCAGGAACCCTGGTCGAAAAACCTAAAATCATCCGTCAAAAGAGCCGCTCTTTGAGAGCGGTAATTGACACTCTCCTTCAGCATGCCCACGATGAAGGCGCTGATCTCATTGTGACTGGAACGCATGGCCGGTCTGGGCTGGATCGCTTCCTGGTTGGCTCTTTTGCGGAGACGCTGCTTCTTCAGTCCAAGCTTCCTGTGCTTGTCATCCATCCTCATTGGAAACCAAAACCCATCGAAAAGATTTTGTTCCCAACTGATTTCTCCAAAAGCTCAAAAGACACACTGAAACGCGTGATTGATATCGCTCTCGCATGGGATGCGGAGCTCATCATCTATCACACGATTGAGCGCCCGATCGATCCAGTCTTTCAAAGCGGGCTTTATCTCATGGGAGGCGGTTGGGTGCCGCTCGACGAATTTCTAGGCGCAGCTCGTAACAAAGGTTCTCAGCTCCTGACTGAATACCGGAAAATCGCGGAAAGTGCCGGGGTGAAGGTCCAGACCTCTCTAGATAGCTCGGCGCCCTCTGTTACGGGATCGATTCGAGAGATCGCCGCTAAAGAAAACGTCTCGTTGATTGCACTTGAAGCACGCAGTGGCGCGGCCAAATCCGCGCTACTGGGCAGCATCAGCAGGCAAATCGTCCGAGAGGCTTCAAGTCTCGTCTGGGTTCTCAGAGACTGAGGACACGGCTTCTTCTGGCGGAGCATCCGCCGGTAGAAGCCCGTACTCGCGCTCCTTACGATAGAGCGTTCTGCGGTTCATCCCGAGAATTTGCGCGGCCTTGTCTTTGCGTCCACCCGTTTTCTCAAGAATCAATTGAATATAACGCTTTTCCAATTGCTCGACGGTCGGAAAGTCAGTCGAGGCTCCGGCAAAGAACTCTTCTGCCGATTGCTCCACTCCTGACGGGATATCGGTATCATCAATGTAAGGGCCGGGGCTCAGGACAACTGCGCGCTCAATCACATTCTCAAGCTCACGGACGTTGCCTTCCCAACGCAAGCTCATGAGCTTTGCGGCGGCTTTTTTCGTAAAACCGGCAATCTTTGCTCCATTCGCGGCTGAATACTTCTTGAGGAAGTAGTCGGCCAAAAGCGGAATGTCTTCCTTGCGATCACGAAGCGGCGGAATGACGATCGGGATCACGCTCAGGCGATAGTAAAGATCTTCTCTGAAGCGCCCATCCTTCATGGCTGACTTGAGATCCTTATGAGTGGCGGCAAGAAGGCGCACATCCACATCACGCGCAATGTTCTCGCCGACGGCTCGAACCTTCTTTTCCTGAATCACGCGCAGAAGCTTTGCTTGAAGCGTAACGTCCAGGTCGCCGATTTCGTCCAGAAACAGAGTTCCTCCGCTGGCTTCCTCGAAAAGACCGCGCTTCCGCTGAATCGCTCCCGTGAACGAGCCCTTTGCATGACCAAACAATTCGCTTTCAAGAAGAGTATCCGGAATTGCTGTGCAGTTGATCGCGATGAAAGGCTTTTTGGCGCGCACGCCATTTTCATGAATCGCTCGCGCAACCATTTCCTTACCGGTTCCGCTCTCCCCCGTAATAAGAACATTGGCCGTCGCCTGAGAAACCCTTTGAACGAGGTCAAATACGGCCTTCATTCCAGAGCTTTTTCCAATCACACCGCCAAAGGCCCAGTTCTGCTTGAGCTCTTGCCTTAAGACGACATTTTCGCGTTGAAGGGCGCGATGCTCCAGAGCGCGCCGCACACTGACGTCCACTTCGGCCAATTTAAATGGCTTAACAATATAATGATACGCGCCGCGCTTCATTGCCTCGATGGCCGTCTCGATACTCCCAAAGGCTGTCATCAGAATCACGGGGAGCTCGGGTCTCAGGTTTCGGACCTTTGCAGTAAACTCTAAGCCGTCCATTTCAGGCATTTTAATGTCGGAAAGGATCAGATCCAGGTCACCTTTTTCGGTGCCTCGGGCGAATTCACCGTTTGGGGAGAGTGCCGTCAATGCTTCAGTCGCCAGCTTGAAAGTAGCGACTTCGTAACCTTGCTTGCTCAGGAAGTCGCTTAAAAGCGCGCGCATTTCACCGTCGTCATCAATAATGACAATTTTACCGGTTACATCTTTTTCAGATGACATATGAATCTCCCCCTATTTTCAGACCAGTCGCCCGGTCTGCAAATCTTTTAAGCTCTATCATCTTATAGCGCCTTCGCACTTCCTTCACAAATGACACTGCTAATCTATAACTTCATAACGCATATAGCGGTTTTTGCGCCACTTTTCTTGCTAAAGTTCGGGAGTACGTATTCAATGAATATATGGATCAGCAGGCTGACATCTTTGTCATCGCACCCAATGATGAGCTTCGGAAGGTCTGTGAAGCTCTTAAAGCCGACTTTGGTTATCCTTTTCAAGAATGGAAAGACATCGACACTCTTTTCGAATCGGAACGCCCTAAAAAAGAACCTCGGATCGCGATCCTTTCCGCCGTCGCAGTAAAGAACAAGAACGACATCGCCGGGCAGGTTCAGGTCGTCCGCCAGATTTTCACCGAGTGCTTCATTATCTGTGTCGTTGAAAAGACGCTGGAACCCGAAACCGCGTCCTTTCTGAAAAAGTCAGGCGCAGATGTCGTTGTTCTTGAAGACGAGGCCATCCGCTCCAGCAAGATTCACTTTATCTGCAGCCAGACACTCAGCTCGGCCTACATCCCTATCAAAGCCTCTGAGCTGACTCCTGGCGCGGAGATCACTTTTGACCTCTTTCATCTGCTGCCGATGCGGGGGAAATTTCTGATCAGCCGACATGCGGGCGACGTTTTGGATGACGCTAAAATCAGCAAGTGCGCGTCCGTGGGCGAGATGTATATCCGCCAAAAAGATGCTGCAGCTTTCAGCAAGTACACGAACGAACATACGGATCGAAGCGCTGCAGGACTATCGCGCCGTTGTCGCGCCCAATTCCTCTCGCTGGCTTCAAGTTACGTTGATCTGGTCTATCACCTCACTAATCGGGGTGAGCACGCTTCCTACAAGCAGGGACAGGACTTCTTGAAGCAAACCATCGAGGTCGCGCAATCCATGGTCGCCTCACTCGGCGGCTTTGACGATGCTTGGAACATTATCAATAACTCATCCATCGGAACCTTTGGCTCAGTCGAGCGCGCACCTGCCATCGCAGCTTACGCAGCCCTGTTCTCTCTTCAGGCCGATGTCGGTCCATTGGACGACGTCATGCTGGCTGCCCTCCTGTCGGACCTTGGCATTATTTATCTGGATCCCAAGATCACCCGAAAGCTGCGAAACAAAGAGATCGCATCCCTGACCGCTTCCGAGCGAGATGAGTACGAGAAGCATCCTTCGATCAGCATCGAAGTCGTGCTCGACAGAAAGCTTCCGATTTCGCAGGATGTTCGCAACATCATCGCCTGCTCTCATGAGCGCGTGGATGGAAACGGATTCCCGAAAAAGCTCATGGGAACCAAAGTCCCTAAAATCGCTGAGCTGATTCAGATCGCTGAAATCATCGATCAATCCACGTCACTTCGTCTGGGACAAGCTCGAGTCGACAAAGCCCAATTCAGGAAAGAGTTTTTCGAACGGGAACTTGAGAATCGCCGTTTCTCTCTCGATCTGCTCACAAAACTCGGCAAGCAGATCTAGATCAAGCGACGTCTTTTAACACGTCCTTTGAGAAAACCTCGTTTTCCAGCGTTCGACCCTGCTCAAACGCCGTTATGCTCTCAAGTGTCGTTCTTGCGATGTTTTGAAGTGCTTCCCGGGTCAAGAAACCCTGGTGCGAAGTAATTAATACATTTGGAAAGGTCAGAAGGCGCGCAATGCAATCGTCTTGCAGGACCAGCTCGGATAGATCTTTGAAAAAGATCTTATCCTCTTCCTCGTAGACATCAAGGCCGGCAAATCCGACCTTTCCCTGCTTTAACGCTCGAATCAATGCCTGTGTCTCAATGAGCGCTCCGCGGCCGGTATTAATCACGATTACGCCGTCTTTCATCATCGAGAAGCTCTGGTCATTCAATAGGTGGCGAGTCTTTGGAGTTAAAGGAACATGCAGCGTGATGATGTCTGACTCCTGATAGATCCTCTGCAGATCAACGTATTCCGTATTGGGTAGCCCTTTCACGTCTTCATTGGGCTTCAGGTCTGTTGCTAAAATCCGGCACCCGAATCCGCTCATGATCCGAGCCATGACGGTACCGATGCGACCCGTCCCAACTATTCCAACGGTTTTTCCATGGAGATCAAATCCAACAAGGCCATTCAATGAGAAGTTCCCTTCTCTCACTCTTTGATGCGCCCGATGGATCTTTCGATCCAAGCTCAGGATCAACGCTGTTGCGTGTTCAGCCACAGCATAAGGCGAATACTCCGGAACCCGAACCACGGGAATGTGGTACCTATGAGCCGCATCCAGATCAACATTATTGAAACCCGTGGAGCGAAGCGCAATGAGCTTTACGCTTCCGACCTGAAGTGCGCGAATGACCTCTTCATTCAGGCGGTCATTGACGAAGACGCAGACCGCATCAAATCCGAATGCCAGGCTGACGGTCTCCTCATTGAGTTTGATCTCAAAAAAAGTCAGATCGTGTTTGGCTTCCTGATTAGCACTTTCAAAATATTTTCGCTCAAACTCATGAGTGTCAAAAATTGCGACCTTCAAGTGATTCTCCTTTTAAGAAGAAATACGTTTGATTCGCACCTGTCCTGAGAACTTCTGAATATCGGTCGCCTGCCCCAGATATCCGGTTGGTTGGGATGCGGTAGCCATTCCAGCTGCTATTCCCCGGCGCAAGAGCTCGGGTGCAAGCTCGTCCCAGTCATCGTTCAAGGTCATACGCGAGATCATCCCAGCGACCATCGAGTCGCCTGCTCCTACTGTCGAGCACGCCTTGATACTCTTGCCCTTTCCATACCAAGTACCCTTTTGCGTCACCAGCAGCGCGCCGCCGTCTACTGAGGATACGCAGACCAGCTGTACCTGCTTTAAAAGAGTTTTAGCCGACCTGGCGAGGGTTTCAACGGAATGCAGCTTCTTTCCCATGAGCTGCTGAAATTCCACGATATTCGGTTTGATCAAAGAAGGCTGCGCTTCAATGAGTGGTCTTAGAAGTTTCCCGGGACAATCCACGACGAGCCGCAATCCCTGGGATTTTGCCAATTTCAAAAGTTTTACCAAATCCTGGACCGAGTAGTTCCCAGGCAAGCTTCCGCCGCACATCAAGATCGAGGACGCTTCCATATTCCGGACTTTTTTTGAAAGCGCCAGTGCTTCGCTTTTGCGAATCACGGGACCTGGAAAACTCAACCGCGTCTGACAGCCGGTTTTAGATTGAGTCACCGTCACACTCATTCGCGTATGTCCCTCAATCTCAACAAAATCACACTGAACCTTCTCTCGTCTCAATGCTCCGAAAAGCTCTTCCCCGATCGATCCACCTAAAAATCCAGAAGCCACGCACTCGACTTTTAACCGAGTCAAAACACGAGCAACATTTACTCCGTTGCCACCAGGAAAGTTCGTAACTGCGCTGACATAGTTCTTCTCGTCAGGGACAAGGCGATCCACCACCCCGCAGGTATCAAGCGCTGGATTTGGGGTGATCGTGTAGATCATCCGGTCAGGATCGAATCAAAAGCTGCCGTTTTTTTGACCGGTACAAATTCGATATACTGATATTCGGCAAGGCCCTGATTCACAAACGGGTCTTCAGAGAAGATTTTAACAAGCTCTTCGCGCGAGCTTGCCTTGGCCAAAATCACTCCGCCAGATCGCGGCACTTGAGGCCCAGAAGCAATCAGATGACCTGATTGATAATAGCGATCCAGAAATGCGCGATGCGAATCCACGACTTTTTCGATTTCAGACAATGACTTCAAATAGCGGATTAAAATGACAAACATCGAGGAGCCTCCTGAGGCCGCGACTTTCTCACATCATCGCGGCCTGCGCAACTTGCGCATTAGGGCTCGGAGCCTTCCATCGGCACAGCCTCATCGAGAGGTACCGACTCATCATAAGGCGTTGTCGCATCAATCTCGGCTCCCTCACGGGTACCAATCGCCTGAAAGAATCGATCCAGGTGACCAATCGTACGGTTTCGATAATGTGGATCAATCAGAGAACTGAGACGATCATATACGGCATACATCTCCGTGCGCTTTTCCCTGAATCGTTCGAACGCATACTTATACATTTTTCGGCCTTGATAGTACTGGGTGTAAATGCTTCGGATCGTCCCTACGTCGTCTCCGACAATCGGGAAAGTCCCACCATCCGAATAGATGCTGTGAAAAGCGAAGCTTCCATTCACCATTCCACCCCGATCCATGTCAAAAGGCATCGCAAGGAATCCGATATTCTGCCCTGAGATCACGATAGAGTTCAGGATGCTGATGGTGTTTCCGCGTAAAAGACGCCAGTCTCCGTTTCCAATCAGGAATTGGTAAGCCTCGTCCATTCCTGCGTAAGTCGCGTTGAGATTACTGGACGAGTAGCCTTGATTGTTCAGTTCTTCCCGGTCCCAGGCCTTTGCTCCGAAGCGTGCAGCAACGCTTTCTTCCGGCTCGATGAAGAACGCGTATTTGGTGATCGGCGACATCCTTCCGCTTGTATCCTCGTAATGCATGCGGGCCAGGCGAACACGCATGCTGTAGTCGGTGAGAACATTATACATCTTGTAAAGAGCGTACTGTAAGAAGACTTCCTTCTGCTCGTTCGCCTTTGAGTCGCCCAGATCAGGATTATTGCAGTGGCCCACAATCTTGACCTTCTCCAGATTTCTTAGGATCGTGTTTTGCGTGGTCGCCGTATCAAACTTAAGACGAAGATGCGGAAACGCGCATGTCCTGAGACTGGTCATTCCTCGAGTTGAGACCTTCATTTTAAGTCCGGGTCCGCGAACCGCAGGATCGACAACCTCGATGGAGGCCGTGTGATAGTTTTTGGAACGATCTCGGATCAGCTGTGGAAGATCCGTCTTCAGCGTGACTTCCAAGATACTATCGGATTGGAAAAGTGGAGACGCTGCAGCGGACCTCGTTTCAGCTTCGCTCGCGAGCGCAAGCCCTGAGGAGAAAAGAGTGACGAGTGACAGGACCCAGGCGACTTTTTTGGAGGCGATGTTCAACATGGTCGATGTAATACCAGCCAGCCTATTTATTTGTCACGCCTCTGAGCGTTGAACGCTCTTAGACATAAAATGAAAAACCCTCGCCTGCGTGATGCAGCGCGAGGGTCAATCGTTTCCTAAGGCGTGAGTTGCCGGATTACTTCGATTCGTTCCAGCCTTTGATGCCTTCTTTGAAATGGCGGATATTGGTGTAGCCGAGCTTACATGCTTCCTTTGCGGCCATTTTCCATGCGGTGCAGCTTGGGCCGCCGCAGTAAGCCACAATCATCGCACCCTTGTCCTTCGGGAGCATCTTGGCGAAGTCCGACTCATGGCTTCCAAAGTGGACTGCGCCAGGCACATGCGTGGACTCATAGCTGTCTTTGCTATTTACGTCGAAAATCGTTGCCGACTTGCTCTCGACCACCTGCTTGAGCTCAGACTTAGTGATCAGTGGGTAATGTGACTCCTTGTTGCACTCGGATGCGTCGGCTGCGGCATGTGCGGTTGCGCTAGAAAAAGCCAACAAGGCAAATACGGAGAGGATCGTGGAAAACTTTTTCATAAAGTCGGATTCCTTTCGATGTTTGGAATTAAAATCTTTCCAGATTTTATGCCAGCAACCGGCCTGTGTCTACTTGGCTTTCCGAGTACGGCCATAAAGTGTTCTCAACTCATCCTTAGCTTCGTTCAGAATTTTCTTCCTCGAAGGGGGAAGATTTTTCCCTCCTCGATTAATATAAAAGTTCAGCATCGACATAGCCGATCGGAACGGCTCCGCCTTTCGTCGATTGCTTGTATCCGCTGATCGTTTGAGGGAGAGTGCGACAGCTCGAGGCGACCTTTTGTTAAAAGCCCCCTGCTCGAGGTCTAGAGCATCGCTCTCTTTCGTCACGCGGCCAGACCAACGCTTATCATCCCGTCCACTCACCTTGCGCCTACCATTCGATGTCAGTTTCTTTCTTCGCATGACATGAGAGTGATGCAAACACGGCACCGACGAGGCTGTTCGAGGTTGAACATCTGTCCAGTTCTTAGACAGATCTCCGTCTTCTAAACCAATTAAACACAATTTAACCACAAAAGACGCCTGGCATTGCCCTTGCTCATGTGCCCGCGCAATCGCGTTCAAGTCGGACGCCGATCTTTAATTTGCAGGACCTTATACATATGAAGTTGATGAAAAAAGCAGCAGGTTTGGCGGTTCTTAGTATCATGGCAGTGGCTTGTGGAAAGGGCATGTCGGGCACCTACTCGATCACCCAATCAATCCAGGGAGGATACTTCTCCAGCCAATGCGCAAATACGCAACTCAATCTGAGCCTTTCTGAAAGCGGTGGCAACGTGAACGGCTCCGGCAGCAACAGCTGCTTTTCGTCCGAAACCCTGACGGGGACGAACGACGGCAGTGGTCATCTCAACAATGTCACCCTTACTCTGGTCACGGCGTCTCAACAGAGCCAATCAGGCTACGGCTATGGATACGGTTCGGGTTATAACAACGGCTATTATAATGGCTATAACAACTATGGAAATCAGACTTCTATGACGTGTACCTATACGGGTACTCTTTACTACTCAAACAATCAGTTGAGCGGAAGCCTGTACCTCCAGCAGAACAATTCCCAGTACTCGTCTTACAGCAGCAGCTGCCCAAGCACCGTGACTTTAAACGGCGGTATCACTGGCTAAGCTCATCTGGCCGCTCAAGCTTTGCCAGAAGACTGTAAGCACAAGGCACGACAAAAAGTGTCAGAACCGTGGATGCGATCACTCCACCGATGATTGCAATCGACATCGGTACCGTGGTCTCTGATCCTGGGCCAATCGCAAGAGCTTCCGGTAACGCGCCTGCAACCGTAGCAAGCGAAGTCATGATGATTGGCCTGAGTCTCACGGGGCACGCATCCAATAAAGCCCGCTTCACGTCTGATCCTTGAGATCGAAGTTGATTAGTGAAATCCACGAGAAGAATCGAGTTCTTCTTCACGATCCCCATCAATAGAATGAAACCAATCATGCTGTAGATGTTGATCGACTGGTGAAAAAGTGCGAGCGCCGCAAAGGCGCCAGTAAAGCTGAATGGCAGAGCCAGCAAGACCACCACGGGATGGATGAAGCTGTTGAACTGCGACGCCAGAACCATGTAAGAAACCAAAATCCCCAAAAGCAGTGCCATGATCAGGCCATCAAAAGACTCCTTGAAGCTTTGGGAACTTCCACTCATCTTATAATAATATCCTTGCGGCAGAATCCTCTTCGCCACTCCCTCTGCCACCTTGAGCGCCTCTTGTTGCGCATGCCCTGGAGCAGGATTTGCGTAAATCGAGATGGATCTCGCTCGATTCAACCGTGTGATGGATTGAAGGGCATCATCGTTGACGATCTTCACTAGTTTTGAGAGACGAACCGCCTCGCCTCGATTGTTTCGCACCTGAATCATGTTCAGTTGTTCGGCCTGACTTCTTTGGGGCGCAAGCAAGCGAACTTCAATCTCATAACGATGCCCGTTCTTTGGATACTCGGTCTGGCCATTCAACAATGCACCGCCCACCAGAGCGTTCAAGGCCGTGGAAACGGAATTCATCGAGACAGCATACTTGGAGAGCGCATCGCGGTCCGGAACTACGTGAATTTCCTTCACCTGCTTTTGGATATCGGTATTCACGTCGACCAGGACGCCGGTTTTCTCAAGTTCATCCGTGAGCTGCTCACTGAGCTCTTCCAACTTCTCCCAATCAGGACCCTGAATGATGAACTCGACAGGAAAGCCACGTGTCGGAGCAAAGCCCCGGAGTGACATGTCCTGAGCGTTCACGCGAATGCCTTTCACGTTCTTGTTCAGGTACTCGCGAATAATGTTCGTTAGCTCGGCCTGAGAAAGCTTTCTCTTCGAGCGATCCACGAGCGATACGAAAATCTGCGCCTGATTGACCGCATCTCCACCAAAGCCCCCGACAGTGGCAAAGACTCCGTCCACTTCAGGAAGGGTTCTAAGATAGGCTTCGGCTTTCTTGAGTCTTTGATCGGTGTAATCGATCGAGGCCTCGGGCGGGCCCTTGAACCGAAGCATGATCTGCGACTGATCTTGCGCAGGCATCATCTCGCTTGGAAGTTTCTTGGCAAGACCAAAGCCCAGAACAAAGACCAGCGCCGCAATCAGAAGGGTCTTGATCCGGTGAGCAAGGACAAACTCAAGGGTTGACTGATACCGTTTTGCCAGACCATGAAACGCGTGATCCAGCTTTTGAGCGAATCGGCTTTGACGATCTCCCGCGGTGAGATACTGCGAGCAGCGCATCGGTGTGAGTGTGAGCGCTTCAAGAAGTGACAGCAGCACAGCAGCCGTGACTGTGATTCCGTATTGGAAGAAATAGCGCCCGATGACGCCTTTCATGAAAATGACAGGGATGAAAATCGCAACCACTGCGACGGTCGCGGCCACCGCGGCAAAGGTGATTTCCCTTGAGCCATCAATCGCCGCCTGCTTTCGCTTCTTACCCATCTCGCGATGCCGGACGATATTCTCCAGCATCATGATCGCATCATCGACGACAATTCCGATCGCAAGAGCAAGGCCCAGAAGAGTGAAAGTATTCAGCGTGAAGCCAAAGAAATGCAGAAAGATGAAGGCGCCAACGAGCGAGGTTGGGATGGCAAAGAGAACGTTGATCGTCGAACTCCACGATCCCAGAAAGAGAAAACAAACCAGAGACGTCAGAATCGCCGATAGAACGAGCGTAAAAATCAGCGAATGAACCGATTGCTTGATAAAGCGAGTCGAGTCCGAGCGCACTTCGACATGGTACTGCTTCGGCAAAGTAGGTTGAATCTCTTCAACTCTCTTTCGAACTGCCTCGGCGACTTCAACGGCATTGGCGCCATGTCGCTTCTGAATTCCCAATCCTACGGCAAGCTGCTGATTGAAGCGTGAGATTCTCCGAACATCCGCTGTGCCTTCCTCCACTTTTGCAACAGCGCTCAGCGGCGTAGGCTTGAAGTTCACCCCTTGTCCACTTCGGTTCTCAATCAGGATATTTGAGAACTCTTCTGGGGTCGTTGCTTCCCCTCTGATTCTCAGATTGTACTCGCGTTCGTCGCTCTCAAGGCGACCCGCGGGGACCTCTTTATGTTCGTTCGTGATCGCATTCAGCACGTCATCCGAGGTAAAGCTGTAGCGATTGAGCTTATCAAGATCCACCCAGACTCTGAGCGCAGGATCGACGTATCCCCCCAGGGAAATATCGCCAACGCCCGGGATCGAACTGAACTGATCAAAGAGAGTGTCTCGCGAATACATCATCATATCCATCAGCGAGACTGAACTATCGCCTGTCACGGCAATCCATAGAATCGGCTGATCTTCAGGATTGCTTTTGCGAACGGTTGGAGGCTTCAGGTCCTTAGGAAGCTGATTTTGAATCTGGGAGATGCGATTTTGAACATCCTGAACGGCTTGATCGATGTCGCGACCGAGCTCGAACTCGACCGAGACTCTGCCTGAGGACATGGATGAGGTGGAATTGATGCTTCGAATTCCCTCGATCTGCATGATCGTGTCTTCGATCGGATCGATCACCTGACTTTCCATCACGACTGGTGCCGCACCCTGCAAGGAGAGCGATACGCTGACCACGGGAAAATCCACGTCCGGCAACTGGCTCATTCCCAATCGATTGAAAGAGATCAGGCCAAAGACAATCAAAGCTGCCATGAGCATCCACGCAAAGACAGGCCTTCGGATCGAGATCTCAGACAAGATCATGCTTAAGCCTCTTCCTTTTCCGGACGCTCAAATCGAACGAAAAGGCTGTAGACACAAGGAACCACAAAAAGCGTGAGAAGAGTCGATGCAGTCACACCACCGACAATTGAAATCGCCATTGGAATACGAGTTTCGGCTCCTGGTCCCAACGCCAGAGCGCCAGGAAGCGCACCAACGACCGTTGCGACTGAGGTCATGAGAATTGGGCGCAACCTCACAGGGCAGGCTTCAAGAAGCGCTTGATGAGGAGCAAGTCCTTCAGACCTCCGCTGATTGGTGAAATCGACCAGGAGAATGGAGTTCTTCTTCACGATCCCCATGAGCAGAATCAATCCGATCATACTAAACAGATTGATCGTTTGACCGGTCACATAGAGCGAAATCAGAGCACCTGTTAAGCTGAACGGAAGCGCCGTAAGAACAGTCACCGGGTGGATGAAGCTATTGAACTGGGCCGCAAGCACCATATAGGCCACGATGATCCCCAGCAAGAGCGCAAAGACCAGACCGTCAAAAGCATCACGAAACGCTTGCGCGCTTCCGGTCATGACAACTTTATAACCCGCAGGAAGTGTCTGTTTGGCGATTTCTTCGACCTGATTGAGAGCCGCGTGCTGGGATTTTCCTTCAGCCACGTTTGCATAAATTGGAATCGCGCGCTGGCGATTGAGGCGCGAGATCAGCTGCAGTGCCGTGGTTTGCTTGATATCGGCCGCTTGAGCGATCGGAAGCACTTCGCCGCGATTGTTTCTCAGTAGGATTTTATCCAGATCTTTTGGATCATTATGCTGATCCTTATCGGAACGTACGCGGATATCGTAGCGGTGCCCACCGGATGGATATTGCGTGTTGGCGCTGAAAACCTGTCCACCCATCAGGATGCTGACTTCTTGTCCCATTGAGTTCACGCTCAAGCCGCGGCTCGAAGCGCGAATACGATCAGGCACGATGTCAATCTCAGGCATTCCATCCTGAAAGTCCGTATGAATGTCTGTCAGAGTGCCCGTGCTGCCAAGCTTTGCCATCAGATCGCGCGAGACCTGCGCAAGTTTAGTCCAATCGGGACCTTGAACCGTGAATTCGACTGGAAAGCCTCGCGAGGCGCTCAGGCCCGTCAAGGACAGGTCCTGCACAACCACTTCGGTTTCTGGAAGAAGTGAAGAGATCTCTTTCCGCGTACGGCTCATCACTTCCGTCTGACGCGCTTTTCTTGCATCAGGATCCTTCAGCATCACATAAATGTAGCCTGCATTGACGATGTCGTTATCGTTATAGTTTCCGACCGTCGTGTACAGGTCTTTCACTTCTGGCTGTTTTTTTAGATACTCTTCGGCCTTTTTGAAAACCGTATCCGTGGCCTTGATTGCGGTTCCTACGGGTGTCTTCAGAGAGAGTAGAAAGAGCGACTGATCTTGCGCTGGAATCAGCTCTTTTCTCATCGGAACAAGCATCAAAGCTGACACGATAAAGAGCGCAACCGATGCCCCAAGCACTGCCTTGCGATACTTGAGCGTGGTTTCAAGTAGTCCTCGATACCGTTTCTCGAGCTTGGACATCCAAGCGTCCATCGTTCTCAATACCCAGCCCGGGTTTCCGGAATGAGACGTATGAAGAAAGCGAGCGCACCGCATAGGCGTCAGAGTGAGCGCCTCAAGCAGCGAAAGAAGAACAGCCACGGTCACCGTGATTCCGTATTGATAGAAGAAGCGACCCACAACCCCTTGCATGAAGATGACTGGGATAAAAATCGCCGCAATAGCGAGTGTTGCCGCCAGGGCAGCGAAGGTGATCTCGTTGGACCCATCAATCGCGGCCTGTCTGCGAGGCTTGCCCATCTCGGCGTGCCTGACGATATTCTCAAGCATCATGATCGCGTCATCGACCACGATCCCGATCGCAAGCGAGAGGCCAAGAAGCGTGAATGTATTGAGTGTGAACCCGAAAAAGTAGAGCGCAAGAAAGGCGCCCACGATCGATGTCGGAATTGCCAGAAGCACATTAAAGGTTGAAGACCACGAGCCCAGAAAGAGATAGCAGATGATCGAAGTCAGGATCGCAGAGAGAATCAGCGTGAAGTTCAGCTCATGGACGGAGTCCCGGATGTACTTCGTTGTATCGAGCTGCACGTCCATGTGGAAGCCCGGCAGCAAAGTCGGTCTCAGCTGATCGACCTTTTTATAAACCAGGTTGGAGACTTCAACTGCGTTGGCGCCGTGCTGTTTGACGATGCCAAGGCCCACGGCCATTTTTCCGTTATAACGAGAAATCGCTCGAAGGTCCGCAATGCCTTCTTCGACTGATGCAATCTGAGAGAGCGGCATCGGCTTATAGTTGGGACCGCCACCGCGTGAATCCAAGCGGATGTTTCCAAAATCTTGAGGAGTCTTGGCTTCTCCCAGAACGCGAATATTGAATTCTTTATCTATTCCTTCAATTCGGCCTGCGGGCTGCTCAATCTGACCCGCCGTGATCGAATTGATGATATCCGTCGAAGTGAGCTCAAAACGATTGAGCTTGTTGATATCGACCCAAACTCTCAGGTTAGGATCCACATAGCCACGAAGGACGACATTTCCAACGCCAGCAATCGTTGAGAGCTGGTCTTTCAAGGTGTTCCGCGCGTAGGTCATCTGCTGATAAAGCGAGACGCCTGGATCAGCGGTGACCATGCCCCACATGATCGGTTGATCTTCAGGATTGGTTTTGGTGATGACGGGCGGATAAAGCGATGTTGGGAGTTTTCTGCGTGCCTGAGTAATTCGGTCCTGAACCTCAGAGAGCGCCACGTCAATATTATGATTGAGCTCGAACTCGCAGGTGATGTTCGCCGTGCCATGACTTGCTGTGGAAGTGACGTTCTTCAGCCCCTCAATTCCCATGACCGCATCTTCAATCGGGTCAACGACGTCCATTTCCATGACTTCAGGAGCCGCGTTATCCAGCTCAAGCGAAACGTTCACAACGGGGAAATTCACGTCAGGCATTTGACTGATTCCCATGCGCTGAAAACCGATGGCGCCAAAAACAATCAATGCAAACATGAGCATCCAGGCAAATACCGGACGTCGAATTGAAATTTCGGAGAGGCTCATTTTCGTCTTTCCCTATTTCGCCTAGGTACTTTTTACCGACATGTACCTATCCGTTACCTACCTGAAATGATCCGGATTTTAAACTGCTTTACTAATCCCCGCTTTTTACACGATCATTAAATATATAGCTGATCTGGGGCACTAGATCACACTATTACAACGAGGACCCAGGAAGGGTCAACGAAAGGTCCACGAAATACTTAGGAGTGCTAAGCATGAGGCTTTACCTTCTGATTTTGCCATTAATTTTTCTTCATCCCAACATCTCTCACGCTATTTTAGGCGAGATCGCAGAGTCTGCGAACTCTGTAAGCCGCATGCCTTCGGGTTTCTCAGCCCGTTCCGAGATTCGCGAGTCTTTTTCCGTGCGAACGACCCAGTCGGATACCACTACAGTTCGTGAGTTTATCTCACCTTCCGGAGTAGTCTTTGCCGTGACCTGGAGCGGGATCGCGCAACCTGACCTCTCCATTCTCCTGGGCTCCTACAATGGCGAATACGAAAACGCTGTGAAGGGATCGGTGCGCCAGCATGGTCGCCGAAGCCGCTCCATACGCACGGATCGAGTGGTTGTCGAGCATTGGGGCCATATGAGAAGCCTCAGCGGCCGCGCCTATGACCCTTCCCTCATTCCCGGAGGCGTCTCCCTGGGTGATATTCCCGGAGAGCTTTAAAATGAAAACATTCAATCGACTTCTGTTGGCAACCGGGTTTTGCATCCTGTCTTCAGGCTGCATCGGAGCAAGCAACGGGAGCCCTTCGCAGCCCAGCATCAATCCGTTTCCCTATTCGCTTCCTAACGGCACCTCGCTCCCTGCCCTCAGTGGGCCAAACGTCATGAGCTTGAGCGTGAACGGACCTGGATGCTCGAACACTTATCCCAACAAACCTTGCGCAAGCGTAACGATCTGCGAACCCGGCACGAATCATTGCGTGACCGTGAATGACTTGCTCGTAGATACGGGAAGCTATGGGCTGCGTGTGTTCAAGTCCGCGCTTGGGAACCTGTCACTGCCTCAAGTTGTTAACGCATCATCTACCCCGGTCGCACAATGCGTGCACTTTGGCGATGGCTCAGCGGATTGGGGGCCCGTGGCAACCGCGGATCTTGTTCTGGGCGGTGAACCCACCATCACGTCGCCCATTCAGGTCATTGATTCGACCTATTTTTCGGGCCACTACAACTGTGCAAACCCGGACACCGGCCCATCGGATGCGGGCTTTAACGGCATTTTGGGAATCGGACTTTTCGCCCAGGATTGCGGCCCTGATTGCGCATCGACCACTAACAACGGGATGTATTACGCTTGCAGCGGATCAAGCTGCACGAGCACCCGGCTCGCGGTCACAAGCCAGGTGCAAAATCCTGCATCGCTGCTCCCGATTGATAACAACGGCGTCATTCTCGAGCTTCCAAGTGTTGCAGCAACAGGCACGGCGTCCACGAATGGCTACATTGTCTTTGGTATCGGGACTCGCTCCAACAATATCCCTGGAAGCGTTCAAACGTTCGCCGCAGATCCACAGACCGCGCAGTTTGTAACAAGCTTCAATGGCCACACCTATCGAAGCTTCATTGATAGCGGATCCAATGGACTCTTCTTTCCAAGCGGCGTTGTCGCGGATTGCGGTGGAAGTCTCGGGGGCTGGTTCTGTCCTTCAACTCAGACACTGCTGACTGCGACTAATTCCGCGTATACAGGATCACCAAGCGGAAGCTTTGATTTTCAGGTCGTCAGTATGCGAGACCTGCTGAGTAACTCAGGCGCATGGGTTTTCCCAAGCATGTCTGGCTCATCCGGCAGTGGAGGCTTGAATGGGCTCTTTGACTGGGGACTTCCGTTCTATCTGGGACGAAACGTTTACCTGGGAATTGAGGGCACGTCGTCCACCCTGGGAACAGGCCCTTACTGGGCTTATTGAGTCTGATTCAAAAGAGTTGAGCGCTCGGACTGAAGCTCTTGTACGCGTCGCTTGTCTTGATCAGCCTCATTGAGAAGCTGCTGCTTTTGACGATTCAGGTCTTCGAGTCTGCCTTTGGCCTGATCAAGCGCAACATTGGTACTGACTGCTCCCGCTTGCTGCTGTTGCTGTTGCTGGGCCTGACTAGCGTAACGGCTGGATGCAAGCTGCTGCTGCTGTTGCACAAGCGAGTCCTGCTCCGCCTGCAGAGCGCGCTTCCGTTGTTCTGATGCCTGAAACTGAGAATTCAGACTAACGATAACGTCACTGTCAGCAGGCGCAATCGTTTGTCGAAGCTTTTCCTCAATCAAATTTGAGATGCCCTGCTGATTTTGGACCTGTTGCTGAACTGCTGCGGCCCTTTGCTGCAGAACTTGAAAGCCCTGTTCCGTCAGAATCGCCTGATTTTGCAACTGCGCGGACATCTCTCCTTGCGTGCCACCCACTTTAGCTTGGGCTTGCAGTTGCGTCACAAGCTGCTGTTGTTGCTCGATCTGCTGATCCAGATTTGCGGCGAGAAGATCATCCTGCACGCGTTGAAGTCGAGTCTGTGCGGCTGCAAGCTCCTGATCATTTTGTGCAAGCTTTTGATTGATTTGGTCGCGACTTAAAGCGGGAGCGCCCTTGTATTGTCCAGCGGACTGATTGGAGACTTGAGCTCCTCCATCATTTCCAGAAGCACTGCCAGCGGAAGTGGTCATAGCAGGATCCGGCTGCTGTGAATTCATGGCCTTATGCCTTTCGCTGTGAATTACAGCACCCGCGAGAACGACAGCCAGCAAGGTTGCGACAAGGCCTGTGGTCTTCATACCGGCAGACTTCATAGAGGCTTATCACAAGCAATAACGCAGCCATTGCCATTGCGGGCTGCATCATTTTTATACAAGACTTATTTATTCAAGTTCCCCGATCGAGCACCGAGAAGATAGGCAAATCTTTCCGACTTTCTAATCTTAAGAGCCAATTGGGGGAGCTAGAGAAATGAGAAAGCCAAATTCCTTTAAAGTCGCGGCTTTAACTTTATGCATGAGTGCGGTCATGACGATTTCATCGCTGGCTTTCGCAGATTCCGCGCAACAGCTTTTACGCGGCACGTCGGACGCGATTGCGGGAAATCTAGATATCCAAGTGCTGGTCAATGATGACTTCACCGCCACAGCATTCCAAGCTGTCTCCGACGCTAAGACCGCGAAACTTGAGCTGACTGACCTCTCCAAAGGGGTCGTTCTGATGAACTATCAGGGCATCGATATCGCCATCCTCAAAAGCACGGACTTTGACCCAGCCCACGGAGGCACACTTCAAATCACTTATTTGAGAAACGCCATTAACCATAGCTACAGAACGTTAGTGGTTGACCTGGTCCGTGAAGGCGACACCTGGGAGCTGATGGCCAATGATCAAAGCGGACATCATGTGGTGACCCGCGGCTTTTTCAAGGCTTACAAAGTGTTCGGACAAGTCGTCGGGATCGATTCGATCACTCTACAACCGTAAGGGCTACGTACTCGCCTAATTTTCGCGGGTAGTCCGTGATAATGGAGCGCACTCCCAGATCGATGAGGCGCTCCCAATCATCGGGCTCGTTCACCGTCCATGGCAGAACCTCAAGACCCGCCTCCAGGCAGGCCTCAAAATGATCTTCCGTCAGCAGCCGATGGTAAGGCGCCACGACTTGAGCGCCGTGATTGAGAGTGATCTGCGCAAAGTCTGCTTCCTCTTCAAACAAGCATGAGAGCTTGAGCTTTGAATCAAGCTTGCGGACGGCACGCACCACTTCAAGGTCAAACGATTGCACCAGAGACGTAGATGCGATTCCGTATTGATGAATGAGAGACACGACGCTCTCAGAAAGCTGCTCAGCCGATGGGCGGTAAGGTTTTGGCTCTTCCTCTCGCTTGATCTCAATATTGAGACTCATGTTTGGAGCCTCTTGAAGCTTCCAGCGGATGACTTCTTCAAGAGTCGGAATCCGCGCGCCTGGACAAGCCATCTGAAAAGGAAACCCCGGAAGTTTCGTGCTTCCGCACTCATAAGACTGGATCTGGGCCAGGGTCAGCTCGCTGAGCGGGATTTTCCCCCGGACCGGCTCACCGGATGAGTCCTTGCAAAGCTTTCCACTGATCTCAAAGTCGTGAAAGACAACCACGTGTCCGTCTTTGCTCAAGTGAACATCAAGCTCGACAAAGGCCGCGCCGACATCACGCGCCTCTTGGAAGGATGGCAATGTGTTTTCCGGATGCGTTCCACGCGATCCGCGGTGCCCGTGAATAACAACTGAACTCTCAATCACTTTTGCCTCGATTGTAGCGCATCAGAGAAAAATCCGTTTTGGCTTTCGCTTTCCTTAACGCGGTCAGGACATCCGTCCTGCCTGCCAGTACCTCTTCGATCGCCGTGGCAATGTGCTCACGAGCCTCAGGGAACACTCCCATGAGCGCCCCCCGCGTCGCGTCCATATCCGGGGACGCGCGCATTTGTTCTATAGCAGTCCATGCAACCGGAAATTTGTCGTAAAATCCACGCTTTTTTAACGAATCAATGACGTCCGCACGAATCGGAAAATAGCCGGTGTTGCTGTGCCATTTCTCCTGAACCGAGGGACTGGCCATGAACTTCAAGAAGCGGTAAGCCGCCTCCTGCTCGGAAATTGGCTTATTATTGAGAATCCAAAGCGAATTTCCACCGATGACCGTTCCACCGCGCTCATTCAGCGAGCGAGCGGGAATAGGAGCGGTTCCAAGTTTAAACGGAGCTTCTTTAAGAACTTCGAAGATATCGCTGGTCGATGTGATCAGCATCGCCGTGCGACCGGCGATGAAGTTCTGCTCGGCCGGATCCCAGCCTCGCCCAACGTTGGCCAGTGTCCCTTCCTGAACCATCTTTGCCCAAAGTGTAAGGTACTCAACACCTTCGGAGCAGATGTAGTTCGCCTGACTCGCACGAGCCACTCGACCATTTCCTGGATTGACGAGGTTTGCTCCCTGGCGCGCCAGGAATTCCTCAAAGAACCAGCTGTTCACAGGCCAGGTAATGCCTTGAATTCTGGCTTTCGTATCTGTCAGCTTGCGACTGATCTCTTCGAGTTCCTTGAAAGTCGCGGGAGGCTTCTCGACTCCTGCTTTCTTGAAAGCATCCACATTGTAATAGAGGATCGGATTTGAGGTCGCAAAAGGCAGCGAGTAAAGTCTCTTATTAAGCTCGTAGTAGTGGCGAATCGGCGGAAGAATCTGAGTGATCGGAAACTCAGGATCCTTATCGATAAAATCCTGAAGCGGCGTCACGGCATGCGAGTCGATCATCACGCGCTGACCGATATCCGTGATCTGAACCACGTGAGGACCGCGGCCCCCGATGAGCGCAGTTCGAAGCTTATTCAAACCTTCTTCGTAGCTCCCCACATACTGAACCTGGATTTCCGTCTTGTCCTTGTTCTCAGGAAGAGCATTGAACTCCTGGACAATCTCTTTCAGAAGCTTCCCTTTTTGACCACCCATCGAGTGCCAGAACTGCAGCACGGTCGACGCAGCAAAGGAGGGTGAGACGGAAAGAAAAGATACGGCCACTGCAAGCGAGATCCAGCCTCTTTTCATTTGAGGCCTCCCATGGTCATTCCGCGCACAAACTGTTTTTGAGTTCCAACGAACAGAATCAACATCGGAGACACAAGAATGATGGTTGCCGCCATGATCACACCCCAGCTCACCGACTCATTTTGCGAGCGGAACATTCCGATTCCGATCTGAACGGTCTGCATCTCCGTGGATTGCGTGACGATCAAGGGCCAGAGGTATTGATTCCACGCATTGACGAACGCATAGACAGAAAAAGCAGCGATTGCAGGCATCGATAGAGGTACGGCGAACTGAAAAAGAAAACGGATCCTGGATGCTCCATCAAGTCTTGCCGCTTCTTCAAGCTCCTTTGGGATTCCTCGCATGAACTGGTAAAGAAGGAACACGCCAAATCCAGATGCGGCAAACGGCAGGATCAATCCGCTGTACGTATCGATCCAGTTCAGCTTTGCAACCGTCAGGTAGTTTGGAATGATCGTGATTTCACCAGGAACCATCATGGTTGCGATGATCAGGGCAAAAAATATTTTCTTTCCGGCAAATTCCATCCGGGCCAGAGCGTACGCCGCAAGCACTGCTGTCAGGATCTGAAACAGCGTGATGGCAGACGCGATGAAAAGGGAGTTGATCAGAAACCTTCCCAGAGGCGCGGCAGCAAGTGCTGCCTGGAAGTTTGCCGTTTGAAAATGTTGCGGGATCAAAGATGGAGGATACTTGAAGACCTCGGTCTTATCCTTGAACGAAAGCGAGATCACATAGAGGATTGGAAAGAATTGGATGATGGCAGGAACCAGAAGAAGCATCGTTGCCCAGGTCCTGGCTTTCTGTTCGGTGTGTTGATTGGCCACGACATCGTCCTCTTAGCTGTAATGAATGCGCTTCTTTGCAACCCAGAATTGAACCGCAGTCGCCGCAAGCATAATTAAAAACAAAATGACGGCCTGAGCGGATGCTGACCCTGTCTGGAAGTTCTGGAATGCATCCCGGTAAAGATTGTAAACCAGGGTACTCGTCGCGCCTGCAGGGCCACCTTGGGTCAGGATATGAATCTGACCAAAGCTTTGAAATGAGTTGATCACCGACACGACGGTAACAAAAAGAACGGTTGGCGAGAGCATGGGAAGCACGATCTGCCAGAAGCGCTGCCAGGCGTTGGCCCCATCCAGCGCGGCAGCCTCGCGAATATCGCTTGGAATCGCGGCAAGACCCGCAAGAAAGAATATGACGCTGAAGCCGATCTCTTTCCAGACCGTGACAATCGCCACCGCAAGAACGGCCCATCTGCCATCGCCTAGCCAGTTCGGACCCCGAGCGCCAAAAATCTCGAGCACGTAATTGATGTAACCAGATGTCGGATTATAGAAAAAGATCCACAGCATGGCAGCCATTGCGGATGAAATCGCAACCGGCATCAGGAAGATCGTTCGAAGCAAGCCACGGAAATACGGATTCGCATCAATTCCGATCGCAAACGCAAGGCTTAGAATAACGGATGGAATGACAGTAAGAAGGATAAAGCTGATGGTGGCCTGAATGCTCTGCCAATATTGAGGCGACTCAAGAAGCATCTTGTAGTTATCCAGGCCAATGAAAGTCTTGTGCGTTGAGAACGCCTCAACCTCATGCAGACTCAGATAAAACGAATTGATGGCGGGATAAAAAACAAAAACCCCAAGCACTACAAGCGTAGGCAGCAGAAGCAGCCACGCAAAGAGATTGTCTGAGCGCCTCATGTGAGCGTGACCCCGTTTGAGTCAAAGAAGAAGAAATCCTTTGGACTCACCCAAACGCTCAACTCATCCTCGAGCTTTGGCATCGCATCGGACTTAAGCTCAGCAATCAGACTCTGCTCTCCCACGCGCACATGAACATGAGTCGTGCTCCCCAAAGGCTCAATGAGGCTTACTCGCCCCTTTCCGACTTCAACTGCTCCAGACTCAGCCGAAAGTTTGGTGCACTCCGGACGAAACGCAACCGTCTCGGCCTGCCTTTGAGCGGCGGCTGGAATCTGGCTTGCCGAAATAAAGTTCATAGGGGGCGTTCCAATGAAGGACGCCACAAACTTGGTTCTTGGCTTGTGATAGACCTCAAGCGGGGCACCCACCTGCTCAAGGTTTCCGCGATTTAAAACGACGATCCGATCGGACAGCGTCATGGCTTCGACTTGATCATGCGTGACGTAGATAACTGTTGATCGAAGTTTTTTATGAAGATGCGCAATCTCTGATCGAACTTTGATTCTCAACTGAGCGTCGAGGTTGGATAGTGGCTCATCAAAGAGCAACACTTTAGGCCGGCGGACCATCGCTCTTCCCATGGCTACACGCTGCTTCTGTCCACCCGAAAGCTGAGAGGGCTTTCTATCGAGCAGTTCCTGGAGTCCCAAAATTTCAGAAGTTTCCTGAATGCGCGCTTCTGCCTCTTTGAAATCAAGCTTTGCAAGCTTCAAGGCAAAGCCCAGATTCTGGCGAACCGTCATATGCGGATAGAGCGCATAGTTTTGAAACACCATCGCCAGGCCGCGATCCTTCGGGCTCACGCGGTTCACAACGCGGCCATCAATTTTGATCTCGCCAGCCGTCGGATCCTCAAGTCCTGCGACCATTCTTAAAATGGTACTCTTGCCGCAGCCTGACGGACCCACAAGCGAGATGAACTCGCCTGAGCCGATCTCCAGATTTAACTCTGGAATAATATTGACCGCCCCAAAACTTTTACGCACCGACCGAAGTTCAACTTTTGCCATAGTTCCCCAAACGGAAATTTTCACTGAGTAAACCACAAAACTCAAGTTAAGATTGGCCTATCAAACACTCATCGCGGTTCTCTTTGGAACCCTGTTTGGCGCAGCTCTTAAAGAGTGGATGCCGCTGATTGCCGGCATTCTTTTCCTAGTTTACGGAATTCTGTCCTGGCGAAAGGACGTCAAAAAAGAGATCGAAGAGGAGAAGCATGAGATCGATGAGAAACTTACTGCAAGCGTCCACGCATGAAAAACCATCTGGAGCTCATTTCTGGTCATTTTCATCGCCGAGTGGGGCGACCTGACGCAGATCGCCTCCGCCTCGCTGATCGCGAAGTATCACGCTCCGTGGACCGTTTTTACGGCGGCAGTCCTTGCGCTTTGGAGCGTTGCAGGAATTGCAGTCATCATGGGCAATCGCCTAGGCCTCGTGATGAATCCAAAACTCCTGGACCGCATCTTAGGCACGGCGATGTGCGCCATCGGTGCCTACTTTATTTTTACGTTCTTCTTTGGAGCTTAATTGAGAGGACTCAGTTTGGGCAGACGTTTTCAATCGTCTTGATGCCAAAAGTCCATGCCTTGGCGTGCGCCTCGGTGACTGTCTTGCCATTGTAGGCATTCACAAGAGTCCAAGTACCTTGTGCCGACCGATTGGCATTAACGCGGCAGCTGTCATAGGAGCGCTTGATGCCGTTGGTCAGATAACGAATCTGAAGGTTCGCTCTTCCATGCTCAGTGTCAACTGTACCTTGGAGAATGAAAATCTTCATCCCATTCTCTTCATGCAGAACTGAGCCTTGAGGGCTTTGAATTTCAGAAAGCGGCATGAGATCTCGAATCACTTCGCCTGTTCCGTCATTCATTTCATAAACGCTATAAACGCCTAACACCTCGTCTTTAGGGCCTAAAGCAACGCTTAAGACCGCAACTGACGCATCGCGCGAATTGGTGATTTTGGCCACGTCTTGAAGACGCGCATCCGGAGGAAGCGCTGAGCTGATATGCGCAGCAAATGCGGTTGAATTCAGTAGTGCTCCCACAACAAGGCAACCCAAAGCGTTGAGATGTCTTTTCATATGGGAAAACGTCTACCAAAAGACCTTTCTTTTGACAACCCATGCAATCACACACCGTTTTTTCTACTCGATTCGTTGTGCCGACGGGGCGCGAATTGACCATTTCTACATAAACTGTGTAAAACGCAGGTAATGAGGAAAAAATCCAGCAAGAGCAAGATCCCACTGGTTCAAGCATTTTCAATCCTTGCTTTTGCCCTCCCTGCTTTGATGAGCGGATCTCAAGCTCACGCGCAGGAAACGCGATATCAAGGGCCTCTCATGATGGGCGTAATGGGTGATTCCATATCAGCAGCCACGCTCGCTGACTTCCCTATTCCATCGGACGCGTCTGCATCGAATGACAAGGTTCAGATCGAGGAACTTCAGGAGAGGATGATTTTTGAGAACAAGTATCTTCTTTCCTGGGCATCTGGAATTGGAATCAAATCCCACTACGTGAGACTCAAAGACTATTTCAAGCGCAAGGGGGAATCGCGCCCCATCAACGTGGACAACGTTTCCTACCCGGGGCGAATGACGAACGCCATGGAAGATCAGGCGCTCCAGCTCTTGCAGGATTTTCGCGAAGGCAATTACTCCGAACTCAAATATGTAACTCTTCTTGTAGGCTCCAACGACGCCTGTTCATCACAAACTCCATGGGGCGTTCCTCTCGGCGAAATGCATGACAATCTGATCAAGGCGTTCCGCATCTTGTCGATGTTTCCCCAGAAAGAGCCAGTGCACGTGCTTGTCGTAGGGATTCCGCGCATTCCGGATCTTGCCGAGCCATCGCTTCGCAGCAGTAAGACTCTCCTGGGCCTGAGCTGCAACACCGTTCGGAACAAAATCCTGAAAGAGTGCAATCCGCTCCTCACCTGGAAAACTGAAAAAGAATACGATCAGAAGATGATGGTCATTGAGAATGATAATCGCCTGATCCGAGACACCGTGACTGAGGCCAACAAGCTCTTTCCAAAAATTCAGGCAGTCTATAGCGATCGCCTCTACAACTTGAACATCCCACGCTCGATCCTGGCGGCAGATTGCTTTCACCCCAACGCCGATGGTCAGCAACAGCTGGCTGACCAGGTCTGGATGGACCAACCTTGGTTCGATTGAACGGAGGATCACTTATGAACAATTCTCAGATTTTGACATCGGTGCTTGCGACTCTTGCCTTGGGTTTGGCCTATGTCGCACTTCCCATCGCACAGGCGGATCCGTCGGTACTCTGGGCATGCAAGGGAATCACGGTGGACCAGAAAGGTCCCCCAGCTGTCTCCGTTGGGGACAGGATTGATTATGAGATCCACGTTCGCAACACCGGGGATTGCGACCTCAGCGACTCAAGTGTCGTCGACTTCATTCCGCGAATGACCACCTTTTTCGAGGCGAGCCCTAAACCCACTGAATTTCCTGCGACCCGGGATGACTCTCGTTTTACTTCGCAAAGCGAACACCCGGTTTCCAGAATCGAGTGGAAGAACATTCTCCTCGGCGCTGGAAAGGAAGTGACATTCACCCTATCGGCCCATGTTCGCAGTCCGGAAGACCGAATCTTGCTCAATACAGTCTGCTTTGAGAACCCGCAGACCGGAAGGATCTGCTCACAAGTCGAGTCAAACGTTTTAAAGAGGCCTTAAGCGCTCATTGCCTTAAGTATAACTTAGGCTAGCCTGGGAATTTTCTGCCGGCTTGTCCGCTTCTCTCCTGCTTGTCATCATAGTCAGCAGAGAGGAAACGACAATTCATGAAAAAGATTCTTTCAGGACTCGCGGCATTGGCCGCACTAACGGCAATTTCCATCAGCGCTCAAGCCCGTGACTCCAGCGATGGCTGCGGTCTCGGCTG
Organism: Bdellovibrionia bacterium; assembly: GCA_045805065.1. Classification (GTDB taxonomy): domain Bacteria; phylum Bdellovibrionota; class UBA1018; order UBA1018; family UBA1018; genus CAZCBS01. The sequence goes on along the minus strand of JBJMMA010000201.1, from coordinate 2,141 downwards.
GGAGTTGACTTCTAAAACCACATTTTCCGCGACCAGTACGCGCACGACAACCAACGCTTTCGTTCCTCCAACGTTCGGGATGACATCTGGAACTCTGGGCTGCGCGAAACATGATCTGGTGAGGAAGAGAGATGAACAGGCTGCGTTTTATGCTGTCGAAAACTACGATTCACTTCGCCAGGAGATGGCCGAAGGCTCAGGCGAAAATCTTCAGGCTTTCGCTTCCCTGATGGGCTGTGATCAAGAGTCTTATTCCGGTTTTGCGCAGATGGTACGCAAGAACTTCTCTGCGATCGCATCTGACTCCGATACTCGCCTGGATCTTGTATTGAACATCAGACATGAGCTTGAGCGCGATCCCGCCCTGGCCTTGTCTTGCGGCGCGATCTAAAGGAGCTTGAAACTCCACTGATATCGAGTCTCAACTTCGGCCTGAATGGAATTCCATTCGCGTTTGAGCTCTGACAAAACGGCTTCGACTCTCGCTTTCACGGTGAATGGCAAACCGTCTTCGAAAAGAAGCGAGAGTCGGAGTTCATAAATTCTATTGAACATCGCGATCACGTTTGCGTTGAGTCCTGGATCGATTCCATCCAGACCCGCACTATCGAAATCAAAATACCTCATTTGCAGCGTTTCCTTGAAAAGGTCGCGCGTTCTGTATTTTGAGTACGCCTCAATCATGGACTCCAGAGTGCGGTCCGCAAGCTCGATCACGCGGTAAAGCTCAAAGCAGCGCAAAAAAAGCGCATGCTCGGCGTCCGACGAAACGACGGCCTCGGACTCATCGCGCAGCGGCGAGCGCAGGATCTCAGGAATCCTGATTGCGCTCTTTGATTTCTTACTTTTTTTGCCCACAACGGGTTCCCTTGCTACCGAACAAAACAGGAGGGGGCCCGCGCCGTTTATCGGCGCAGACCCCTACTGGAGAACTAAGATGTCAGTTGATGCTGATTATCCAAGCAGCTTCAAAGCCATCATGTTGTTCTGGTTAGCTTGAGAGAGAACCGAGACACCTGCTTGAGAAAGGATATTACCCTTCGTCAACTCAGCGGTCTCAGATGCCATGTCCACATCATAAATGCGGCTGCGGGCAGCAGACATGTTCTCGTCATAGACGTTCAAGCTGTTCACGGACGATTGAAGTCTGTTTTGCAAAGCGCCGAGCTCTGCGCGGTTTTCAGAGAGCACCTTGATGGCTTCGTCGACCTTGGTCAGATTCTGCTGAGCAGAAGCCTTGTCGCTAACCGTGATGCCGCTGAGGCCGAGGTGATCCAACGAAACGTTGGTTTTTTCTGGAGCGTATTTGAAACGATCGTTCTCAGGATCGTTGTTGATGCCCACTTGGATTTCCATCATATCGCCGGTGCCGTTCAAAAGCTTGTGGCCGTTGAACTCAGTCACACTGGAGATACGGTTTACTTCTGAAGCGAGCTGTTGAATTTCCTTATCGATAAATCCACGCTCCGTGTTGCTCAAGGTGTCAGATGCTGCTTGCGTGGACAATTCGCGGAAACGAACCAGGATGTTTCCGACTTCAGACATGCCGCCTTCAGCCGTTTGAATCATCGAGATACCGTCGTTAGCGTTGCGCACGTCTTGGCGGACCGAACGGATGCTTGCGCGCATCTTTTCGGAGATCGCCAATCCAGCTGCGTCGTCAGCAGCACGGGTAATGCGAGCACCTGAGGATAACTTCTCGAGAGAAGCTTTTTGTGAAGCGCTTGCCAAGCCAAGATTGCGCTGAGCAGCGAGTGATTGCGTATTAGTTGCGATACGTAGACCCATAGTTCCCCCTTGTCAGAAGCGCTGTAAAGCTTTCGTTGATCCCGCTTATCTTCAGCGCTTTTGCACATTCAATAATTTCTCAGGCAGGTTTTGCTTTCTGCCCGACGATGACAGGTGACACTCAGACCATCTCAGTGTTGCCTACCTTCTGTTGATCATTTCGGTACGGTATTAAAAAACAGTAGACTTTTTTTGTCATCTTTTTGTGAAGTTCGCATTTTTATTTAACGTAATGCGTCAAGTACTGAATATTAAAAGACTCCGTGCTCTCAGAAAAATTCGCGATCGGATTTTTGATACTCGTATTATTGATTTCTAATTCTTGTTTAATTGAAAAAAGCGTCAAAAACCGG
>JBJMMA010000200.1:0-7536 GCA_045805065.1 Bdellovibrionia bacterium | reverse complement strand
ATATCAAGTCCTCTTGCCCCTAGTCATTTCAATACGCGAGCCAACGCATCATCTTGACGAAAGGACCTCGTGACCAAGTGATTTCAACCCTTTAAAGCGCAGGTCCCAGCAAAAGCATCGACTTCACTGTCCAAACTTTAGACATCTGATCACCGTGGGGACTCAGTCACCCCGATTGCTTGACAGCTTTAATCCACATTGCTAAACCTGCTCCGCATGAAACGTGCTTCATGCCTGATCACCGCCGCGACACTCTCCCTGACAGCGACAGCTTCGGCCACCACTCTGAGTGAAAAACTCTCAGCACAATGGGCACGTTATGAGACTGCTCAATCTGAGCTTCAAAACACTTTCCCTGCTCCGGTCACTCGAAGCCACTGGGAAGACCTGCTCGCGCTTCCCTCCGAGATGGGACTCACTGCGCATGATCTTGAAGAATTGAAACTCTCTCAAGAGCAGCGCATTGAAGAAGCAAAAAAGAAAGCTCTTGCTTCATCCTTAATTGATCTCGATCGATTGAGAACACTTCCCTCTGCCGAATCTCAACAAGCGATTGCGCGCTTCTGCGCGGAAATGCCCAAGGGAGGAATGCTGCACATCCATCCATCGGGCACGCTGAAACAAGCCACGGTTGAAAAACTGCTCCGCCAGGACAATCCAACCTTAGACTTTGGAGCGATCATCACCAAACAAAAGCCCGCTCTCACCTCTGATGAGATGAGCTTTCTCCAGGCGCAAAACACAAAGGCAGCCTACTCGACCCTGAGCCCTGACACGCAGAAGCGCCTCATGGATTTCTATGTTCTGCCACCCGGGACTTATCCATTCCCCCGCTTTGATGTGAGCTTTCAATTTCTTGGCTACATCATGCAGAGCGATGACGACTACTTCTCAGTCTTCGATGACTTTTCGGCAAGAGCCGCCAAAGAAGGCGTGAGCTACGTCGAGTTCACCTGGAACATTAATCCGGAAGATTTTCCATTTCTTGAAACCCTGACCAAGCGGATCGAAGAAAAAACAGGAATCATCGCGCGCTTCAATAAAGCGTTCAGCCGCGGTCAGCCCCAGGAAACACTCCTCGCGCAAGCGCAGGCACTCTTGAGCGCCAACTCCCCGGCCGTTGTGGGAATTGATCTTTTAGGCAACGAAACCCTGACGCCTGCCCTTGAGCGGGGTCAGGCCGAGTACACTGCCGTTGTGAAAGCCAATCAGTCTGGCAAAAGCCATCTTCATCTCACCATGCATGCCGGTGAGCTCGGGGATCCGAGAAATCCACGCGATGCCATCCTTTTGGGAGCAGAACGACTGGGTCATGGCGTAAAACTCATCGACGATCCTGTAACGCTTGAGTACGCTGTGCATAAGAAAACTGCTGTCGAGGTCAACCTCAGCAGCAATCTTAAACTTCGCGCGATCGATGATCTCAAGCGCCACCCTTTTCTTAAGTACTTGCGTCTGGGAATTCCAGTCAGCTTGAGCACGGATGACGAAGGAATCTTAGACACTGAGATCAATCAAGAATGCCAGGTTGCGATTCAGGAAAGTGACGTCACTTACGCTGAGCTCAAGCAAATGGCGTTCAATTCCATTGATACGTCTTTTGCCGAGCCAGCAACGCGCGAGAAACTGCGGGAGCGTCTCAAGGAATCCTTCGAACGTTTCGAGCTGTCCAAGAAACAGACAATCGCTCAGTGAACTTGTGAGCTCCTTTGAGGCATTGGCCAGGGAGCCTGCGCGATCCTATAACAACTTTCATCACTTAGGCGGGTCTGACACGTCAAATCTGCCCGGCATGGTTTTCGCTCAATTCGACTTCGGAACGAGGAGATTTTATGAAAGCCATGATGTCATCTTTTGCCGTTTATCTGTTCGCAGCTGTACTCAGCTGCGGCTACGCCCTCGCAGGCCCATCTGAGGATCCTGGCGTACGCAAACTCAGGGAAACCCTTGCTCAACATCCCAATGTGGCTGAGTGCACCGGCAAATTGTCTCCACACACCCATTTCCTTTTAGGCGTCATCGAGCTGACCTGTGTGGACAGCGAAGGCAAAAAGTTTTTAGACGTGGAATACAGAAAAAACGAGGACATCACGGATATCTGGCTAGCCGCTCAAATGCTTTTGAGAAAGGCAAACCTCACCGTCACTACAGATCCGGCAAATAAGAAAGGCATTCAAAAGCTCTACGCACACACTGACCCAAACCAGGAGCCATCAGGAGCGGATGCCCAAAAGACCTGCGAATATGTGGATGAAAAAGAAGTGATTTGCCACGGTCACAGATACCTCCGGGATGAGCGCTCGAGCAGCACCTCCGCTTCCGTAACAAGCAGAGGAATCGCCTCTCCATCCCAAAAGTAAGATGGGATCAGTCAAAACAAAAAGGCCGCAGAACCCGAGAGTTCTGCGGCCTTCTCTGTTTTTATATCATCTCAATAGAAGCTTCGCTTAGCGAAGCGACTACTTAAGCGCGCTCGTGAGCGACTTCGCGGATGCCAGCCGTGATGCTGTTGAGCTGAGGCTGGGTTGCCATCTCAAGCGTATCGGCAAGGCCGACGCCTGGGACGAATGCACCTGCGATGAGCTTTGGACGGGCTTCGAGCTCGTAGAAGAGCTCTTCGACCGTACGACGAACGAGATGCTCGCCGAAGTTCGTGACTTCGGTGTCTTCGTTGACGAAAACAGCGCGACCCGTCTTACGGATCGAGGTCGAGATCATCTCCCAATCATATGGCCAGAGCGTGCGCATATCGATCACTTCGACCGAGATGCCTTCTTCACGAAGCTGGTCTGCAGCTTGCGCGCAAAGTGGAAGAGTACGGCCGTAGCTGACCACGGTGACGTGCTCGCCTTCGCGAACGATCTTACCTTTGCCGATCTCGACCGTGTAATCGGTCAAGCCTTCTGGGAAACGAGCTTTCCACTTTTTGTGGGCTTCGCTGCCAAGAATTGGCATGTCGATCATTTCCTTGAGCTGCTTCTCACCTTCTGGAGTGAGCTCAGGCTCGCCTGGAATCTGCTCGGTGCCGCGGATACGGAGAAGCGCTTTAGGCTTCAGGTACATGGTTGGATTGTTTTCTTTCAAACAAGCGATCATGAGGCCGTATGCGTCCAACGGATTGGATGGCATCACGATCTTCCAGCCTGGGATATGGGTCATCGTCGCGTCAAAGGAGTGCGAGTGATAGATCGATCCACGAATGCCGGAGCCGACTGGAGTCATCACCGTCATTGGGAGCGCCCAATCGCCAGCCGAAGTCCAGGTTTGCATGCCTGCGAGCTTCAGAAGATCGATCGTGTTGTAGATGTAGTCGCAGAACTGAATTTCAGCCACGCAACGATCGCCAGCGAGTCCGAGACCGATGGCTGCGCCGATGATTCCGCGCTCGTCGAGTGGAGCATTCCAGCCCGTTTTGATTCCTTGGGTGACCGTGAAAACGCCGCCCAGTGGAGGACCGACGTCTTCACCGAAAACGTCCTTGAGTCCGAGATTTTTTTCTCCGTAGTGGAGGGCCATGCGAATGGCCTGTGCCATATTTGCCATTACCAGTACCTGCCCTTTTGTCCGTAGTAAGTGTGATCGTAAATCGTCGAAGGATCTGGGAGTGCTTCCTCACGAACCTTCTGTGACATTTCGAGCATTTCTTGGGTGTAACGATCTTCAAGGTCTTGCATTTGCTTGCGGGTCATGATGCCAGCAGCTTCAAGCTTGTCCTGGAAAGCGCGCAAGCAATCAGCTTCGTTCGCCACGAAGTTACCGCCCGTTGCCGAGCTGTGACCATGGAGACGAGAAACCATTGCTTCGATGAAGTATGGCTTACGTTCCTTGCGGATGTAGTCCATCGCTTCCTTGATCGCAAAGTAGCTTTCTTCAACGTCGTTGCCATTGATTGTGGTCGAACGAATGTTGAAGGCCTTGGCGCGATCAGAAATGCGCGTTTCACCGTGCATCGTTTGACCTGGAGTCGAAATACCCCAGTTGTTGTTCGTTACAATGATGAGAATTGGAAGCTCATTGCCTGGGCGGCTTGCCCAAACCAGGCAGGATGCGAATTCGCCTTCAGCCGTACCTGCGTCACCACCGTTGACGATGGTGAGCGAGTCACCGCCGTGACGGCGTTGAGCGATACCGGTGCCGATAGCGGTCGCGTATTGCGTCTCAATCGTCGAGGTCACAGGAACAACGTTCCATTCACGACGAGAATAGTGATTCACGAAGTTACGGCCACCAGAAAACGGATCGCCGGCAACGTTCTTCATCTGACGGATTGGATCGATTGGATCCATACCCATCGCAACCATGATCGGGCTCGAACGATAGTGCAGGTGCAGATAATCGTAATCGAGACCTTGGCCCTTCTTCACTTGCATGCCCAGGGGAACGCTGAATGCTTCTTCACCCGGACCGCCGATCCAGAAGTAACCGTCGTTTTGCTTGTACATGCGGATCAAGCGTTGCTCGAGCACACGCGCCTTGACCATCGAATCATGGATCTGAACAAGGAGCTTGGGCTCGAGGCGGAATGATCCACCTTTGGAAGACTTGGAGTCTGCCGCTTTAGAGGACGTGGATGTACCCGTCCCGTTTTTTCCGTTTTCATTGATTTGACGCATAGAGAGGCACCATAGCCCAAGTTTTGGGCAACCTCAAGTTTCGGTGGCTTTTGTCTAAAACTATGTATTAACTATCCTCATCCTATGACAACCGATACCTTGGCCCCTCGCCAAAACAATACTTCTAATCCTCCAAACTGGTTCCGTGGCTTTGTCCAGGGGAAGACCCGTATCGTCCTGGCCTGGATCTTTGCGGCCCTGCTGATTTTCTCGGCCCGCCAATACCCTCAATGGCCAGGAATTGGGCTCTGCTTTATCGGGGCAACGATCCGGTATTGGGCCAGCGGATATTTAAGGAAGGACAACCGGCCTGCTGTAGGCGGCCCGTACGCGTTTGTCAGAAACCCGCTTTATCTGGGTACCTGGCTGATGGCCGTTGGAACGGCTTTGGCCATTCAAGCCTGGGCGCTTTTGGTCGCGATCACGGTTCTTTTTGCGGTCATCTATCACTTCATTATTCTGGATGAAGAGACTAAGCTCCAGCGCATCTTCGGCGAGCCTTACCTTGAGTACTGCAGGCTTGTTCCTCGTTTCTTTCCACGTATTTGGCCAAGGCCTTGGCGAGCAAATCAAAAGGATCTCTTGAAGGTCAATCCTGAGCTGGCTCACCACTCCTACTCCCGGGAACTGGCTAAAAAGAATAAAGACTACGAAGCCTATCTTTCCTTTATTGGCTTGATTGGATTTGTGGCACTGGTTGCCTGGGCTTGGCAAAGCTGGGGATAACCTAGGTAATCCTCACTAACAGCTCTTCGCTTTTTGGAATAAATAGGCCGCTTCTTTCTTGCTCAATCCGAGAAAGCAGGTCAACCTATTCTTACAGTGCAAGCACCCGTGACGCCATCCAACATGAGCTTTGCCTTGATCGTGGATCCAACCTTCCCGCCAGAATGGCAAAAAGGCTGGGAGCAAAACCGGGGCCAGGATGGCTTGCGAGCTCCGATCATCACCCGAAGCGCCCCTGAAGCCCTTCGCTACTTATCCAGCAACGATATTCACTTTGGATCGATTTATCTCAATGCCGTCTTAACGCCTCCGGGTGTTCTGAGACTGATTCGAACCAGTCATAAGCACCATACCGGAACCCCCATTTATATCCTGTATGATGGCAGCGCGGGCGCGAATTGCCCCTTCAGCGCCCAAGAACTCAATCGCCTCGCGATCCAGGGCGCGGTTGAGCGCCGAGGCGAGGAAGAATTCTTTGATCAGGTTCGAATGCCCATGATTAACCTCTCAAAGGAAGGCATTCCGGCCCCCGCCACAACTCAAGACACGGCGGATGGAGATTATATCTCCATCCCGATTCAACGCTTTAATTTTTCGCCCAAGATCTTTTTTGACGTCTTTATTCGCGCCGGCGAGAAGTATCTGAAAATCCACGGCGCAGGAAGCAGCCTTCCGGAAGAGCAGCTCAAGAGCTATTTCAAAAAGGGTGTGACGCATCTGTATTTTCAGCGCAACCCTCACCTTCGCTGCCTCGAATACTGTGACCTTCTTGAGCGAACTTTTTTAACGAACTCCGGGCTCTCCTCGTCGGTCAAAATCTCAACCACTCTCAATCGCGGTTTCTCGGCGCTTGAGGTTCTTCGAAATCACCGAAAGATCGTTGAGAGCCAGGTCGAAGAAATCATCGATTTCACAAATGACGTGCGAAGACTTCTCTCCAGCCTCAATCTGGACAAGTCAGACGACGTTCAGGCCATCATGCAAAACGTTGCGGCCTATGAGCACAGCTTAGGAACGATGATGATCGCGCTCATGCTCGCAAAGCCATTGAATCTTGAGCATGAGCAATCCGCGGAGATCCTGGGCATTGCAAGCTTTCTGCATGACATTGGACTTTCCCGAATGCCGCCAGCAGTCCAGTCCGAAGACATTACTCAGATGATCGGCAATCAAAAAGAGCTCTATCACCAGCATCCGGCACTGGGTGCGCAGCTCTTGCGCGACTCAGGCAATGTTCATCCGGTTGCGATCCAGGTGGTCGCCCAACACCATGAGCGAAGAAACGGATCAGGATTTCCCAATCAGCTGGTTGGGCAGCAGATTCACAAGCTCAGCGAAATCGTGGCCTTCAGTGATGAGCTGGTGCGCTTGATTCAAAACAGACCGGGCGTGCCTTTAAAGCAAGTGATTCAAGAGATGGAATCTTGCTCCTTTGACGCTTTCTCTTTGCAGATCATGGAAGCGTTCCAGAAGCTCACTGCCCCTCTTCGTAAGTAATCGGGTAAATAGCTATTTTTCAGGTGCGGTCGCAATCGCGAATTTCTCAGCACCCGCTTTGCGCGCGTGATCCATGACTTCGATCGCGCTTCCTAAAAACGCCTGACGATCGCCTTCTAAGATCACCAGTCGTGACGTCGTCTTGGTGAAATAGCCCTTCAGGCTCGACTCGAGATCGTCGTACTTCCCTTTGGCGATTTTCGAATCATTGACTTGAATTTCGCCCGTCGGAAGAAGCGTTACGATCACGCCTTCAGGCTGAGCCTGAGCGGTTGCGTTGCTGGCTTGTGGGAGGTTCACATCGACGCCTGAATTTGACATCACGGAGCTTGTCACCATGAAGATAATGAGAAGCACCAGAAAGACGTCGGTCAGCGGCGTGATATTAATCTCAGCGACGATATCGCCTGAGCCTTCTTCGGGATGATAATCACCAGAAGAACGGCCTCCGCCTCCCAAACGAATGGCCATGACTACTTCCCTCCAGCAGGAGGGCTCTCAAGGCTGGAGAGAATCTCAGAGAACTCTTCCGTATGAACACGAATGGTCAGCACAAGACTGTTCCAACGCGTTTGAAATGCATTGAAGGCCATGACGGCAATGACTGCAACCACGATCCCTGCGGCCGTTGCAATCAGCGCTTCAGAAATGCCTGCGGCAACGACTGCGAAACCACCTGATCCCTTGGCCGCCATCTGCT
>JBJMMA010000199.1:0-4894 GCA_045805065.1 Bdellovibrionia bacterium | reverse complement strand
TTATCCGCTTCACGCTGAAATTTCGTTTTTCAACGTGTTCAAATACATCACGTTTCGCACCTTCGGAGCGGGGATTACGAGCGTTCTCCTCTGTATGATGATGGGACCTTCGTACATCCGCTTCCTGCAAAAAAAGCAGATGGGACAAGCGATTCGTGATGACGGCCCTCAATCGCACTTATCTAAAAAAGGCACCCCAACCATGGGGGGCGGGCTGATTTTGATCGGAATCACGATTCCGACGCTCCTTTGGTCGGATCTGACCAATAAGAATGTCTGGATCGCACTCATCACGACCCTGCTTTTTGGTGTGGTGGGCTGGGTCGACGATTATCGCAAAGTGATCAAGAAGAACCCAAAGGGTCTTTCGGCAAAGGAAAAGCTGATCGGACAGTGGGGCGTCGCCCTTCTTTCGGCTTACCTGATTTATGTACTCCGGGATACGCCTCCGGTCCTGAAGTTCCCATTCTTTAAAGATGTCTCCCTTTATCTAGGACCCGCCTTTATTGCCTTTGGCGCGTTCGTGATCGTCGGGGCATCCAACGCCGTCAATTTGACGGATGGTCTGGATGGCCTGGCAGTGGGTCCTACCATTACTACGGCATCGACGTTCCTGATTCTGGCCTATTGCGCCGGACACGCTAAAATCTCGGAATACCTGCAAATTCCTTACATCGCGGGCGCTGGCGAACTGGCCATCTTCTTGGCAACGGTTGCGGCATCGTGCCTGGGCTTCCTCTGGTTTAATACCTATCCTGCCCAGATTTTTATGGGCGATTTAGGAGCTCTCTCTCTTGGCGCAGCTCTTGGGGTGGTTGCGGTCATCACCAAGAACGAAATCTTGCTTGCACTTTGTGGCGGGATTTTCGTAATGGAAGCCTTGTCCGTTATGGCGCAGGTTGCTTCCTTCAAGATGACCGGGAAGAGGGTCTTTAAAATGGCCCCGATCCATCATCACTTTGAATTGAAGGGCTGGGCTGAGCCCAAGGTCATTGTGAGGTTCTGGATCATCTCGATTCTCCTCGCATTAGTAACGTTATCGACTCTGAAACTGAGATAATTAGGGAACGGATTTAAAGCATGAGTAAGTACAAAGGTAAGAAAGTCCTGGTTGTGGGGTTTGGGCTCTCTGGTGTCGCCGTCACCAAGTATATGGTGGAACAAGGTGCACGCGTCACTGTTACCGATATGAAGCAGAAGACGGAATTGATGGAATCCGTCAATGCCTGCGCCGATCTGAAGATCGAGTACGAGCTCGGCAAACATAACAACAAGACTTTTGAAACCTCGGAGCTCATCGTTGTGAGCCCAGGCGTCCCTCTGAACATCAAGGTTCTGGAAGAAGCCCGCGAGAAGAACATCCCGATCGTCAGCGAGATCGACCTTGCCGCTGCCGAGCTTGAGCATCCAGTGATTGCCATCACCGGCACGAACGGAAAGACCACAACAACCACCTTGATCGGCGAGATGTTCAAAGCAGATCAAAAGCCAGCTTTTGTCGGTGGAAACATCGGAACGCCACTTCTCAATTACGCTCTCGAAGAAGAGCCAAAGTATGATGCAGTCGTTGCAGAGCTTTCGAGCTTCCAGCTTGAGCTCAGCGAAAAGCTTGTTCCAGCCGTAGCGGTCTTCACGAATCTCGAAGAAGACCACATGGATCGCTATTCTGACTTCGCGACTTACGTCGCGGCCAAGAAGCGCTTGCTCAAGGCATGCGATCGCAACAGCTGGGTCGTTCTCAACTACGATTGCCCGAACGTCTCGAAGTTTGCTGAAGAGTGCGCTGGCAAGATCATTTGGTTCACCAAGAAGAACCCAATGACGATCGGCGGCACCTTTGCTGAGCAATTTGTTGGCGCTTATTACAATTCTGCCACTCGTCAGATCGTCACCAAGATCAACGGTAAGGAAGAAACTTACGATCTTTCGCAATACCGTCTTTTCGGCGAGCACAATCGCGAGAACTTGATGGCTGCGATCTGCTCTGCTCGTACGATGGGTGTGAGCCAGAAGGCGATTCAAACCGTGATCAACACCTTCAAGGGTGTTGCACATCGTCTTGAGTTCATTCGCAAGAAAGACGGCGTCTATTTCTTTAACGACTCCAAGGGCACGAACGTCATGAGCGTTCAAAGAAGCCTGGGCGCTTTCAACTCAAACTCGATCATTCTGATCGCGGGCGGCAAGGACAAGAACATGGACTTCACGCCGCTCGTTCCACTCGTGAAGAGCAAGTGCAAGATCTTGATCCTCCTGGGTGAAGCAAAAGAAAAACTGAATCGCGCGATTGGCGACTTCTCGGAAACCTACCTGGTGGGTACTTTCGAAGAAGCCGTGCTTCTGGCCTACCAGAAGTCCCGCAGCGGAGACATCGTGATGCTGTCTCCGGGTTGCTCAAGCTACGATATGTTCCGCAACTTTGAAGAGCGCGGAACCTACTTCAAAAAACTAGTTAACGAGCTCTAATAAGGAGCTAAAAGCGAGACCCTCATGAAACCACTCAGAGCGCTCAAGGATAAGATCGCTGGGAGAGTGGAAGGCGTAAAGGCACAGGTCAGTGGCTCAAAAGGTGAGAGCTGTCCTTGGCCGCTGCCACCACAAGGCATTGATCTCGTGCTTTTGATGACCGTTGGCGCAATGGTCGTCTTCGGGCTCCTGATGGTCTATAGCTCGTCCTATATCTTTGCCCAGGAGAAGACAGGTGATGGATTCTCCTTTATCAAAAAGCAGATGCTTTACGCCCTGGTCGGCTTTGGCGGCCTCTTTGGCATCTGCCGTATCGATTATCGTAACTGGTTCAAGTGGGCCTATCCGTTCTTAGGCGTCTCCATCGGACTTTTGATCATGGTTCTCATCCCAGGGGTTGGAACCAAGGTCTTGGGAGCTCAGCGCTGGATTCGCCTGGGACCCTTCGGCTTTCAGCCAGGCGAGCTTGCCAAGTTCGCCGTCATCGTCTTTGCATCAAGCCAGCTTGCAAGAAAGAGTGACCGCATTCATACGGTTGCTGCCGGGATCGTTTCTCCGTTTCTGGTTCCTCTGCCAGCCATGCTTTTGCTTCTGATGCAGCCTGACTTCGGCACGACCGTCATGATCACGGTCGTGATGTTCACTCTGATGTTTCTTGCAGGAGTACCAAAGCGTTTCTTGGGCGGGATCATCCTCTTGGGCGCAACGGTCGGATCATGGCTTGCTCTGAGTTCCCCTTATCGCCGCGCGCGCGTGATGACGTATCTGGATCCTTGGAAAGATCCAGGTGGCAAAGGTTTCCAGATTCTCCAATCTTTGACCGGGATTCATAACGGCCACTTCTGGGGCGTGGGTCTTGGAAACGGTAAAGAAAAGCTTTTTTATCTTCCTGAAGCGCATAACGACTTTATCTTTGCTGTTATTGGCGAAGAGCTGGGCTTTGTCGGAATCGTCGTAGTCGTTGTCGCGTTCCTTTATCTGATCTATCGCGGGCTCAACATCGCATTCAACTGCCAAAAGCAGTATCAGGATCGCTTTGGAATGTTGCTCGCCTCAGGCATCACGCTGGCGCTGGGTCTTCAAGGCTTTGTGAATATGGCAGTCGTGATGGGGCTTCTTCCTACCAAGGGGCTCACGCTTCCGTTCATCAGCTACGGCGGATCCGCATTGATGATTGATCTTTTTGCAGTTGGAGTTTTACTCAGTGTGGCTCGAGGTCCACGGAAATGACGACAGAAAACCCACGTTTGATTGTTGCAGGGGGAGGCACCGGAGGTCACGTACTTGCGGGCGTTGCAGTTGCCGATACTTGGAAAACTCAAATGGGCGGGAAAGCTGAAGTCTCCTTTGTCGGAGCCTCAGGCGGCATTGAGGAGAAGCTTGTTCCTCGCGCTGGATACAATCTTGAGCTTTTGCACCTGGGCTCACTCAATCGCGTGAGCGCAAAGCAAAAGATCAAAACGATGCTTTTGCTTCCGTTGAGCATTTGGAAGTCGATCTACATCCTTCTTGTTCGCAAGCCTGACGCCGTCTTAGGCGTGGGGGGCTATGCCTCAGGTCCATTGGTTCTGACCGCAAAGCTTTTGCGCCTCTTAGGTCTGACTCGTGCAAAGACCGCGATCCTGGAGCAGAACTCAATCCCCGGTATGACGAACCGGATGCTCGGCCGCTGGGTGGATACCGTATTCTGTGCCTTCCCGGGAACTGAGAAGCAATTTCCAGCACGCGCAAACTCGGTGATTCTCACTGGAAACCCAGTACGCTCATCGATGGAGCGTTTCCCATCGGCATCGCGCGATCCATTCACCATCTTTATTTTTGGCGGCAGCCAAGGCGCCATGGGTATCAATACGCTCATGATCGAGGCTCTTCCTCATCTTGCGGATCTCAAGTCAAAGCTTCGCTTTGTCCATCAGACCGGTGAGAAGGACTACGAGCGAGTTAAAGCCGCTCACGAAGCCGCAGGCACGGGTGCGCGCGTTGAGAAGTTCATCTACGATATGCCGGAAGTCTATCGTCAGTCATCGCTCCTGGTTTGCCGCGCAGGCTCATCGACTCTTTCTGAGATCGCAACGGTTGGACGTGCGGCTGTTTTGGTTCCGTTCCCTCAGGCTGCGGATAATCACCAGGAGAAGAACGCACGCGTTTTTTCGGATGCGGGTGCCGCTTTCCTGATGCTTCAGGGCAGCTCCAAAGGCGAGGACGTTGCTCGCTTGATTCGCGATGCGGTCGCTGACCCATCAAAAATCGATCAAATGGAAAAATCTGTCACTGCCTTCTATCGTCCTAAAGCAGCATCGGATATTGTTGCTGAGCTTTTGAAAAAATAAGACTCCAAGTTAGATTCCAGGATCGATAGGAAAAAGCAGTCATGAGAAAAAACGAGGAAACACAGATTCACTTCGTCGGAATCGGCGGCATCGGCATG
>JBJMMA010000198.1:0-16063 GCA_045805065.1 Bdellovibrionia bacterium | reverse complement strand
GTAGGACATGCCCACAATATGAAGTGGTTCAGAAATCCCGAAATGCTCAAGAACCAGATCAAGATGCCTCGATTGATCTTCAACGTAAACAGGGTCTTCAAAACAGCCGGATTCCTGAAGCTCATGCGCAAGAGACCGACCCTGCCCGCGGAAATCAAATCGAAGAAAACCGTAGCCCGGGAGCTTGAATGCGGCAAGTAACCCGTTCCAGCTTTCAGTGTTGTCGCTGAGACCATTGAGAAGAACGAGGGTCGGAAACCCAGGGAGAGGCGCACTGTACTCGACGTAGAGAGAGTGCGTTTCCACCTCGACATATCCACTGTATCCACGCGCCTGTGCAACCTTGCCTAGTTCAGCCATTGTGAAATCCTTGGCCAAAGCTCGCTTTGCGCCTTTTTTCCGAGCAGGCAACCGATGTGGCCACCGTCAGACTGAATCAAACAAAGTTCCGAACCTGTCTCCAAATGCTTAGGCTGAAGAGTTGTCTCAACCGGGACGATATGATCAGCGGACGAAGAAAGACTCATGACTGGAACACACAAGTCTTGGAGGCGAATCACCTGTCCGTCAATGCGAAGAGCGCCACTTGTCAGCCCGTTCTCGCGATAGAAAGTCTGAATCAACGTACGGTAGCAAGAGCCCGGAAAGGAAACATTGTCATTGGCCCAGATCTCAAGCGCTGCAAAGCTTCGCAAAAAGGCCCGATCAGTCATCCTTCGCGAGGCGCGGAGATACTTTCCAATCGTGGCTCCGGGCCTGAGGAGATGAAAAGCCGCCTGCATCAAAGGCCAGGGCATATTTCCGTAAGCATCCATCAAGGCATCCAGATCCAGTGCCGGTGCTTTGGCCCATACACCAATTGTGCCTGCCTTTGCGAAATCAACAGGTGCCGTGATGAGTGCCAGACGCTTGATGCGCTCTGGATAACGAATGGCGTAGGCGGTGGCTAGAGTGCCGCCAATACACTGCCCCAGCAAATGAATCTGATCAGACCCCGCATCACGCATGACAGCAGAAACCGCGCGATGGATCCTTCCTCCGATCAAGCGCTCGGCCGTGAGCCAACGCTCTTCATCTCCCGGTGTCTCCCATCGAATCAGGTAGACGGAATGACCTTTTGAAACGAGATATTCAACAAGGCTCTTGCCGGGCAGAAGATCAAGAATGTAGTGACGATTAATCAGTGAGGGAATGAGCAGGACAGGCTTGCCTACAACCGCATCTGAAAGCGATTCGCTCTGTTCGTATCTCAGAAGGCTGAGCGATCCCTCCTGGTGAATAACCTGCGCCGGCGTGCTCCCAATGGAAAGCGCCTTCTTCAATGCGGACAATGGCCCTGTCGCATCACGTTCGCTTAAATGGGTTTGAGAAGTTTCAGCAAGGATCTGCATTAAAATTGGGTTTACTGGATGGATCGAAGTTCAGAACCGTTCAGTGTCTTCTTCTTAAGCGAAATCCGGCTTTCCGTTTTCGATTCACTCTCCATTGCCATCTCACGCGACTCATCCAACTTGGCCTCAAGTTCAGCGATTCGATGATGAAGCTCGTTGATCAGATGAAGAGTACGCTCCTGGTCGCGCTTGTTCGGAAGCTGAAGAAGCTTCCAGCTGCTGGTGAGCGCCTGATTCATCCAGGCCTTTCGGTATGAATTGAGATTCAGTGCTGTGCCGACTGCCTGAAGGAAGAGCGGGTTCTTGAGAACCTTTTCAAGATTTTCGTCCAGACCTTTTTCGAACTGCTCAAGTTTCAGCATAGCATTCTCCTCGATTGGCCCAGGCCCATTTTCCAACATTGAAGCGGCTCGGCACAACATTCTTTTTGTGCATTTGCATAAATAATTCGCCAATCTCGCCTAGTTTAATTATAGGGTGGGCTCTATGACGCAACAGCGAGATGGTGGAAACAATCAAACCGAAGTGATTCACATCAAGAAGTATGGCAACCGCCGCCTCTACTCTTCAGCTGAGACTCGATTTGTCACGCTTGCCGAGCTTGCCTCAGTCGTGCGCAGCGGCAAAAGAGTTCAAGTGACCGATGCGGAAACAGAAGAGGACATCACATCCGAAGTTCTCACTCAAATTTTGCTGGAAAACGGCCGCGCCCAGCATTTTCCCGTCGAAATGCTTGAGCAGATGATCCGTCTCAATGAGCAGGCTTTAAACAGTTTTTGGTCAAATTACGTCGACCAGAGCATGAAAATGTTTGAGAGCTTTCAACAGAACTTCAAGATGCTCCAGAGCGCGAATCCATTCTTCCAGTGGATGACAAGCAGCGCCAGCTCACCGCAAATGACGCCCTCCGAAACGGATTCTGAGGCTAAAAAGAAAAAGTCCGGTTCCACAAGTCGTCGAAACTCCAAGTAATTTTGCGGGAGCGGAAATTTTTCCGCATTTGCAAAAATCCTTTCTTGATAGTGCCCGGTCTTGTGGCAGACTGAGCTCAAGATTAAGAAAGGAACCTAATCCATGAGCACAAACAATAAACCGCATTCCGAGACGACGGGAAATCAATCTGGCTTCAACTGGCAGAATGGTTTTGCCGACTCTTTCCGCGACCTTCTGGGGCTTCAAGTACGCACCGCTCAGTTTGTCCTCGATAAGAGCATCGGCCTGGGTCAGGCAATGACTGAGTTCTACCAGAACCAGATGACCGAAACGATGAAGCTCACTCAAGAGTACGCCAAGTACGGCTGGACCATGACCGAGACCGTCAAGAAAAACGCATACGAAGCGACCGATCGCACGATGCGCGGCTTCAACGGTTAATCACCGAAATTTTTTCACAGCGTATACCGGCCTATCGTTGCCGGCGAATGGCCCGTGGCTCCTCATCGCTCCAACGGGCCATTCTTTTTTTCAGTATTCTTGAAGCGTCTTTTTCGCAGCTCGGATAATGTTCAAAAGCTTTTGATTCAGATCAGAAATGCTTCCAGTCTTGGCTGCCTCCGCGTCGTACAAAGGAATTTCAAGATAGATCGGCTCTAATTTGTAACGCCCGTATCCTGGCCGGCTTATTTTGATCACCACATCAAAGACTTCTTTCACGCCGCCTTCGATGCGTGGATTGACTTTGACCGCTTCAGTATCCTGATTCTTTTTCAAAAACTCTTCAGCCTCGGTCAGAAGATCCTGGCTGGCCTGCGAAAATCTTTTTGAAGCCTTGAGAGAGTTGTCGGATACCGCTGACACCTGATCTCGGGACAATTGCTGAAATTTCACGTCTTTGCTTTGCGACAGGGTCTTTAGAATTTTCCCCTGCTTGGCGTAGGTCTTCACTTCATCTACAGAAAAGTACTGAGCATAAGGGCCGAGATCGCTCAGTCCGTCGTGCAATGAGTATCCATCGGTCCTGAAAATCATTCTTAATTCATTGTCTGGCCCAGCTTTTCCCTTCAAAACCCGTTTGAGTCCAGTCGCATGAACCGCCTCATGCGCCAAAAGCACTTTTACGATTTCCGGGTCTCCCATCACGAAATCTGTATCCAACGCAATGATGGTGGGAGAATCCGGACGAATCCGAATCGCAGCGGCTTGAAATCCTTGATCCTTGGGAATCAATGGATCGATATAAACAGGAACCCCATGCTTGCTTTCAAGCTGGGCTGCCATTTTTGTCCAGGAAAACGCGTTGCGATTCGATGACGGTAAAAGGCGAATCACTTGGTGCAGGCCTTCCAATTCCTGAATCTCGTGTGGAACGCCGATTTTATCGAGATACTCAGAAACTTTTGCCAGATCCGGATGATCGATCTTCTTCAACGACCCTTGTAGAGAACTGATCATACAGCGAGTCGTGTTGACATCCGCAGAGTATACCGAAGTGAAAAACAGGCTGGCGACTACTTGAAATAGCAGAAAGTAGGAGCACTTCATCCATCACCCGGCATCATCTCCATCATAATGCCTTTCTTTCAGTGTCTCGTCGATTGTGTCGCCGCCGACACAGCCATAATTTCACCAACGAAACTTTATAATATGAACCACTGGTCCGATAAGAAATTGATGAAGTCCATCAAGATACTTCGCAAGATCTTGAGCCCAATTTGGGTGCTATTGATTCTCGGAAGCAATCAGGCATCTGCAAATCCCTATGCCAATTGTGTGATTCGCTGGCTAGATCAATCATTTTCCAAACTTAAGCAGGCAGAAGGATCGGCGACAAAAATAGAGATCAGCACCTGGGAGCGAGGTGTCCCTCCTCGTATGGTGAGAAAAATTCATAACTGGGTCCAGGAAGTGAATGAACATTTGGGCAATCTCACGCCGCCAGAATTCATTTATCTTGATATCAGCCCGCGCGGAATGACTGCCGAGGCGAGTCCTGCGGGTAACATCAAATTTTCGGCCTTCTTTGGGGAAGGACTAGATGACTTAAAGACCTCTAGCGAAAAGGCAACGCATGTTCTACAAAATGCCACAAAGCCCGCCTTTCAGCACGAGTATGGGCATCAGGTGTTTAGAGCAAACATTTTAAGATATGCCCCTTCCTATAGACCAGCCTTTGATCCAAAATCTCTGGCAATCGTGAAACAGCTGGCATCGGAAAGATCTGCTGTACGTAAAAAATGGAACTCGCTCTTCAAGAAGTATCAGAAAAATCCAGAACTGTTTCTTGAACGCCCCGACTTAAAATTAGAATTACACTATCTCAGTAATGAACTGAAACGGCTGAACGAAATAATCGAGCCGATAAATACGAAACTTATTATAGATAATGCTGATTACAGCTCTATGGGTGGCACTGGCTCATACGATGAGTTATTCGCGGATACCATCGCAGTCGTTGCAGCAAAAGATCCGAAGGCCATATCGAACGTACTGAATGATATAGACCGAGACTTCTCTGCAGAGCACTCAATTAAGGGTTGGGGGAAAAGTGGTGTCCATAAGGCTTACTCTCCCGTACGTTCGTATCTTTATCAAAATTATCTCAAAAACCCGGAGATCATGCACCATCCTGAACACCTATTAGAGTCTCTCTTAAAAGCTATAGGCGAAAGGATAGAAATCAGTACGCGGGGAGAGGAAAAAAACTTGAACCTCGATGAGTTCAATTCACGCCTGATTGCCACGTTCGAGAAATATATGAAGGCTGGCGGTCAGAAGGCGGCTTCGAAAGATCTTTGAATCTCTTCGATCGTCTCGCGTACATCGCGCTCAGCTGCAGGGGCGATAAAAATCGTATCATCGCCAGCAATAGTGCCAAGAATTCCAGCGGGCTTGAAGTGATCCAGGTGGCGCGCAATGAGGGATGCCGAACCCGGCGTCGTATGCAGCACGATCATCGAAAGATTGTGTTGAATATCGATGATGAGATCAGCAAGCGAGGTCGTGGCAAGGGGTGCTGGAGCTTCATCGCCCAAACGGTAGACTGTGCGACCATCCGGATCGATCGCTTTCACCGCTCCAAGCTTGCGCAAGTCACGCGACACAGTGGACTGCGTGACCGCAAAGTCCATCCGCTCAAGCTTCTCCCTGAGTTCCTCTTGAGAGCTCATCATGCCTTCACTGAGAAGGCCTCTCAGAGCATCCAGCCTGGATCTGGAATCAGTATTAGCACCCATTTGTCTCATATTTCACTTCTATCTATTTACCCAAAAGTCCCAGCAAGAGCGCTTTCTGCGCATGCAGGCGGTTTTCACTCTGGCGGTAGAAAACAGTGGATGGATGATTTGCCAGAGTTTCAGAGATTTCCTTGCCACGCTCCATCGGCATGCAGTGCATGATAATGGCGTTAGAAGCAGCGTGCGCAAAGAGTGACTCATTCAACTGGAAGTCAGCAAACGCTCTCTCGCGATCCTTTTCTTCCTTCTCAAAGCCCATGCTGGTCCACACGTCGGTGTAAACCGCGCTTGCGCCTTTCACTGCCTGAACTGGATCAGCGCATGCTTCAATGGATCCACCGCCTTCTTTGGCGCGCTTGCGGGCTTGCTTGACGATGAAAGCGCTCGGCTCATAGCCTGCAGGGCAAGCGTAGCGAACTTTGACTCCCATGAATGGAAGAAGGAGCAGCAGGCTATGAAGCATGTTGTTGCCATCGCCCACATAAGCAAACTCAAGACCTTGGAGAGAACCAAAGCTTTGGCGCAGAGTCAGGAGATCGGCCATTACCTGGCAAGGATGATGCGAATCAGACAAGCCATTGATGATTGGAATCGGAGATGCCGCAGCCATGCGCTCAACGATCTTGTGCTCATGCGTGCGAATCATCACGGCATGGCAATAGCCACCCAGGACTTTAGCGACGTCTTCTGGCTCTTCGCTCTTGCGGGTTGAGGAGAGGCACTCAATCACATTTCCGCCTGCTTCTTGCATCGCGGCCGTGAAGCTCACGCGCGTACGAAGCGATGGCTTATCGAAAAGAAGAGTCAGGCACTTGCCGGCAAGATCCGTACGAGTACGGCCTTGCTTTCTCTCGTCTGCAAGCGCTTGGGCTGCATCAAGAAGTCCGCTGAGCTCGTCAGCAGAAAGCTCTTCACCGGTCAGAACATGTTTGGTTTTCAGTTTCAGCATGGATCAAGACTCCTGCTTATGTGTTTGGGAACGAGAACGAAGTCGGCAAGCCGTTCCAACGCCCTCGTTCGTGAAAAGTTCTTCAATCAGTCCGTGAGGACGGCGTGCATTGAGGACGTGTACGTCTTTCACGCCATTTCTAAGCGCGTGAAGAATAGTGCGGACTTTGGCAAGCATCCCACCCAGAACCACGCCGGTCTCGATGAGGTTTTCAAGTTCGCCTGCATCAAGCTCAGCGATGAGTTTCTTGTTACCGTCCAGGATCCCGTCCTGGTCGGTCAGGAACAAAAGCTTTTCGATGCCCAGCGCTTGAGCAATTCGACTAGCAGCCCAGTCGGCGTTGATATTGTACGCTTCGCCGTTCTTTCCGATTCCAA
The DNA here is from genome assembly GCA_045805065.1 of Bdellovibrionia bacterium. Taxonomy (GTDB): domain Bacteria; phylum Bdellovibrionota; class UBA1018; order UBA1018; family UBA1018; genus CAZCBS01. Next base: position 9,174 of record JBJMMA010000198.1, on the reverse strand, counting down.
CAGGCGCGATCACTGGGATTGCGCCGGATGGAGACTTGAGAAGCGACTCAAGATACTCCGTATTCACGGCATCGATCTGGCCTACCTGACCCAAACGAGCGTCCGACTGGCGGCAAAGCAACGTTTGAGCATCAACGCCTGAGAGTCCGACTGCTGCCACGCCTGCACTATTGAGCGTGCGAACCATTCTGCGGTTCACTGAACCACACAGAACCATCTCAATCACATCCATCATCTGTGGAGTCGTCACACGCTGGCCTTCGACGAACTCCCAGGAGATCCCACGAGACGTGAGCTCTTGATTGATCGATGGGCCGCCGCCGTGAACGATCACGACCGAGACTCCGACGGAACGGATCAAGGTCAGATCTTCACAGATCGACTCGACAAGCTTTTCGTCTTGAAGAGCCGCGCCGCCCAGTTTGATCAGGACGGTAGTGCCGGCAAAACGCCGCACGTAATTCAGCGTGCTGAGAACGTTTTGCGTGTTCAAGTGTACTCCGCATTGATGTCGACGTATTTCTTGGAAAGATCACAGCCCCAAGCCGTTGCTTCATGGGCGCCCGAGTTGAGCGAAACCTTGATGCGAACCGTATCGGACTTCAAACGCATTCTGACTTCGTTGCGATCAAAGAGTGCTGGAGCTCCCGAACGGAAGAGCGTTGCGTCCTGGATCTCAAGCGTCATGTTGGAGAGGCAATCCTCTGGTACCTTCTCTGCACCCAAACGAGCCAGGATACGGCCCCAATTTGGATCTTCGCCGTGGATCGCCGACTTGATGAGCGGACTCAAGACGATTGAGCGAGCTGCGCGGCGTGCAAGATCGACATCAGGCGCGCCTTGGAGGCTCACTTCGACAAGCTTCGTTGCGCCTTCGCCGTCACGTGCGATGGATTGAGCAAGGAATTGAGCGACTTCAACGAGTGCCTTACGGAACAAGATCATGTCATCCACGGACTCAACTTTGACTTCGCTTGCGCCGTTTGCGAGGAAGAAAACAGAGTCATTCGTGGACGTGTCTCCATCGACGCTGATCATGTTGAAGCTGACTTGCGTTGCTTCCTGAAGAAGCGGCTTTGCCATGTCGACTGGGATATCAGCATCCGTCAAAAGATAGCCCAACATGGTAGCCATGTTCGGGTGGATCATTCCTGATCCTTTGCAGATGCCGGTGATGCGAATCTCGCCACCGCTGAGCTTCACGGTCGTCGTCACGGTCTTTGGCACAAGGTCCGTGGTCAAAATAGAGACTGCGAAAGGCTCTGCGTGGGCGCTTGCGCGCTCAGCAAGATTTAAAAGACCTTCTTGGATTTTTTCGATCTCAAGATGCTGACCGATCACGCCAGTGGAGGCCGTGAGCACTTGATGTGGAAGGCATCCTGCCGCATGAGCTGCAGCGACGGCCATCTTCCAGTTGTCCACGCGTCCGCGCTCACCGGTTGCAGCATTTGCCTGGCCGCTGTTGGTGACGACTGCACGCACGTGACTCGATGGAAGAATCTTCTGCGAGTAAAGCACGCATGCCGCCTTGCTGGTGTTCTCAGTGAACATCCCTGCGGCAACGCAATCACGATCCGAGAAAATCATTCCCAGATCTGGACGATATTTGCGGACTCCACAGTTCACAGACGCGGATGTAAAACCTTTTGGAAGCGGAGTTCTTGCGATACCTGGTCCTGGAGTCATAGTGTGCCCTCTAATTCTTTGAGTCCCGTCGAGACTGGAAGATCAAGAATCCGGTTCAAATTCTCGACTGCCTGGCTCGCGGCACCCTTCAGCAAATTATCAATCAGTGAGAAGACGTGAAGCTTATCCCCGTCAATGAGGTAACGGATCTCAGTGCGCGCGCTTCCTGAAATACGCTTGAGCGAGAGGTGCGCGCGGTTCTGATCCGTTGCCAGTCCATGACGGACAAGCGGATAGTGCGAGTATGCTTCGTTATAAATGGAAGCAATGTCCTCGTTTGAAAAAGATTTGGTCGTTCGGGCGTAAACAGACGCTAAAATTCCACGACGGATTGGAAGAAGATGCGTTGCAAAGACCGGATCAATCGATGCGCCGGTGAACTTCTCCACATAACGAACGATTTCAGGAACGTGTTGATGCTTCCCGATGCGGTAAGGAAGGCACTCACCTTCGACTTCACAAAAAAGAAGATTCTCAGAAGCTTTGCGACCAGCACCCGTTGCGCCTGATTTTGCGTCGACTACCAGCGTGCGTGGGTCGATGACGCCTGCCTTCAAAAGCGGAAGAATCGCCATGAGCGTTGCGGTGGCGTAGCAACCTGGATTTGAAATCAAGCGCGTCTCTTTGGAGTAAGGCCCACTCCAAGGAACAAGACCGTAATGAGCTTGAGCAAGATATGGATTCTCAGAAAGGCCGTACCATTTCTTTGTGCCTTCAGCATCCAGGCGGAACGCGCCGCTCAGGTCGATGACTTTCACATCAGCATTTGCGCTGAGGATTTTTGAAGCAAGATCTGCAGATGCTTCAGCAGGAGTTGCTAGGAACACAGCCTTTAGGCCGGAGAGATGCTGAGTGATCTCGCTGACAGGCAGAATTTGAACGCTCTTTGCGGACTCTTCTGGAAGATAGCTCTCTAAAGAGAAGGCTGATTCGCCAGCAAAGCATGCAGAAAGCTGAACCGCTGGATGGCGCAACAGAATGCGCGCCAGATCCACGCCCGCGTATCCACGAGCGCCAACAATCGCGACTTTTGCGACGCCCTTGGCCGATTGCGTCATCGCAGATGACTGACCGCTCTCGTTTTTTGGTTGAGGTTCATATTTATGCATTGTGGTTGCATAAATATGCTCTCTAATCCGTCCCGTCAACGCTTTATTCTTGCCTAAAGGAAAAAAACTGCATACATATGCACGCATAACAAAATTGACGACCGGTGCCATTCTGGCCTTGGTCGGGACTCTCTAGGGAATTTTCCCAAGAGATTTTTCTGAAGGAACTTACTAAAAATGAAAACAGTCGTTTTGGTCTATTCCGGTGGCTTGGATACCTCCGTTTGTATTCCCCTGATGCGCGAAGAGTATGGCTACGAGCGCGTGGTCACCGTGACGGTGGACGTTGGTCAACCTGAGCAAGACATCCGCGAAGCTGCCGAGAAGGCAAAAATCCTGGGCACCGAACATTATACGGTGGATGCGCGCGAAGAATTTGCTCGCGACTACTGCTTCTCCTCCGTTAAGGCCAACGGCTACTATCAAGGTTATCCGATCAGCACTTCGATCGCCCGTCCTTTGATCGGCGCCAAGGCTGTTGAGATCGCTAAGAAGGTCGGAGCAACGGCTTTCGCTCACGGCTGCACCGGTAAGGGCAACGACCAGTTCCGCATCGAGTACGCCATTCGCGCTCTCATGCCAGAAGCTATCATTCACGCTCCAGTCCGCGAGCGCAACATGACCCGCTCCTGGGAAATCGAATACGCTCAAAAGAAAGGCGTGCCAATCAAGCAAAGCCTCGAGAAGATCTGGAGCATCGACGAAAACCTCTGGGGCCGCTCCATTGAAGGCGGACGCCTCGAAGAGCCAGACTTCACCCCTCCAGCTGAAATCTTCCAGTGGACCAAAGATCCGATGGAAGCTGCCGCAAAGCCAATGGAACTCTCCATTGATTTCGAAAACGGCGTTCCAGTCGCATTGAATGGCGAAAAGCTTGGACCAGCATCCCTGGTCAACATGGCTAATCGCTTTGCTGGCGATCACGGCATCGGCCGCATCGACATCATGGAAGACCGCATGCTCGGACTCAAAGTTCGTGAGAACTACGAGTGCCCAGGCGCAACCTTGATCTTGGGTGCGCACCGCGCTCTTGAGGCTCTCGTCCTCACCCGCGAAGAGCTGCGCTTCAAAGCAACGATTGACGGTGAATGGTCACGCCTGGCTTACGAAGGCCTCTGGTGGGATCCGTTCAAGGACGACCTCGAAGCTTTCATCAACAAGACGCAAGAGCGCGTGACCGGAACGGTTCGCATGCGCCTCTATAAAGGTAATTTCCAAGTCATCGGCCGCAAGAGCGACTGGGCTCTTTATTCCGAAGAGCTTGCATCCTTTGACACCACAAGCTTTGACCAGCGTGAAAGCACCGGCACGGTGAAGAACTTCGGTCTTCAACCTCGCATGTACTTCCACCTCAAAGCCCAAAAAGGCCAAAAGTAAGAGCTGATCATGAAAAAACTCTGGGGCGGCCGCTTCGAAAAAGAAACTAACCGAGAAGTTGAGGCGTTCACGGCATCGATTGGCGTGGACTCCCGGCTTTGGAAAGCTGACATTACCGGAAGCATCGCGCACGCGCGCATGCTCGGTAAAGTCGGTGTTCTGAATTCTTCCGAAGTGGACGCCCTGGTCAAAGGACTTGAGTCGATTCTCGCTGATTTTGAAAAAGGCGCGGTCGAGCTCAATCCAAACGCCGAGGACATTCACTCTGAAATCGAGCGAATGCTCTTTGACAAGGCTGGAACGGTAGCTGGAAAACTTCACACCGCTCGAAGCCGCAATGATCAGGTTGCAACCGCAACCCGCCTTTACATTCGTGGCCAAGTCGATTCTCTCTCTGGAGAAATTTCAGCACTTCAAAGCTGGCTCTTAGACAACTCAGAAAAACATCTTGAGACCGTTCTTCCAGGTCTCACCCACATGCAGCATGCGCAGCCTGTAAGCCTTGCGCATCACTGGATGGCTTATTTCTGGATGCTTGAGCGCGATCGCGAGCGTCTCGCAGATTGCCGCAAGCGCATCAATCACATGCCGCTTGGAAGCGCCGCTCTTGCCGGCACTTCCTTTCCACTGGATCGCGAAATGACCGCACGCGAGCTCGGCTTTGATAGCATTTGCGAAAACAGTCTTGATGCTGTCAGTGATCGCGACTTTGTCGTTGAGTTCCTCTGCTCCGCATCGCTCATCATGACTCATCTTTCAAGAATGGCTGAAGAGCTCTGCCTGTGGTCCACTCCTGAGTTCAATTTCATTGAGCTGGATGACTCGGTCACCACTGGAAGCAGCATCATGCCGCAAAAGAAAAACCCTGACGTCGCGGAGCTTATCCGTGGACGCGTGGGTCGCGTGCATGGCGCTCTCATGGGCGCACTCACGATGCTCAAGGCACTTCCCCTTTCTTACAATCGCGACCTTCAAGAAGATAAGACCTTCCTCTTTGAGGGTCTCGACACGGTTCACTCTTGTGTTCGCATGACTCGTCTCATGCTTGAGACAATCCAAGTCAAAGCAGAAAAAATGATGAACTCCGTTCATGGCGATCAATCCAACGCAACGGACTTGGCCGATGCGCTTGTTCGCAAAGGGGTCACTTTCCGTGATGCGCATGAGATTTCTGGCAAAGCGGTTCGTCACTGCTTGGGCCGCGGAATCGGTCTTGAAGATCTTTCTCTTGATGAGCTCAAGACTTTTGATGCTCGTATCGACGAATCTGTTGTTGCAGCTCTCAAGCCTCTGGCGGTTCTTTCTGCGCGCAAGACGCGCGGTGGAACAGGACCTGATGCGGTTCGTGAGCAGATTCAGCGCGCTCGTCAAAAAATGACTTAAATCATATAAAAGCCGGTTCCTATGATGCCTTTGTCTGCCAATACATTGGCATTTAATTCATACATTGTTTTAGTTTACTTTTATGACTCCAGAAATAACTGTTAATACCTTGTAAAGTTCGCCATAAGTGCTTGATTTCAGGCATTTTTATCTTTCTTCATTTCCGAGAGTTTTATTGGAAAAAAGCCGAAAATAGAAGAGTGCGGCAATTTGTAACCACTTTGATTGGACTTTTGCTTTTCGCTCCTCTTCAAGCATCTGCCTTTTTAGGCATGAATGCCGGAGCGACTTTGCAGGGACCTCTCCCCGCCTGGACCAGGCAAATCGGAGCTCACACGGTTCTAGAACCTACCAGCACCAACGCAGTAGCCAGCGATCCATCCGGAAACATTATCATTGCGGGTTACACAAAAGGCGATCTGGGCGGAAATACGCTGACAGGAACCAGGGACTTTTTTGTTACGAAGTACAACCCATCCGGCACGGTACTTTGGACTCGGCAGTTAGGAGTAGCCTCTAAGAATGTCAATGGCAATGCCGTCGCCACCGACTCAGTCGGAAACATCTTTGTTGCAGGTGACACCACCGGTGGTCTTGATGGAAATACACTCACCGGATATCAGGACTTCTTTGTCACCAAGTACGATTCGACGGGGGCAAAGCTCTGGACCAAGCAATTGGGGATAGCTACCAAAACCACTGCAGCCCGCGGCGTTGCAACTGACTCATCGGGGAACGTCTTTGTCGCAGGCAATACGGATGGCGGACTAGACGGAAATACACTCACAGGCTCTATAGACTTCTTTGTCACTAAGTATGATTCTGCAGGTGTAAAACAATGGACCAAACAATTGGGCAAAGCCACCAACTTCACTTTCGGACTTGCAGTCACTACCGACTTATCAGGAAACATTTTTGTGGCAGGCCAAACCTCAGGCGGACTCGATGGAAACACGCTGACAGGAACCACAGACTTCTTTGTTACCAAGTATGATTCGACTGGAGCAAAGATTTGGACCAAGCAATTGGGCGCGGCCTCAAAATCCACCAGTGGAATGGCCGTCACAACCGACTCCTCAGGAAACATCTTTGTTGCAGGCTATACCTATGGTGGACTAGATGGAAACTCCCTGACAGGAACCTCTGACTTTTTTGTCACCAAGTATGATTCCACGGGCGCAAAGATTTGGACCAAGCAATTGGGCGCGGCCTCTCAATATACTAATGCATATGGAGTTAAAACCGACTCATCAGGAAACATCTTTGTTGCAGGGCATACCAATGGCGGTTTGGATGGAAACTCCCTGACAGGAACTCAAGACTTCTTTGTTACTAAGTATGATTCTACAGGGGCAAAACAGTGGAGTAAGCAATTGGGCGTAGCCTCGACCTCTACTTCCGGCTCTGGAGTTGCCACTGACTCATCTGGCAATATCTTTGTTGCAGGTTCTACATACGGAGGGCTCGACGGAAATACGCTGACAGGAAGCCAAGACTCCTATGTCACTAAGTATGATTCCACGGGCACAAAGACTTGGACAAAACAGCTCGGCACTTTAGGGCGTGTTGATATCAGTACTGGAGTCGCCGCCATTGACGGTCTTGGAAACCTATATGTTGCAGGCACTACTGATGGCGGCTTGGATGGAAATTCTCAATCCGGTGGAAAAGATTTCTTTGTCACTAAGTATAGTTCTAGTGGCACAAAACTTTGGACACGGCAGTTAGGCACAGATGCATGGACCGTGGCATACGCGGTAGCCACTGATCCTTCAGGCAATGTCTTTGTCGCAGGCCTTACTCAGGACGGACTGGATGGAAATACTTTCGCGGGAGATGAAGACTTCTTTGTCACAAAATACGATCCCTCTGGCACAAAACTTTGGACCAGGGAACTGGGCGCAGCTTCTGGGTGGACTGAGGCGTATGCAGTGGCGACCGACTCATCAGGCAATGTGTTTGTTGCGGGCAGCACTGCTGCTGGATTGGACGGAAACACGATCACGGGATGGGAAGACTTCTTTGTCACAAAATACGATCCTTCTGGCACAAAACTTTGGACCAAGCAGTTAGGCGTAGCTTCTCATGGCGTTTGGGCCAATGCCGTTGCAACTGACTCATCAGGTAACGTCTATGTTGCGGGCAACACCGATGGTGGATTGGACGGAAATACGCTTATAGGCACGGAAGATTTCTTCGTCACTAAGTACAATTCTAGTGGCACAAAGCTTTGGACAAAGCAGTTAGGCGTAGCTTCTACATGGACTGAAGCGTATGGACTGACCACCGACTCATCTGGTAACGTTTTTGTTTCCGGCGGCACCAGCGGTGGATTGGACGGAAATACGCTCTCAGGATCAAATGACTTCTTTGTCACTAAGTACAATTCTTCTGGCACAAAGCTTTGGACCAAGCAGTTGGGCGTAGCTTCTCACAGCACTTGGGCCAATGCCGTTGCCATCGACTCCTCAGGCAATATCTTTGTCACAGGCTCTACTTCAGGCGGGCTGGATGGAAACACATCCACGGGAACAAAAGACGTCTTTGTCACCAAATACACTTCTGCGGGACTTCGGCAGTGGACCAGGCAGATGGGATCTGTTTCAAGTATCACCTCTGGCAATAGTATTGCCGTACATCCATCGGGTCGCATTTACATAGCAGGAACTACAACTGGCGGGCTCGACTTCAATTCTCAGATCGGCACCCAAGACGCCTTTGCCTGCCAGTACATTGGCAATTAGGACTCAGACGCAATACCGGATATGAATTACATAATGATTGTGAAGAAAATATAAACCGTCACTTAAGCCATTGTTATCACTTGGTTTATATTACTATTTTTCAGGGAATATTTTCCACAAAAGCCCGATAATAGAGAAGTGAGGCTATTTTCGACTGCTCTCATTTTGCTTTTATTTGCCCCGCTTTCAGCATTCGCCTTTTTAGGCATGAATGCTGGCGCCACTTTACAGGCCCCTCTTCCCGCCTGGACTAAGCAATTAGGGACTCGGTCCCTGGCAGCTTTCACCAATGGCAAGGCAGCAGCCTCTGACTCATCTGGAAATTTTTATGTCGCAGGCAATACGAACGGTGATCTGGATGGAAATACTGTCGCGGGAAGGCAAGACTTCTTTGTCACTAAGTACGACTCGGCTGGCGCAAAGATTTGGACTCGTCTATTGGGCGTAGCGTCTCAGTACACTTACGGCAATGGAGTCACCACTGACTCTTCCGGCAATATCTTTGTTGCAGGTTACACCACTGGGGGCCTCGATGGAAACACCCTTGCAGGCTACAACGACTTTTTTGTCACTAAATATAACGCCAGTGGAACCAAGCAATGGACTCGGCAACTGGGCGTAGCGTCCCAATACACTTACGGCAATGCGGTTGCCACAGACTCTTCTGGAAACATCTTTGTCACGGGTTATACCGATGGCGGGCTCGATGGGAATACTTTAACTGGATACGAAGACTTCTTTGTCACTAAGTATGACTCTACTGGCGCAAAGATCTGGACCAGGCAACTGGGCGTATCATCTCACTACACCCACGCCAATGGAGTAGTAACGGACTCTTCTGGAAACATCGTTGTCGCTGGTTATACGAGCGGCGG
>JBJMMA010000197.1:0-16020 GCA_045805065.1 Bdellovibrionia bacterium | reverse complement strand
CGTAGAGTTCGACGATAAAGGCAAAGTCCTGAGCCTTGAAGAAAAGCCTAAGTCCCCAAAATCTAACTATGCAGTAACGGGTCTTTATTTTTACGATGGAACTGTTTCAGAAGTGGCCCGAAGCCTGACGCCTTCTCCTCGAGGAGAACTTGAGATCACGGATCTCAATCAAAAGTATCTTAAGCAAGAAACACTCGAAGTCGAGTGTTTTGGCCGTGGTGTGGCCTGGCTCGATAGTGGCACTTACGACTCACTGATTATAGCATCTCATTTTGTCCAAACGATTGAACAACGCCAGGGACTTAAAGTCGCTTGCATTGAAGAAATTGCATTTTATAAAAAATACATCGACGAAGCTCAAATGAAACACCTAGCTGGCCTCTATGGAAATAGCCCTTATGGCAATTATCTGAAACAGGCTACGCAGGAAATTTTAAATCAACGAGCTGGAAAACTTGGATCTAGATGAAACTTTCTGGCCCCCTCCTCATTACTGGCGCATCAGGATTTGTCGGCGCTCACCTTTGTCAGCATTTCCTTGGAAAAACGGAGGTTGTCGGCGTCGAAGGATCCAACCGAGGATCTTGGAGACTTGAGTATATTCGATCCATTCCTCAAGCTAAGAACTCATTTCGTTCTATCAAAGTCGATTTGACTTCCATGCAGGAAGTCAAGAAAGCTGTCGAAGACATTCGCCCGACAGCCATTCTCAATTGCGCAGCCTATGGGGCTTATTCTAGCCAAACAAATGCGGATCGGATCTATCAGGTCAACCTTGATGCGGCCCGAAATTTAATTGAAGCCGCTCGTGAGACTTCTGGATTTGAAGCTTTTATTCAGGCGGGAAGCTCGTCGGAATATGGACTTAATTGCACAGCTCCATCCGAAGAATCCCCTACGTATCCGGACAGCCATTATGCGGTCTCAAAAGTCGCCGCAACTCAGCTGGTCCGCTTTTACGGTATCAAGCACGGCATTCCGGCGTGGACGTTTCGTCTTTACTCCGTCTATGGTCCGCTCGAGGACGCTTCACGGCTGATCTCAAAGGCTTTGCTTCAATCTCTGCATGGAAAACTCCCGCCGTTAGTAAATCCAAAAACCTCTCGTGACTTTATTTATGTGGAAGATGTTTCCCGGGCCTTTGAGAAAGCGCTCGAACACCGCGGTCAGCTTAAAAAGGGTGAAATCTTTAATATCGGTACTGGAGTCCGTACTCGACTTGAGGATTTAGTCCAAACATTCATCCACGACTTTGGCGTCCAAGAATCCCCCAACTGGGGAACGATGGAAAATCGACCATGGGATCACGCAGACTGGTATTCGAATCCTTCCAAAGCTGCCCGCGAACTAGGTTGGAAAGCCGAGACCTCTTTATCAGACGGCCTGCGTCAAACCTTCGAATGGTTACGCTCAAATCCAGAGTGGGTTAAGCGATCGCTTGAAAATACGGTTCTGGTGCGCTGAGTTTTTTTTCGTTATGAATTAAGGACATGACCACAACCGACTTCGAATCTCTAAAACTTGATGCGCTTGCGATCCGCAAACGCTTTCTTCGGATGCACTTTGAGAATCAAGCCGGTCACATTGGAACAGGTCTTTCCGCCATCGACCTACTCACCTATCTCTACAAGAAGTGGCTCAAAAAAGAAGATCGTTTCATTCTGAGCAAAGGACACGGGGCTTCATCGCTCTACGCAACTCTTCATCACTACGGCATCCTTTCCTCAGAAGAATTGGATACTTATTACAAAGACGGCACCCTTCTTCCGGCTCATCCTGCCCCTGGCGCCTGGGATGCCATTCCGGCTGCTACAGGATCCTTGGGTCACGGTCTTTCAATCGCAACTGGTCTTGCGTACGCAGCAAAGAAGCTAAGAAGCTCTCCAGCAGGTTTTAATGTGACTTGCCTCGTTTCTGATGGAGAGTGCAATGAGGGCTCAATTTGGGAAGCCGCCATGTTCGCAGCTCATCATCAGCTCGATAATCTCACCGTTATCGTAGACGCAAATGGCCTGCAGGGTTTTGGTCGCACTACCGACGTGATGAACATGGAGCCTTTTCGCGGCAAATGGGAAGCCTTTGGCTTTGATGTACGCGAAATCAATGGCCATGAATTTCACGACATTCATCAGTCACTTAGCGCTCCTCGTGGATCACGTCCGGTTTGCATCTTAGCTCGCACGGTCAAAGGCAAAGGCGTGCGCTACATGGAAGATCGAATGGAATGGCATTACCTCCCTATGAAGAAAGAGCAGTATGAACAGGCACTGCTGGATCTTGAGAATGGCGGTGCGCAATGAGAGTGGATTTTGTCAAAGCCGTTCATCAAGTTCTGCAAGAAGACGAAGGTTCAATCTTTGTCACGGGGGACCTAGGCTACAATGCCCTAGAGGGAATTGGCTCTGCTTTTCCTAACCGTTTTTTGAATGCAGGAGTGGCAGAGCAAAACATGATGGGCCTTGCCGCAGGGATAGCGCTTGCGGGCCATCGTCCTTGGGTCTATTCGATAGCTCCATTTACGACTTATCGTTGCCTTGAGCAAATTCGAAACGACGTCTGCCTTCATAATCTTCCAGTGAGAATCGTTGGAAATGGTGGTGGTTACACTTACGGAGTTATGGGCTCAACCCATCATGCGGTTGAGGATCTGGCGGTTCTAAAAGTTCTCCCAAATATGCAGCTCTTCTTTCCTTGCTCAAACAATCAGGTTGCAGCGGCAGTGAAACAAATGAGCACACTCCAGTCACCTTCGTATCTTCGCCTGGCGATTTCTGGATTTCCTACGAACGACGTCCCAATTGAAGAGAACTCAAAAACTCTGACTCGCCGATATTTACGTGGAAATCGTGTAACCGTGATCGGAGTAGGTCATGCTATTCAGATTGCGCTCAGTGCAAAGCATGATTTGACCGCAAAGGATGTCGATCTCTTTGGCATTGCTCGTTTTCCTTTTGACCTCGAGAGTGATCATGCACTGGTCGAAAGCGTGCGTCGCACCAGCCGGGTGATTATTCTTGAGGAACACTATCAGCCTGGCAGCATCGCTGAGTCCTTGCGGACCGCTCTTCCAAATATTGAAAATTTCACTTTTATGACTGCACGCTACCTGCAGGGACAGAAATACGGTAGCTCGACATTCCATTTAAAACAATGCGGACTAACTCCCGAGAATCTACTCCAGGAGATTCGCCGCATCCTTGATTGAAAGCCGCATTGAGTAGAATCAATATGAGAAAAATTTCCGCTATCATAGCTTGTTACAAAGATGAAAAAGCCATTCCCTACATGGCCCAAAGACTCGAAGCCGTTTTTCAAAAGATTGGCTGCGACTACGAAGTCATTTTTGTGAATGATGGAAGCCCGGACAATACTCAATCCGTACTTGAAATTCTTTGCGCCAAGAACAAAAAGATCAAAGCCATTACTCATAGTCGTAACTTTGGCTCTCAAAATGCCTTTAGCAGCGGAATGATGCTTGCGAGCGGCGATGCCTGTATCCTTCTCGACGGTGACCTTCAGGATCCACCGGAAGTCATCGAAGACTTTTACAAGAAATGGATTGAAGGCTATGACGTCGTATACGGCGTTCGCACCAAGCGCGAAATGTCACCTCTCTGGGAGTTTGGCTATAAAGGATTTTACCGGATTTTTCACAAAATGGCCTACATTCGAGTGCCAGTCGACGCCGGGGATTTCTCTCTCATTGATCGCAAGGTCTTGAATGTACTTAATCAACTACCCGAACGCGATCGTTTTATGCGTGGACTCCGAGCCTGGGTAGGATTCAAGCAGGTTGGAGTTCCATATCTGAGACCAGAAAGAATGTTCGGTGTCTCTACGAACAATCTGTGGTCAAATATCCGATGGGCAAAGAAGGGAATCTTTTCCTTTTCCTATATTCCACTTGAGATGATCTCAATGGGTGCCCTCTTAGTTTCGATGCTTTCAGTGGCAGCCATGATTATTCAAATCGTAGGACGAATACTAAATCCTCACATCCCGCAAGGTATCAGTACAATCATCGTAGTTTGCCTTTTTCTAGGTTCCATTCAACTCTTCAGCATTGCGTTTGTTGCTGAGTATATTGGGAAAATATTCGAAGAAGTGAAGCAGCGACCGCACTATGTGGTGGCAAAAAAGCTTAATTTTGATTCCAACGAGAAAATCTAAATGCCAAAACTATCCGTCGTAGTCCCAGTCTATAACGAAGAACGCCAGCTAGAAGATGTAGTCCATCTCCTCATGGCCTCTCCCTGCCTGCCCAACGTGGAACGCGAATGGATTTTCGTCGATGACTCTTCAAAAGACCGAAGTCTGGAAATCCTGAAAAAGCTCCAGCAGCAGTACGGCTTCAAAATCTTTACCCAGGTCCCAAATCAGGGCAAAGGCGCGGCTGTGATCCGTGGTTTTAAAGAAGCCACGGGTGAGATCATCATGATCCAGGACGCCGATTTTGAATACGACCCAACCGACGTTCCGTCGCTCGTTGAGCCGATCGTCAATGGCAAGGCCGACGTTGTTTACGGCAGCCGCTTTAAGAAAAATGCCTGGCAGGTTCACCGCACCTACCACTATTTTGTGAATCGCTTTCTGACGGTTGTGAGCAATCTTCTTTCGGGCATTTATCTGACCGATATGGAGACCTGCTATAAAATCTTCCGCGCCGATCTGCTCAAGTCGATGAACCTGACCTCTAAGCGCTTTGGAATCGAAGTCGAGCTCACCGCTTATCTGGGTAAAGTCCGCGCCCGCATTTTTGAGCTCCCGATCTCTTATTTTCCTCGCACGCAGCTTCAGGGCAAGAAGATCAATTGGAAGGACGGGGTTGCGGCGCTCATGCATCTCGTGCGCTTCAATTGCTTTGTGTCAAAGGATGAGGCTTTCACGAATCTTCCGGAGCGTTACTCCCCTTCTCCTGAAGGCTCATCGAGGCCTGCTCACCTTAAAACCTGACTTGAGGCGGGTCCAACTCCACGTTATGCTGCCGCCATGGGCTTCAGTTTAGACGATGCACGACTTTTGACCGAGCTATCCAGAAAAGGCGTTTCCTTTAAAAGCACTCTAACGCTCGGACGACAACAGCTGTTTTTTAACCCAAGTGAGATCGTTCCTTATCTCGTTGGTCTGTCTGAAAATAAGATCTCGCGATTTCTTTCGACAACCTATGACCGAGGCCCTGCGGAGCCCTTCCTGGAGCTGTTAGGCGCAGAAAAAGTCACTTCGATGGACTTTTCTGACTACGAAGGGGCTACTATTCAGCATGACCTGAACCGGTCTATTGATTCTAGCCTGCATGAGCGTTTCGATGTCGTGATTGACGGCGGCACGTTGGAGCATGTCTTTAATTTTCCCACCGCCATCAGGAACGCCATGGAAATGGTAAGAGTGGGCGGCTCACTCCTAATATTCACTCCTGCTAATAACCAGCTGGGGCATGGTTTCTATCAGTTTAGCCCGGAACTCTTTTACAACGTATTGAGCGCAACAAATGGCTATCAAGTGAAAGAAATGGTTGCGATCGAGCTGTCTCCTGCTCACTGTCATTATAAAGTTGCTGATCCCTCAGAACTTCAAGAGAGAGTAACGCTCACTAACAGTTGGCCTGTCAGTCTCTTTGTCCATGCTGAGCGAACCAAAAAACTTCCACTTTTTAATGAAACACCGCAGCAGACCGATTATCAATCTGCTTGGGTTGCAAAAGAAGGGACTTTAGTTAAGAGCCAATCTGACACCCTGACTCAATTGCAACGGCGCGGAATTTCCAAAAAAGCGCAAATCAGAAACTTCCTAATTTCATCCGCTCCAAGCCTCCTTGCACATGTAACCACCTTTCGACAGGTGTTTCTAAACCGCAGCTCAGGCTTTAAGAACTCTCGCTTTTTTAAAGAGCGATCCTCTCTCTAACCAAGCGCATCTGGCAAACTCCTTGAAGAGAAAACGCCGTTTGCCAAACCAAGAAGATGCTCTAAAAGAAGATGTGACCCAAGCCCCTCACGCGACGCCAGCGAGCCCAAATTCGCACGATCTGCACGCCGAAGCTCCACGCCAAAAGCTCCTGACGCTGGGGTTGATTGCGCTGATTGGCCCTGCTGCAGCCCTTTGGGTCTGGAACAGCGCGCTCTCGTTTGTCCCGGTGCCTTGGCCCGATGACTCGGCTTTTTACTTTGTGGCCAAGGATCTCTTCAAGTGGCCACCGCAATGGGTCATGTTGCCGCAGGCTCCCTTTGAGCCCACCTACCGCATCTGGAACTTCAACACGATGCCGCTCTACCCCATCATTTTAGGGCTGGGGCGCTTCATTGGAATTGATGGCAGCCATGCTCTGAAGTTCTGGCCCCTGAGCTTTTGGGCCTTGAGCGCAAGTTTTCTGGGCGTTGCACTTTATAAGTCTCGCCTTCCAGCGCTTCTTGCAGCACTTGTCGCCCTTGCCCTCGCAATGGATCCGGAACTGAGATGGGGCTCAGTGCTTGTGAGGCCTGAATCGCTGATAGGTCTTGCGGGAATCGTCCTCGTCACGGGCCTGAGTCTGGGTTGGTTTACTAAAAAAGATTATGAGCATTCGTTCTGGGATCCCGTTGCTGCGCTTCTTGCGATTGGCGCTTACGCCCATTTCAATGCGATCCATCTTCTTTGGGCGGTACTCCCCGTTCTGATTTATCGCCCACGCCGCCTGATCGATGTGGGGCTCAAGACTACGATTTATCTCGCGCCCTGGATTTTTACGGTCGTACTCAAGCCGCATCTCTTCTTTCAACAGATGACGCTTCAGTGGCAGCGCCTGGCGGTGGGTAACCCATGGCTGAGCTCGATATCGTCGGCGATTCGCTCGATTTATCAGGGCCTGGGTGCGCCGAGTGATTGGCCGATCCTTCTCTATGCCACTTCTGTTGCGATCTGGACGCTGATCTTCATTGCTGCAGCGATCTTCATCAAAGCAGTACTTAGCTATCTCGTTCGGGCTTACAAACTTCGAAAGCTCCCGCAAACAGCGCCGGGCCCTGCTGAAATCTCACTCGTTCCTGCCGCAGGCTGGGTCATGGGCACGGTCTGGCTTTGGCACAATAAGCCCGAAGTCTGGTTCGTTTATTACATCCATCTCGCCGTTTGGACTTTTGCGGGAATCACGCTTCTGAAGCTTTGGAAGAACTGGTCCAAAGAAGATTTCAAAAACTCGGCCCGAAGACTTTATCCTCTCGGCGGCCTCACGGCACTGATTGCAGCGTCGACCACCCTCTACATTTCAGCCAATCAAACTCAGGCCGAAGATCTCGGCAAAAATCCGACCTGGAACTGGAACACTTACAATGAGTTTGTAAGCTGCATCGACAACACGCTCACTCAGTACGCAGCCCAAAAAGCGCCAAGGACTTCTTCTGGCACTTCAATGGCCGCGCCCTTCAAAGTCTGGGCGCCCACTTTTCCTGATGTCACGATTGAGCTTTCGCGCCGCCACCCCAATTGGGATCTGAGTCGTACGAACGACTTTTACGAACGCACTCGACTTGCGCTTCAACATGGCATTGAAGTCGATGCGATGGTGGTGACGGAAACTCTCAACTGGCAGGAGCGCAATATCGATGCTCCCTGGAAAGAGCATCCGGAAGTGCACTCAGTTTGGATGGATTGGAAGGGATATTACCTGAACCAGTTTATGACGATGCCCGGTTGGAAGCCGATTCGTCATCTTTGTCAAAAGGGCCGCTGGCAGGCCTTTATTTTCATGAGATAGGAGCCCGCGATGGCAAAAGCCCCGACATTCGAACTCATCAGTTTTGATATCTGCCCTTATGTTCAACGCTCGGTAATTACGCTGTTGCATAAGAAGGTGGATTTCAAACTCACTTTTATTGATCTCGGCAATCCGCCCGAGTGGTTCAACAAGATTTCGCCTTTGGGAAAAGTGCCAGTCCTTATCGTTCACGACACGCCGAAAAGCGAGCCCGTCGTTCTCTTTGAATCGGCCGTGATCAATGAGTACCTGGACGAAGTCACTCCTATAATGATCATGCTCGATGATCCTCTTGAAAAAGCGCGTCTCAGAGCCTGGATTGCGGTCAGTGGAGAGTGCCTGATGTGGCTCTTTACCGCGATGACTTCTCAAGACGCAGCCGAAGTCACCGAAGCCAGGAACGATCTTTGGGATACGCTTGCACGCGTGGAAGAAACGCTTCCTGGTGGGGACTATTTTACCGGAACCCGGTTCTCACTCGTTGATGCGGCCTTTGCCCCGGTCTTTATGCGCATGTTTATGATGCGCTCACTGAGAGATGATGCTCATTGGAAGAGCCTTCCAAAGACGCACCACTGGGCCAAGAGCCTCATGGAACTTCCTGAAGTGAAGAAATCCGTCGAGCCCAATTTCAAGGAGCGCTACAAAGAGGTTCTCACGAGCTACGAATCGCCGGTAGTCGGCGAGATCGTATAAAACCCATTTTATCCAGTAAGTTAAGATATTCCTAACATACTGGATAATTTTTACTCGTTTTTTATCCAGTATGTTAAAATAGTTCTAACTTACTGGATAAACCATGTCTCAGATTACCCCTTTTCAGCTTCGAAAAATGATCCCTGCCGAGGAGTTTGATTACGCCCTTCTGACAAGCGCTTTGTCAGCTTATTCAGGCGTTAGGCAGAAGATTAACGAACTCCTTAAGGCAGAAGTCATTATTCGGGTCAAAAAAGGCCTGTATGTCTTTGGACCAGACTATAACCAGGCCCCCGTCTGTAAGGAGCTTCTGGCTAATTTGATTTACGGTCCCTCCTATATTTCACTCGAGTATGCTCTCTCGTTTCATGGACTGATTCCGGAACGAGTAGAAACCCTAACTAGCGTAACCATCCAACGGGATAAGCGGTTTAAGACACCTATTGGAAACTTCACTTACCGGTATCTGGGCGTTGAGAAGTACTCCAGTGAGATTCAACAGGTGATGATCGATCAAACACACCCTGTCCTCATGGCATCTCCTGAAAAAGCTCTGTGCGATTACATTGCTTTAAACAAAATCCGACACATCAGCAGCGCAGATCAAGCCATAGAATTCCTGGAGTCCGACTTACGAATTGATGAACAAAACTGGCGAAATCTGAGTGCCGAAAAGCTTGCGCAAATCAACAGCGTCTATCGCAACACATCGATCGAATGGATTTTAAAGACTTTATGAGAACCTCATTGAATCCAGCAATTGTCTCCATGCTGAGTCGCTATTCAGGCACGACGACGAAGGATTACGAAAACGCCTTAAAAGAGATATTGCAGGAAATTGCGCTCTTGGGACTCTGGAGAGCCAAGTTTTTTGAACATGCTGCTTTCTACGGCGGTACGGCACTTAGGATTCTTTATGGGCTTGATCGTTTTTCGGAGGATCTTGATTTCTCACTCCTGGGTCCACAGGAAGACTTCAGCCTGGCGCCTTATCTCAAGGCCATCGAAACCGAACTGATCGCCATGGGTTTTGACGTCTCTGTAGAGGAAAAAAAGAAATCCGTGGAGACGGCAATCGAATCCGCTTTTATTAAGGCAAATACACTCGAGCATTTTCTGAAAATCAATGTTCCTCAAAACGCGCAGGGAACCCATAAGAATGCTGTTATGAGCATCAAGCTCGAAGTGGATACGCAACCACCCGGCGGATTTGAGACTGAAGCAAAGACGCTTTTGCAGCCCATCCCCTTCTCAGTCAAAACCTATAAGCAACCCGACCTATTTGCGGGAAAGCTCCACGCTATCTTGCAACGCAGCTGGAAAAACAGAGTGAAGGGCCGCGACTACTATGACTTAGTCTGGTATCTTTCTCACGGAACTCCAGTTCACCTGAGTCATCTCGAACTGCGACTTCGTCAATCCGGAGGCTGGAACGAAGATCATCCTTTGGATTTGAAGCGATTACTTGAGCTTTTGCGCGAGAAAATTTCCCAAGTAAACTTCGAAGCCGCCAAAAGAGACGTCACGCCTTTTCTTCGGGATCCATCAGCAACCGATCTTTGGTCCAGCACTTTCTTTGGCGACCTTTTGACCGCTAAGTTGAAAGCGATCTAATTCGAAGCTTACGCTGAGCCGGATTAAGCGAGCGAGTTGCTTGAAAGCGCAATCTTATTGAGCTTGATCTGAACCAATGCCCAGACTGCTGGAGGAAAAAACGTCCAAAGCAGGAGCAAAATCCATTTGTTCATATCAGGCGAGATCTTCTCAAAAAGCTCGCTGTATTTGTAATAGGCGTAAAACGAGATCAGCGGAACAAAGAGAAGAATGGTCCAGAGAACCGTAGGCTCTTCGCGCCTCATCTTATTGGCCATGTCGGTTGCGGTCGAATAGAACCAGTAGATTCCATACATCCCGATCGTGACCAACATGAGGAGCACCTGCACCCTCATGTTGCGGTACTTCACCGGGGCAAAATACATATCCCCGCCCTGTCCTAACGTTTCCAGATCAGCGCTCGCCATTCGTTTAGCTCCCGGACTTGAGGCTCAAGTCCCCCTAAAAGTGCACTAAAACGCTCTCGAACTTCTTTCACATCGGACTCAATCAGGCCTGACAAGATCAGTCCCGATCCCGGAGATGTATCGATGCGAGCCACAAGCTTCTCAGAGAACTCCAAAAGCACGGGCCGCAAGATATTGGCAATCACCAGGCGATAAGGCCTCACGTCTGTTGCCATCGCGCGCGAATAATTGAGGCGATCTTCCACGCCATTGAGCTTTGCGTTCTCAAGCGCATTATCAATGGCCAGGGGATCAATCTCCACCGCATCGACTTGAGCGCCAAGAAGTCCTGCACCAATGGCCAAAATCCCTGAGCCGCTTCCAAAGTCCAGGACCTGGGCGCCTGCGAGTGATTTAAGCTGAGAAGCCTCACCAATCGCCTGCAAGCAAAGCTGAGTCGTTTCATGGGTTCCGGTACCAAAGCCTGCGCCTGGATTGATTTTGAGCGCACGCTCACCCGCACCCAACACTTTGGCAGGCTCAACCCAAGGAGGCAAAATCCGCCAGAACGGAGGAACCGGCACTCCATTTTCAGAGCCTAAGAATGAGGCCTTCCACTGGGCGTCCCAGTCTTCGTTCTTTTGCTCGACGATCTCGCCCACTCCGGCATCGGTCATCGAACGCAAACGCCCGGCAGCCTTCTCGGCGCCTTCCTTCGTTTCAAAGTAAAGCTCAGCGTCGTTCTCCACCTGATCGGCCACCCAGTCGCGCTCGCGAGGGGCTTCGGCCGCATCCAGCGTCCAACTCTCGGTTTCCAGGCCCTTGTCGGCAGCCTCTTGGCTGAGGAGAGTCCCTTCATGAATGCCTTGAAGGCCTTCAGGGAGAAACTCATCCCAGAGCCACTGAGTGAAGAGCTCACGATCCATCACTACACTGGGCGCCTCTATAGGCGCCGCAGGCGTCGCGCTTTCGCTGACCTTCACCTTCTTAGGAATCCTGAGCTTAAGAACGTAGCTTGAACCGTTATCGCTCATAATCAGACAACTGGAGGCGTCGAGTGACCGGAGGAACCCCCGCTGTCATCTCCACCACCTGAATGGCTGTCAGATCCGCCGCCACTCTCCGTTGGACCCACTGGGGATCCTTCTTGAGAATCGCGTCCAGAGGCGCGCGGGCCATTGCCCGGACCTTGGAAGTTCGCGCGACCTTGGCCTCCGCGACGTCCACGACGACCGCGGCGACCATTGCGTCCGCCACGTCCACCGTCACGATCACGGTCTCCGCCCTTACCGCCGCCTGGTCCGCCGGTCCCGCGGCCTTGCGCTGGTTGGGCGCCGCCTTCAGTTCCGCGAAGTTTGGCTAGCGCAGCATCTTGCGCAGCTTGTGCGCGAAGAAACGCCAGACGATCTTCTTCATCATAAGAGTCTTGTGGAAAGCCCTGGGGAGCACCTGCTTGGGGTGCCGCATTCAAATAGCGTGCTTGTGAATCCGGATCATCCATCACTTCAGAAGGGACTCCTTCCGAAGTATTGGCTGGATTCTGGACTGGGTTCTGAGCTGCAATCTGGGTGATCGGCTGTGGCCCGCGGTTTGGCTGGTCACGATCCCGTCCACGATTGCGATCACGCCCGCGGCCACGATCGCGATCGCGTCCGCCACGTCCACCGCCCCGTTCACGATCTCCGCCGCCCTGAGCAGAGCGTTCTGGCTGATCTCCACCCCGCTCACGGTCACCTTTTTCGCGATCATTTCTGTCGCGATCTCCACGACCGCGTTCGCTGCGCTGTTCGCGCTGTCCGCCCGATTCACGTTGGTTTGGAGAGCGGTTGTTTTGCTGAATCTGCTGGCTACGTCCGCTGGTGCGAACGCGTCCGCCTTCCACCTTGTCACCGCTGATTTCAAATTGTTCCGGATGATAATCCATCACGGCTTGCAGATAGATCTGCTTGCGATAACGGCGCTCGAGCTGATCCATCGTCTCACGCTCATCAATGGCCAGGATATCGATCACATCGGCATGAGCCTGAACCAGGATCTTGCCCACGTCTTTTTCGATGCCCTCGCGCTCGATTTCACGAAGCGCTTCGTAAGCCACCGTTTGCTTGCTCTTGATGAAGCCCTTGCCTTCGCAATGCGAGCAGGATTCGCAAAGTGCGCGAACCATCGTATCGCGCGTACGCTTACGGGTCATTTCAACCAGGCCAAGTTCCGAGATCTTCAAGATCGAAGGTCGAGCGCGGTCTTTCTTCAAGGCCTCTTCAAGCGCACGATACACGCGCTGCTTGTTCTCTTCCTTCTCCATATCGATCAGGTCGAGAATGATGATGCCGCCGCAGTTGCGCAAGCGCAGCTGGTAGGCAATCTCTTGAACGGCCTCAAGATTGGTCTTGAGAATCGTATCTTCAAGGTTCTTTTTACCCACGTAGCGACCGGTATTGACGTCGATTGCAACCAGAGCTTCCGCCTGGTCGATCACGATATAGCCACCGGACTTGAGCCAAACCTTGCGTTCAAGCGCGCGGGAAAGCTCAGTGGAGATGCCGTAAGCATCAAAGATTGGAATGTCGCCGTGATAGAGCTCAACCTTTTGCTTCAAGGCTGGCATGAAGTGCGAAACGAACTTCTGAATCTCGTTATAGTGATAACGGGAATCGACAATGATTTTATCGATGTCCTCGGTCACCCAGTCACGGATTGCTCTGAGAACGGAGTTAAGATCTTCGTAAACGAGAGCTGGCGCGGTAACAGAGGCTGCCTTCTCACGGATCTCAGTCCAAAGACGGGTCAGGTACTCGATATCTTGCTTGATGCGCTTTTCGCTCTGGCCCTTACCGCTTGCGGTACGGACGATGAAGCCCAGGTTCTTTGGACGATAGCGCTCGACATGCTCACGAAGCTTTCTACGCTCGTCATCGCGCTCGATGCGGCGGGAAACACCCACGTGATCAATCGTTGGCATGCAGACCAAGTGACGGCCTGGCAAGCTGATATGGCAAGTGAGGCGTGCGCCCTTCGTTGCGATCGGATCTTTTGCGACCTGGACGATGACTTCCTGGCCTTCTTTCAACAAGTCTTGAATATTGACCTGGGTGCGGACCGGACGTGCGGCCTGCTTGGACTTGATTCTGCGATCCTTGTTACGAGGTTCGCGAAACTCTGGGCGGCTCGTGCCTGATTGGCCCGCAGTGCGGTTTGCGCGAGCATCGCCACGCTCTTGGGAAGCTTCAGGACGATTGGTCACTTCACCGGCGTCAACAGCAGCAGAGGGTTCCGTCGGATTCTCACTGAGAGCGGAGCGATCCGATTGCATCACATCCTGGTCAGAAACTTGATCTTGGTAATTGTCGGTGAGCTCTTCGCCTTCCCCAGCGCCTGCGCCAGCAGCGTTTTGCTCGCGGCCTTCGCCGCCTTCACGATCGCGTCTGCGGAAACGGCCTCCGCGGCGTCCGCGACGATGGCGTCTGCGGCCACCTTCACGACCTTCTTCATTTTCGCCTTGGGCGCCCGAGGCACCGCCAGCGCCAGCTTCTTGACCAGAAGCTGCGTTTTGAGAACCTTCATTCTGAGAAGACTCGCTCTTTGGAGGAGCAATCGTTCCTTCAGGTTGCTCAGAGCTTCCGCCCTGATCATCATCACCGCCAGGTCCCATTCCGACCGGGCCTTGATCGTCGTCGTCTTCGTCCTCTTCGTCTTCGTCGTCACCTAAGTCTTCTGGATCTTCAGGACCGTCGAAGTCGCCGTCTTCAAACTCGTCTTCTTCGTCGATATCGATTTCGAGATCGGTGCCATGACCTGCGCTGAGATCAGCGCCCGTCACATCGGCAGCTCCCGGGTCAAAGCCCACGTCAGAAGCGGTATCACCGGATGCTTCAACCGGAGCAAGAACTCTACCGTTTTCAGCGGAAGCCTCGGTCGTTGGAGCGGAAGCTTCAGCACCGTTTTCTTCAGAAGATGCTGGAGCAACTTCTACGGTGTTGCCTTCTTCTTCTTCCCAGATTTCTGAGTGAACATAGACGTCATCGACGTAGAGAAAGGCTGCCTTTTCCAGTCCGATATCCACGAACGCAGCCTGCATTCCGGGAAGGACTCGGGTCACTCGGCCTTTATAGATATTGCCGACAATCCCTTTTCCAGAAGCGCGTTCAATCAAAAGCTCCTGGATCTCGCCGTTTTCCATCATCGCAATACGCGTTTCAGGTAACGATGCGTTAATAATCAACTCTGTAGACATGACTTTCTCTCTCCCTGGGCCCCTTCTGAGCCCCTCGGTAGCGCCTAAAAGGCCGCTACCAGGTTAGGGAAACCAGCGGTGCCCAGACCAGGACGGGTGTCCGGCCTCGAGCGTCACGCGCGGCTAGAGAGAACGAAGAAGTAGAAGCATGAGCTGAGATGGGTGGAGCGTAGATATACCGCTCCCTGGGTGAATCCCCACCAAAGATCTCTTGATCGCGATTTGATCTGCCAGATAGCCACTGATAAAGACCGACACCCACGCCTACCACTGCGCCTGCTGAGGCGCCGTAGACCACATTCATGAGGTGTTTGCCTGGCTGATCGTAGAAAGGCAACGTTGAAGCTCCTAAAACTGTTCCCATCGCCGTACTGATTCCGATGGTTTCCAAAAATTTTTTCCCCGAACTAGCGCGCGCCTCGCGCGGCGCCGAAAGCGAGAACAACAGCAGTGTGATCACGCATATCTTTGAAAGAAACGTTACTTGTTGGGTAAACAGTAGGTTTGATTCGCAGACTTGTCTGGCTTTCGATTCGGTCGAGTTTCCTTTGTTAAGAGGGCAAAGAGGGAGTCTAAGGTGTTTTGATTTGAACCCGATCTCAGTTCTTTGCATCTTCTCCACTTTCGAGGAGTCAGAAAAACTCGTAAAACTTACTTATCTTTTTTACTGATTGGCACGAGCGTTATCTTTAGTACTTATTTGGAATACTTATTGGGTACCTTTTTGGCACGCTCGCTTTATATCTCTTTATAAGAAATACAGAATCCGACTTGACACTTCAAGTAGAAAGTAGGACTCCGAGGTCCTCAGCAACTATGGGAATTGAGCTAAAACCTGAAATCCTTTCACGAATCAACCAACTGGCTAAATCAGCAGCCGAGGGCTCACTACAACCTCAAGCCGCTCAACCCCCGGCAGCTATTCAGGATCTCGCCCGCTTTATCGATCACACCCTGCTGAAACCCGAGTCCACTCGAAGCGATATCCAGAGAATTTGCAAAGAAGCTCGCGAACATGGATTTGCGACGGTGTGCATCAACTCGGCACATATTGCCGAGGCAGCAACCCTTCTTCAGGACAGTTCTGGGCGAAGCACAACTCTTCCCATCGCAGTGATCGGATTCCCACTGGGAGCCTGCACGACTTCCACCAAAGTTTTTGAAACGCGTGAAGCCATTCGCCTGGGCGCACGCGAAATCGACATGGTCGTTCCTGTCGGCGCACTCAAAGAAGAGAACTACGCTTACGTTCTCAACGACATCCATGAAGTCGTTGAAGCAGCACACCCCTACCCTGTGAAAGTCATTCTCGAGACTTCGCTCCTCGATACACGTCAAAAAGTCGCAGCCTGCGTGCTCTCCGT
>JBJMMA010000196.1:0-4454 GCA_045805065.1 Bdellovibrionia bacterium | reverse complement strand
ACGCCAGGCTTTTTCTTCGCTTCATACAAGCAAAGAATTCCGGACTTGCCGCCGCCACCGATGACCACAACCACGTTGCCTTCTTGAACCAGCTTGCGGGTTTGAGCAGGTGCGCCTGCGACGTCCAGGACGGCAAGAGCTACGGTCTCAGGCATATCGGTTGGAAGCTGAGCAAAGATGCCAGATGCGAAAAGGATCGCGTGGCCTTCGATGTCGACGCGGTCAATCTCGGCGTGGATCTTTTTAATTTTACGAATCAGAAGCGGAGTCAGCGACAGAGAAACCAGTGTTGCGATGCGATCGCCCACTTTGACTGGTTTTTGGCTGACAGGGAAATTTGGGCCCACCTGAACGACGCGCCCGATGAGCATTCCGCCGGAACCGGTGACGGGGTTGTGCTGCTTTCCGCGGCGAGCAACCAGATCGAGGATATGTTTTTCGATCTTGGTTAAATCACCTCCGCAAGCTTCCGAAATCTGGTGGAAGCTTGCGGAGTCGATATTTAGGCTTTCGACCTCGATGAGGATCTCGTCCTCAGCGATGGGGAGCGATGGGTCCACGGTTTCTGCCTGTTGAGGCAGCACTCCCTGAGGAGCAACGACGCGTTGAATTCCCAGCGGATCCGCAGGCCGAAAGGTCGAGCTCATTAGCCCTTCACTTCAATCTCGGGCCGGCTTCGCCTGCCCTGGTCATCTTCTTAACAACGCGCTCTTCAGCGATCTTATCTGCAATGAGGTAAGATGGCATGTTCTCTTCCTTGGCGCGGTTCAAGATTTCGGTGATGGTCTTTCCGATCGTTGCGACGTGATCGAATGCGCGGTTCTTGTTGTAGCCGCCTTCAACCATCTTCTCGTGATAGATGTTCATGACGCCGCCAGCATTGATGGCGTAGTCAGGAGCGTAAACCATTCCGCGGCGAAGAACTGCCATGCCGTCAGCTGGGGTTGCCAACTGATTGTTTGCAGCGCCTGCGATGACCTTAGCGTTGATGCGTGGCAAGGTTTCGGAGTTGATGGTTGCGCCGAGAGCGTTCGGGGAGAAGATGTCGCATGGAACGTCGTAAATAGATTCTGGCTTCACGACTTCGATGCCGTACTTCTTCACTGCGCGATCAATCGTTGCTTGATCGATATCGCAGCCGATGACTTCAGCGCCATCAGCAATCAGATTTTCGATCATGTAGTAGGCGACGCTTCCCAAGCCTTGAACAGCGATCTTGAGACCCTTGAGGTTATCGCTTCCGAAAGCATGCTTAGCAGCAGCCTTCATGCCGTGATAAACGCCCCAAGCCGTTGCTGGGGATGGGTCGCCGCTTGAGCCTGGCTCGCCGTCGATTCCAAGAATGTGGCGCGTGTTGGTCTTGATCATGCGAAGGTCATCGCTTCCGATGCCAACGTCTTTTGCGGTGATGTAGTGACCGCCGAGACGCTCAACGAATTCGCCGAAGCGCTTCAGCATTTCTGGAGTCTTTTGAGTCTTTGCATCGCCGATGATGACTGCCTTACCGCCACCCCAGTTCAAACCGGAGATGGAGTTCTTGTAAGTCATACCGCGGGAGAGGCGAAGCACGTCATTGAGAGCTTCCGCTTCGTTAGCATAGTTCCACATACGGCAGCCGCCAACGGCTGGGCCGAGCACTGTGGAGTGCATGCCGATAATTGCCTTAAGACCCACGCTTGCGTCGTGGCAGAACACAATCTGCTCGAACTCGCCAAAACCTTGAGTCGTACCAGTTGCTACCGTGCGGATTTTTTCAAAAACCATGTTGAATTCCCCTTTTTTGCAGAGGGCCACACACTAGCAAGCAGCCCCCCTGGGTGCAAGAGTGAATCTAGGCAGCCTTCTCTGGACTTATACGTGCCGGGTGCAAAAGGGATTCTGGTCAGATTTGATATATTTAAGGAGAATGGAAATTCGCGGTCGAATAATGGGCTTTGATCCAGCTTCCGGACTCGCCGCACCGTTTCTTCGCAGCGGCGAAGCGGTGCGTTACTAATATAAGGATGGGGCCTTTTGGACGTTTTTCAGCTGTCCCGCAAAGCAATTCAGCCTGTCCAACAAATCAACACGCGTAAATCATAACAGACACACGCGCAAATTGGGGGTCAACTCGTTCTCATTTATCAGAGACATAAGTAGCTGATGATACTCGCAAAATAAGACTTTTCGTCAATTTTGACGCACTGGCCCATGTCTTGCTCTACACAGACTCAAAGGCTGGTACCCAAATGCGGGTCCGCCAAAAGAGTTTTAGGAGCGAGTGGTTTTATGATGAGCAGAAAATCGTGGTCCAAAGCCCTGGCAAAACTGGAAATGCTTCCCCTCACCGCCGCCGCAGTGGCTGCAGTGGTCTCGGCAACGGGATCAACCGCTTACGGGCTCGATGTCCCGAACGCACCGGACACAGAGGTCGCATCTCCGGCTCCAGCAGCTCCAGCTTCAACGGGTCCGGCAGCTGCCTCCAGCGCACCTGCTGCACCTGCCTCGGTAGCTCCAACCGGACCTGCAGCGTCAGCGCCTGTCGTTGCAACGGCACCGGCTGCACCTGCGCCTACTGGCCCAGCGTCTCAAGTTCCAGTTTCAAACGAACCCTTCGAGCTCGACTACAACCAAGCCAACAAGCTTGCAACCAAGGGAATCTCTCTTGAGGTCATGCACGAAGACATGAATGATCCGAGCACCCCGATTCGTACCGTTATTCTTCGCGGCAAAATGTACAAAGAGTGCGTTGGACACTTCAACATCGTGAATACCAACCAGGATATGAATCTTGCGATCACGGAAACCGCTGGAAAATATTCTTTCGGCTTCAAGATCATTGATGATGGCCATGGCCTGGAATGCGTTAAGGCGCAAAACAACAAGCCATGCACCACCTCATCCTGCGTGAGCCTCTCTTCGCAGTTTGAAGGCGCCACGATGGACACGATCAACTTCGTCCTCGACGGAGAGATCCAACTCATTCATACCGATCCAAACAGAGACCCAGGGATCGTCGGTCAGAATATTGGCCCGGCTCTCAAGTTTGAAAGCGCGGAAACGATTCGCAAGCGCGAGCTCGCAAAGGCTGAAGAAGAGCGCCTGAGAAAAATCGAAGAGAACGATAATGCTTTTAAGAACTGCCGTCATAGCCTTGAAGAGCTTGCTGTCGCAACCAAGGCTCTCAACGCCCTGATCCGCGACACGGACATGGCGCTTGATGACGCCAGGGCAAAACGCGCTGAGCTTGCCAAGGTAAGAGAAGCTCTCGAAAAGAAGGAAATCCAAGCAGAGTTCAACAGGCTCAAAAAGAGAATCGCCAAGGCGAAAGACGCTGACGAAGTCGAATCTCTTTCTGAAGACCTTGCGCAATTTGCCGATGACCACCCTGAATACGCAAAATCCGCGCGCCAGGCTCAAGAAGATCTGGTTAACGTGGTTGCGGACTCCATGGGTGACTCACCAGCAAGCTACGCGCTTCGCAAGCAGATCTATCAAAACGCCATGGGCATGGAAGGCGTGAGCGCTTCTGAGGCGAAGTCTTATCGCACCAAGATGACCGGCCTTGATATCGCTCAGCAAGCCACGATGTACCAGTCTGGAAACATGGGCAACATGAACTACTTCGGAGTCATGGAAAACTATCAAAAGATGATGAAAGCCGCGCAAAGCGACTACAAGTCCTCCTGCGCAGCTACGAAGTCCAACGGCCTGTCTGATGCCTGCGCGCAAGCGATGAAGAACATGGCAGCAGCTCAGCAGCTCCCATCGGTTGCAATGACGGCTTACCGCCAACAGCAGCAGCAACAAATGCAAGAGCAGATGCAGGTGCGAAACATGCAAATGGAAATGGAGCGACAGATGCAGCAATACATGAGCAGCACGATGAACGTGGGCAATCAGGCTGCACAGATGCCAAGCTTCGCGGGAATGATGAGTACTTCGAACGGATTCCAAAATGGATTCGGTCAAAGCAATGGATTCAATCAACCGAACATGGGAATGAACGGACCAATGAACATGATGAACGGTCAACGTACCTTCTAACCCAATCAAAGAATCTCAGGCGAGAGATCCAAGAGATAAATCTCTCACCTGAAGTCGAGGCGGCCTCGCCGCTACGCTAGTAAAGATGCAGAGCAGCAGCAGAGTGACACACCTGGCCACAGTAAGATGCCAGGTCCAGCAGAAGCAGAATTGAGAAAAGTCCGTACAAAAACAAATGACCCTGCGAGAATTCAGCTCTCTCCGCAGGGTCATTTTATTTTTTCATTTGACGATCGTTCGTTTCCACGATTAGTTCTTTCATATTAGGCCGCTTGGTTGCCTCATTAGCGCCATGGTCTAAGGATACGATAGTTGCTCTTCCAAATCTTTACAGGGGGTGTTCGAATGGCAACGGGAATGGTAAAGTGGTTCAACGACAGCAAGGGTTATGGGTTCATTCAGGCTGAAGGCACCGAACGCGATGTTTT
>JBJMMA010000195.1:0-19447 GCA_045805065.1 Bdellovibrionia bacterium | reverse complement strand
ATGAAGAGATAGAAAATGATTGTAAGGCCGACGCCCATGATCCCGATGACCGGGTAGCGAACCATGACGAAGCCGCCCACGATCGAAATAAGCGACTGAAAGACTCTCCAGGTCGTGCCGCCGTATCGGCTGAAACGAATCGCCTGAACCAGCTGAGCAGCGCCGCTGATGAGCAGAATGATGCCCAAGGCAGTTGCCAATCCTGCTGAAGCAACAACCGGCGCGCGCCAGGCAAGAATTCCCAGGATGCAGGATATGATTCCCGCAGCAAGAAACCAGCCCCAATCACGACTCAAATGAGAGGTCTCGACCAGCGGAAAAAAGAAAAGCGGCGACTGAAAACCTTTAACGTCTCTGTTTGTCATGCGACCAGAGACGTGCAACCCCTAAACCATCTGGCATGCTTCATTGAAGCCAAGACGAGGAGCTCTTGGGTAAACTTTCGTGTGATCTCCGTATCCCAGGCTGCAAATGAGATTTGTTTTCAGTTGGGTTCCGGTAAAGAATTCCGCATCCAGCTTCTCAGCGTCAAAGCCACTCATCGGGCCGCAGTCCAGGCCCAATGAACGAGCTGCGATGATGAAGTAGGCAGCCTGAAGGGAGCTGTTTCGAAAAGCGGTTGCTTTGATCAGGGCCTCGTTGCCCGCAAACCAGGAGCGAGCATCGGCATGCGGGAAAAGTTTTGGAAGCTTCTCATAGAACTCCATGTCTTGAGCAAGGATCGCAGTGACAGGCGCCGATTTCACTTTTTCGTAGTTTCCTTCAGCGATTGCCGGAAGAAGTCTTTTCTTTCCTTCTTCGGACTTCACAAAAACAATGCGCAGGGGAGAGCTGTTCGCGCTTGTAGGGCCCCACTTCATCAAGTCATAGATCTGGCGAAGAGTGTCTTCGCTGACAGGACGATCGAGCCACACATTGTGCGTGCGCGCTTGAATAAAGATCTGATCGAGGGCTTCTTTAGAAATCGGGGCGGTAGGCTTCATATAGATTGTTCTTCTCTCATAGCTTGCCGCTATTGAAAAGAGAGTTGGAAGGGGCTCAACAGCTTAGGCTTAGAAAATGCAGCCCATGTTGTCATATGCCATACGGCCTTCCTTTAAAAACATTTACCAAGCGGTTTAGTACAGATCTGAAAAACGAGATCAAAAACGACAATGTCTCCAATGGCGCTGCGGCACTTGCCTACTATTGGATGCTTGCCATATTCCCGGCGATGATCGCGCTTTTGAGTCTGCTGCCTTATCTTCCGATTCCAAATCTCCAGCAATCTGTCATGGACCTGCTGGGACAGATGCTTCCGGGCGATGCTTCAAAGATGTTCACCGGAACCGTGCAGGAAGTCGTGTCTCAAAGAAAAGGGGGGCTGCTTTCAGTCGGTCTTCTTCTGACGGTTTGGGCTGCATCGAATGGGATGTATGCCATTATGCAGCAGCTCAATATTACCTATGACGTCAAGGAAGGCAGATCGTTTTTCAAGGCGCGAGCCACAGCGATTCTGCTGACCTTCCTGGTCGGCGCGTTGATCGTGGCCGGATTGTCTCTCGTTGTTTTCGGAGGAGTCATTCAGAACACTATCGGCTCCATGATCGGGCAGGGCTCGATTTTGACGACGGTCTTTGCCGTCTTGAGATGGGTGATCATCGCCGCGGCGCTCACGCTGGCCTTTGCCGTGACCTATTACCTTGGTCCTGACGTGGAGCAGAAATTTAAATTCATTTCGCCAGGAAGTTTGGCAGGTGTTGGCGCCTTGATCGTTGCATCGCTGGGTTTTCGGCTCTATGTCGATCACTTCGGAAAATACAACGCGACTTACGGAAGCATTGGGGCAGTCATTATTCTCATGCTCTGGCTCAATATTGCGGGATTTGTGATTTTGCTGGGCTCAGAAGTGAACGCGCTGGTTGAGCACTACAACCCCGCAGGAAAAAACAAGGGCGAGAAAAAAGAGGGCCCATCGGCTCCCGAGGCTCCACCTCAAGCTGCGTAAGTCCAGGCTGCTGGAAAATTCAAGCCGAGTAATAGATCGAGTAATTCTTGAAGTGCTTTGGGGGCTCGACCTGAGAGAGCCAGGGATGATGTCTTTCGATTGCGTCACGTGAGAGGCGTCCTCGCCCGATGACCGTGATCTTTCTCGTGCGGGCTACTTCCTTGAGATCCTCAAGCGTCTTTTCCACCGCGGGCCTTGTTCCATAGTCATAAATGAAATAGTAGTCGGCAGGCTCGGGCTTGAAGTCCGGGGAGCTGAGATCAGCAAGCTCCATTCTGACGTTTGAGTAACGAAGCGGACTGAGACAGCGAAGCGTCTCACTGACGCGCTCCTCGACTGCCTCGTATCCGATAAAGAATGACTCCGGATAATAGTGGCCCATGACAAACCCGATTCGGCCATAGCCTGCGCCAAGATCAATCAAGGTATCACCCGGCTTGATTTCAAGCTGATCCAAAAGCCGTCGGATCTCAGTGTAAGGAGTCAGAAGACTTTGGATGTTCAAACCGACCCAATATTCCTGCGGATCTCCCAGGCGTGAGTTGCCGAGACGCGCATGGATTTTCTTTTCCGTCTCGACGATATCAAAGCCGAGCCAATGATCGACTTGCTCGGAGTACTGCATGGCCTCAAGGTCCGAAAATCCGGGCAAAAGCGGGTAAGGGTCCTTTGGATCGATCGTCATGCTCATGATTGGACCGATATCTTATTTGAACGTATAGATCAAAGTCGAGTATTTGCGAATATCGCTTCCTGACAGGTTCGTGTCGCCCACCGTGCCTGAGCGAATATTCTTCTCAGCACCGATTTTAACCTGAACCGAGTCGTTCAGCTGATACGCAACCCAGGCCTGGGCCTTGGTTCTTCGATCCTGCTGAGAGATGTGATCCGTGTCGGCGGCAAAGCGCGTGCGGGAATTGAGGACGTCCGTCCGGATGTCCTCGACTTTTGCTCCTGCTTCGAAGCGGCCTTTATTCACGACTAAGCCTAAGCTCGTCGTGTAGCCAGTTCCGTAATAGTAGTCATGGTGGCGAGTCACATTGGGGACATTTGAAACGTCATGCGTTTTTGCGTATTGATCAAACGCATATGAGCGCATCATGGCAAAGTCGCCGTAGATGTCCAGGATCGCTCGGATCCGATAGCCTTTCGTATAAGCCGTGAGATCCAGGGTGCCGCCCACAATGTGAGCGATGCCGTGAAAATCAGCCTTGTCGGAATGGCTGTTTCCGATGCTGCTGTTGGTGTCATCAATGTCCAAAGCCATGCTCGGGCCGACAAAAAGATTGTAGCCGCTCAAGTTACCCTGAGCATCGCGGCCCAGGTTCTTCTCGTAATATGCTGCGAGCGTTGTTTTGGCGAAGAGCTTGAAGTCCTCCAGCGTCTCGTCATTGGTTCCATGCTCCCACAGGAAACTTGCAAACACAGTGTCCGTTAACAGGGAGCGGACATGGCCAGGCTCCTCGAAAAGCGGGATGTCGATGACTTGCGCATCAAAGCCGATCCGGCTTGCCTTGTCCCCGGTTTTTGAGAAAGGAGAAACATTCGCATCGTGCGAGTAGTAGATTCCAGCCTTGCCCCATACGTCTGGTTTGAAGCCGGTCTCAGAAAGGTTCAGTTTCGAGCCTGAAGTCTTCTGCGACAGCCAGGAGTTGAAATGATCAGGAGACCCGAAGGTTGCTCTCAGAATTCGGGTTTGAAGCGTATCAGAGCCGGATGCAAAGAGCCTTCCGATCTCGTGCAAAGCCTCACCGATGATGAAGCCGCCCAGCGTCGTGTTGATTTGATCGTTGATCGAAACCACTTCCCGGTATTCCGCGATGTATTCCCAGGCGCTTGATGCTGCAAAGGTATAGAGCAGGGACTCCATGCGATCCAGGCCATTGGATCTCGCAAGAGTATAGTACACCGTGCCGGCGTAGTAGTGGCCCACATTCGTATTGAACTGATTATCGTCGTATCGAACCGCTCTGAAGTTGGCGCGTGCCTTGATGGATGACTCCAGATCATATTCCCAGTCCGGGAAATTGATTTTTGGGGCAACGTAATAGTGAATGGTTGAGGCTCCAAGCAAAGCAGCGATTTCAAGTCCTGCCTGGAGGTAGTGCTTTTGCTTTGGGTTTTCGTCTCGGAAAAGCGAGTAGGCCGCATCAAAGGAGAGCTGACTGCCGGAGCTTCTGTCGTAGAATCTCTTGGCGGAGTAGCCAATGCGGCTGTAGGGGGTTAATCCGTTGATGAGCAGGAACTTCTGAAGCTTCGTTTTGTCAGCGTCGAATTCCGTAAAGCGTGAAAGAAGTTTTTGAGTCTGGAGTTTCCAGTCAGCGGAGGCTTCGATTGTCCAGCTCAGCTGGTGAAAGTCCGCAGAATCCCTCGTGCCCCAGTTCTCGATCGTAAGGGAATGGGATCCGTCCGGTTTTGCGATCATCGAAATGTAAAGAGTGGCCTCGTGCGCGTTCCGGGCGTTCTGGATCTCGGCCGAATCAGGTGAGGAGATCTGGATGCAGCGTGGGGAAGGAAGCGTTCCAAGGTTCCAGTTATATACGGTGTCCTGAATGAGCTTACATGCGTCTTTCGAAAAATTCGGCTCCGTCAGGGGACTGTTTGTTGAGACGAGAACTTGCGCCTCGGCCAGAGACGCTGACTCAGCCCGCGCAGGGTTGGATGAGAGAAAAAGTGCAAGGGTGGCTGATGCCAATGCTGCCGTAATCTGCCTAGTTTTGTGAATCATAGTTTCCACATCAAATGTTTACACGACACTCAACTCTGCTTCTGCGTTGCGGAAAGTGTCCATTCCGGCCCAGGCAAGATATCAGAAACGGACTAAAACAGTCAAGTAATGAATGACTTTGAACAACTCTTTGGAGTCTGGTTTAACTTATGGAAACTATAAGTGTTTTTTATCTCCGTGTTTACACGCCAGGGTTTTAGGGTTAATTTCCTCATCAAGATGAACTCTGCGCAAACCTTGAAAGCCCTGCGAACTGATCCTGACTTTATCCATCTCCAAGGTCTTCCTGGTGTCCTGATCGATCTGAAATACGCCTCTGTCGACAACTTTATGGCCAGGAATGTTTACGGCGAGTTCAATGAGGCATTTCTTCACAAGGTCGCTGCCGAAAAGCTTCAGAAAGCGGTTTCTCATCTCAAGAGCGAGCGCCCCGATTGGAAGTTCCTTGTGCTCGATGCGCTCAGGCCTCGCTCGATCCAGAGAGTGCTTTGGGATCACGTCGCAGGAACGGACCAAGAGGACTATGTCGCCAATCCAGACAAAGGATCGGTTCATAATTATGGCCTTGCCGTTGATCTGACCTGCGTCGATGAGGCGGGCGAATGGGTGAATATGGGAAGCGGTTTTGATTACTTTCATCGCATCTCTCAGCCCAGATTTGAGGAGGAGTTTCTCAGAACCGGAGAACTCAAGCGCGAGCATTGGGAAAATCGCCAGGTGCTTCGCAGAGCGATGACAAAAGCCGGATTTCTCCAGCTTCCTCACGAGTGGTGGCACTTCGATGCATTGCCGAGAGAGGAAATTCGGAGCGGCTTTCGGCTGATTGAGTAGAGTGTCTGGCGAGATTTTGACGCCAGAGTCAGAATACCGAGGTTGCCACGTGAATCAGCGCACTTTAGCATGAATAAGGTGAGCTTATTTGGTTTGGCCCGCCGCTCTAATCAAGTTCGACTGATCTCCCTGCTGCTGTGTGCGTGGCAGGGCTTAGGCGCTCATGTCGCGCTGGCCTCGGATACGGCGTACCGTTCAGACGCCTCCTGTATTGTCTCAAGCTTCAGTTCCATCCTTGAGCAGTACTCAGCTCGTCTGGAGCGCCGTCGCAGACCCACTGAAAAAGGTAACATCGTTGAACAGCCCACAAACGATCTTCATGAGCTCTATGCAAGAGCGCGGACCTCAAAGAAGAGATTTGATGACTCGCTCAGAAGGATTGGAAAAGTCGCGGGAGTAGAAGCAATCACAGTCAGCCTGAAACAGCTGGATCGCATGCAGTCCAAGGTCGATGAGAAGCTTCTGGGCGACACTTCTGCTCTTACGGACATTTTAAGAGGCACGTTAATTTGCGACCGAATGAGCCAGGTTCAGCAAGTGAAGGATGCGATCGCTTCAAGGTTTCCCGACGTGAAGTTTTTTGATCGCTTTGAGAAGCCTAAGACTAACGGTTATCGCGATCTGCAAGCTGTCGTACTTGTCCCATCCCATAAGAAGGATGAGGCTCCGATCTGGGCAGAGATTCAAGTCCACTTGAGGTCTTTGTATGAGGCCAAGAAAAAGACAGGGGATTCCATCTATCGGCGCTGGAGACAGATCGAGGAGAGTGGGGCTAGGCAACCCCTGACGGATGAGCAGATCTCTGAGATCACTGAATTAAAAGAGCAGGAGAGATTGCTTTATAGCCAGGCTATCTTAAACGCCCGCTGAAAAGAACGAGCGCTGAAAAGTACTGCGGCCGAGATACAGGTTGATCACCTGCATTTCGGCCGCAATAAAAAGTGTCAGATCTTAGAAACGGGAAGAGCGTCCGCCGGAGAATCCGCGATCGCGATTTCCGCCGCCAAATCCACCACGGCTCTCGCGAGGTGCCATTGGGCGAGCTTCATTGACGGTCATTGCGCGGCCGTCATAATCTGCGCCGTTGAACTTGGAGATTGCATCGGCTGCTTCTGCTTCCGTGGACATTTCTACGAAACCAAAGCCCTTGGAGCGACCTGAGTCGCGATCCATGATGATGGTTGCAGACTCAACGGTTCCGCATTGAGCGAAAGTGTCGCTGAGAATCTGATTGGTTGCAGAGAAAGGCAGATTGCCCACATAAAGTTTCTTACCCATAATTACCTCCTTAAGGTTGGCCAAGGCTTAAAATCGGCCAAGGCCAGGGAGCCGCTAACGAGGATATGGGCACTATGCCCGCAGACTCAATAGTAGCAAACGAACTTACGGGCGCATGACTAACAGTAATGAGCATGAATAGATAGGCGAATCGATAGGTGTGCGCCTGGCTGACTTCTCAAGGAGCATGCAGTCATCGGTTTTTCATGCATAATCCCACATGATTAGCTCATTCCTGTTTGTTTAAATATTTTTTAAACTGGGTTTCGTGTTTGAATCCGGCAGGCTCATTGATAAAGAAAAATGTCGCTGTTACCCTTTTTAAAATGACCAAGAAAATTCCGGCACTTTCACTCGCTTTTTTGCTCAGTCAGACCTGTTATGCCCATCCTTGCTACCCGGATGCTGGAGATGCGACGGTAGATCCAAAAAAAGTCCTGTATGCAGTGGAGTTCCAGGGCCCGTCCAACCCATTTTGGAGTTACGTATCGGAAAGTCCTGAATCCTGGTCTTTCAGGATTGTTCAAAACGACAAGAAGTCCAAAGCGGTGCCGGAGTTTGAAACTTTTTCAGTCAAAGTGCCTGATAACAAGCAAATCGATCTGAAGAGTGACTTGAAGTTCAAATCCGGGATAGAATTTCAGATCAGGCCTGCCAGAGTGAAAGAGATCGTTAATGCGTACCGTAGCTTTTTTGAGCTGTATCGAAAGAAAAGTCCGGCTCAACTCCCGAGTGCAAGCCAGCAGATTCTGCAATTTTATATCACTTTCAAAAGTCCGTCCGGGAATGCTGATGAGAATTGGCTGAATCATCATTGCTCAGTTGGCTTCGGGTCGAATCGTATGTTCATTCGCCTGATGGATTCATTCTCAGCCAAAAAGCAAAGGCTCGAGCTGGATGTGAATCAGCCCGATCTCAATTCGGCGGAGTATGGATCTCCTTTGCCATCTCGATTCAGTTTGGAAGCAAAATCAGGGGCAGTCGAGATTAAGGGCCTCCCCATCGGAACTTTTATTGCCAGGTTGGATACAGAATCAAATGAGCAGATTCCGATCGCGCAGATGTGGGGGCTGTTTAAAACCTGCAAAATGGCAGTCAAGCGAGAATCTGAAAAACTTTGGTCCGTCCGAGAGAACGACTGCAATAGGCCTTAAGCATGCATAGCCAGGCAAGATGGAAGAAAGAAGCACGGCTTCCATCTCATCCAAGCGGACCGCTCGCGATTTCCTGCATGACGAAAAGGAATTCATTCTTCAGGAGTGGGGGCGGCAAGTACGTTCTACGCTGAGCGCGGGTGCCTCGCGTTCTCGTGCTGCACTCATTGATTTGCTCCCGCAGTTTCTTGATGAGCTAATTAATGCGTTGGATGCAAAATATCCAAGAGCGGTTGTGTCACAGGTTGTCGCTCAAGAGGATTTCGCAGAGCGATTGGGCTTGCTGCAGTTTGAATTGAATGACGTACTAACCGAATACCGCATCTTGTCTCGAATCATTTTCAAGTCGCTTGATGATGCGAATGTGGAGCTGTCTCGGCACGAACGCGATGTGATACTTGAGTTTATCCAGCGTGCCATCCATGTTTCAGCAGTCAGTTATGCTCAGCTTGCCCGGACGAAGGAAGAGAGGGTTTTTGAGCAACTGAAGCTCAGTGAAGAGCTGCATCGGCAAACCTTCGAGGCTGCGGCGGTGGGACTTGCGCACGTGAGCCTGGATGGGCGCTGGGTCAGGGTCAACCGAAAGCTCAGTGAAATCGTGGGCTACTCAAAAGAAGAGCTCTCGCGCCTCCGGTTTCAAGACATTACTTTTCCGCCGGATCTTGGTGCTGACTTGGAGCTCGTTCAAAGACTCATCGTTGGCGAAATTCAGAACTATCGCCTGGAAAAACGCTATATCAGGAAAGATCAAAGTCTTGTTTGGATCAATCTCACGGCCTCAATCATGCGGAACTGCGATGGAGCTCCTCTTTATTTCATAGCTATCGTTGAAGATATCTCCCAGAGAAAGAAATATATTGAGGAGTTAGAGACCGAAAAGCGGCTTCGTGAGCAATTTGTCAGCGCAATCACTCATGATCTGAGGACGCCACTTTCAGCAGCAAGAATGAATGCCCAGATTCTGGGCATGAAACCGACCCCAGTTGAGATCGCGCCGGAGCTGTCGTCAAGAATCGTTCAAAGCCTGGATCGAGCCCATCGCATGATTGAGGATTTGCTGGACGTAAACAGGATACGAGCGGGCCAGTCTTTGCCGATGGTTTTAAAAAGTTGTGATCTCAATGAAATTCTTTCGGCGGTCTGTGACGAGATGAAGGGTCAGAAGAATGGACAGATCCGACTGATGCTTCCGCCTTTTCCAGTCAGAGGTATCTGGGACTGCTATCAGCTGCGGCGAGTATTTGAGAACTTGGTTTCAAATGCCATAAAATATGGATCTGATAAAACTGCGATTGAGATTCGCCTGGAAAGGCAGGGCGAAACTGCGCGCGTTTCGGTAAAAAACTGGGGAAATCCGATCAGTCAAGACGAGACCCCGTACCTCTTTGAGCCTTATCGTCGAAGCTCATCGCAGGTCACGAGAAGTAAAAAAGGGTGGGGCATCGGATTGTCGCTGGTGCAAGGGATCATCAATGCGCATCATGGCCGCATAGAAGTCCGAAGCGA
This sequence comes from Bdellovibrionia bacterium, assembly GCA_045805065.1. Classification (GTDB taxonomy): domain Bacteria; phylum Bdellovibrionota; class UBA1018; order UBA1018; family UBA1018; genus CAZCBS01. The sequence goes on along the minus strand of JBJMMA010000195.1, from coordinate 9,963 downwards.
CTTGAAGGAAGGAACGGAGTTCACCGTCGTGCTTTCGATCGATCGGGCTCATAAAGGATTTTGACGGGAAGCGGGAGCCTTTAAGATCTCTTCTCAGCTGGATCGCGCGTTGCACCTAAAACTCTCAATCTTTTCTCAGTCTATTCTTTTCTCAGTTTATTGATGAGGAGCAAGTTTTATGGCCAAGCATCCAGCTCAAAAATCAGTCAGCCCAAGAGACCCCGACGCCAGCGGTGTCGATAAGTCCTCGCCCGTCATGGGCAAGCCCAAGAGAGATCTCTATCTTGTGCCTGATCAAGAGCTTCCGGAGTCAAGTGGCGACCTGGCGGACATGGTAGAGACGGAAAAAGAAGTGCTTCATGAGAAAAGCCTTAAGAAAAGCTTCGAGCCCATGCCTGGTATGTCAGAACGCAGAGGTCCCAAGCTGACAGGTGACCAATCAAGATCTCCTGATTCGGCCAATCTGGAACGCGGAAAAGCAGCACCGGATGAAGTCCCGTCGGCAACTCCGGTAAGCGGGAAGTCGATCGATGCGGGAGGCGCCACTTCAGGCACAACGGCGGGCTTTGGCGGCACTGATCGTGGAAAGCCTACAGATGCCTCGGCTGCCGGGATGACCGGATTTGGTACTGCGGCGGGCATGTCCAATCATGGTTCGCCTGGGAGCATCGCAACTCACGGGCCTGGTCAGAGCGGGCCGCAGATAAAACGGCCAAAGAAAGGCAAAGTCTAATTAGTATTTAAACTGCTCGATGGTGTTGAAGGTCGATGCCATCGAAGCTACAAGGATCGTCGCGTCAGGCATCTCGGCCATATAAGAGATGCCTTGAAGAACGCTGATGTTATTGCACGCGGAGACTCCCGCTCCAATCGAAGTGGATGTTACCGGATAGCTGTAGATCTCGTTTACAGGCCCAGTCGAGTTGCCATAGGCTACGAGAAGTCTGCCGCTCGAGTGCATCAGAGCAGCTGATGGATAATGGTTTGCTGTTGGCGCTGCTGATGAAGCCACGCAGTCGGTGGCGCTGGTGTAGCCTGTTGCGCGGCTGCTATTATTCGTTTTTCGACTTGTATCTAATTTATGTCGACACTCATTTATCGTGATGATGTGTAAGAAAGTTTAGTGATCAATCATGAGAAAGCACTAGTTAGTTTAAGCTAGTGGATTATTTAACAAATTATCTAACTTTAGTTGAGTTTCGAGTTTGATATTTGGAATAGTTAAGATGACTAAAACATCTTTGCAAGGTATTGATATTACTGCTTCATTTTTGCTTCACAAAGCTACTTTTTTGAAAAGTTCTGACCGATAATTAGTTAGGAGCTTAAATAGATCTATCCACCCATCAAGTCATGCCCCTCGATCGCGGTACGTTGGCTTAATGACGAGGACGTTAGGTTATGAGTAACAGACTCATCGTTAAAAAAATTAGCAAAAGGGTTAGTACTGGCGCGCAGGTCCTGTTGGCACTGTGGGTTACTCTGCTTTTTCAGCCTTTGTTTGCCTACGGGTTTTCAGAAAACGCTCAGACCTTTACCTATCAAGGACAGCTTCTCAATAACGCCGGAACACCGCTGAGCGACTCCAGCGTCACGATCGTTCTTTCCATCTATAATCCATCCAAGAGCTGTCTTCTCTACGAAGAGACTCAAACCGTCGACACGACAACCACAGATGGAATGTTTTCCGTGCAAGTTGGACAAGCGACAACCTCTGGTGGCAAGCGCACTGGAAACGATCCTGGTCTTCGGATGGCCACGATCTTCAGAAACGATGGCACGCAGATTCGGGCAGCGGGCACGAACTGTACGTCAGGCTATACGGCATCCGCAGGCGATGGTCGTGTGATGCAGGTTCAAGTGACTCCATCCTCTACGGGTGTTCCTGTCACTCTTTCTCCAGATGAAAAGATTGATGCTGTCCCTCAGGCATGGTCCGCTGAGACCTTTCAAGGCATCCCGCTTGGAAACTTCATTCAGCTCTCAGGTTCTGATGCTGTCATTCCTTCAGGCAACGGTCTGAAAGTGAATGGCTCACAAGTGATCGACTCCAGTGGTAACTGGGTAGGACCGAGCACTGGACTTGTGGGAGCAACAGGTACCGCGGGTACGACAGGCGCCACGGGACCAACCGGTGCTGCTGGTGCCACGGGTGCTACGGGTCCAACAGGATTAACAGGTGCGACGGGCGCTACGGGCGCCGCAGGACCTACCGGTGCAACGGGTGCGACTGGTACCGCAGGAGCCACAGGCGCTACGGGTCCAACAGGAGTGACGGGTGCTACTGGACCTACGGGCAGTGCTGGCCCTACGGGCGCAAGCCCATTTACGCTCAATGGATCCGATATTTATTACACCGCAGGAAACGTAGGAATCGGCACGACGGGTCCTGCATCGTCGCTTTCAATCTTGGGTAAGACTAATGGTGATGGATTAAGGATTGATGGCACGTCGATTTGCGCTGGAAGCCTTTGTGATAACGTCGGGATCGTCATTGCCAATAACGGTACAGGTGGCGCCTCCTGGTCCTTGAACTCCACCGGAAACTCAAGCGGATATGGATCTGGAAAGCTGGTCTTCACCGAAGGAGGAATCCAAAGCGGGGCTCCTCGGCTGGTTTTAGCTACAGGCGGAAACATTGGCATTGGAACAACTGGACCAACCTCGGTTCTCAGCGTTGCTAATCCTTCAGGTGCCACGACTCCGGCGATTGCCGCAACAGGTGCGATCACTTCAAATCAGTTCACAGTCTCAAGCGGATCGACGATCGATTTCTCAAAAGGAAACGTGGCTGTCATTCCTTCGGCAAACGCAACAACGACCTCGTTTGCTCTGAGCAATATGGTGACGGGTGGCGCATATACCGTGATTGTTCACGATACCGGCGCGCATACTTATACATTCACAGGTTGCACGACGTCCTATCAGCCAAGCAATGCTGCTACGAGCGGAACTTATACGATTTATTCAATTCTCTATTTCAGCGTGGATACTGCAAGCGTTTGTACGATCAGTTGGGTGAGTGGATTCTGAGATGGCTGTGGAGGCATACTATGAGCCAGTGCAAGCCGATCAGAAAATATAACCAGATCGTTACCGCTGCGCTGTTGACGTTCGTTTCTGCGAATGCCCATGCCGCAGCTTACTACAATGTAGGTGCATGGTTTAAGACGCAGTACAATAAGTTACAGTTCACGACATCCGCCCAAAGCATCTACGCCGAAAACTGCTCAGGAGCTGTCACTGTTCAAACTAAAAACCCTTTTGGCGCCGTTAAGAACGTAAGTTCCGACCTCACGGTCAGTCTGAGCGCTCCAGCAGGAGTGACGTTTTACTCAGACTCTGCCTGTACTCTGTCAATTACTTCAGTGACGATTCCATCGGGTAATAATGCAGCAAGCTTCTATTTCATTGATACCGCAACCGGCTCTGCAACCATTACTGCATCGGCGTCCACATACACGTCTGCCATTCAGACAGAGACTTTGAGCACCAATCCTTATATCTGGACTGGAGCAGGTGCTGACGCGCAGTGGAGTACAGCTGCAAACTGGTCCGGAGGTGCAGCACCTGGGTCATCTAAGGTTGCAGTTTTCAAAGGCTCAGCATGCTCTTCGAACTGCTCACCCACGATCAGCACCAATATCAGTATCTATGGCGTCAGAATGAACTCGGATTACTCCGGAACCATTACGCAAAGTGCTGGAAATACAGTTACAGTTGGAGATGGTGGTTGGGTGCAACTCGCAGGAAATTTCTCTGGAAGTTCTTCAGGTGATGCAATCTCGGTAGGTAATAGCAACCTGGTCATCAACGGGGGATCGTTCACATCGACGTCAGGCACGCTGATTTTTGGAACTTACGGTGGCTATAATCCACTGACACTGACTGTTGGTAGCGGGGCAACGTTTACTCACAATGGAGGAACGCTCACAATTCAAGGAACATGTGCCACGCACTCTATTTCACCAGGTAACGCTACCTTTAATCAGGTCAACATCGGCGCCACTTGTGCGACTTATACTTTCAATAACGGTACTCTGAACGTCGCAGGCAATCTATCTGTTCTTAATCCCTCCTACAATTCAGCGATCAATTCAGGAACAATTTCGGTGCAAGGGAACGTGACTGTGACTGGGCCGACTTATTATTCTGGATCTGCAGTCATTAAAGTGGTGGGAAATGCGTCTGGCTCGACGGTGAGCACGCCAAGCAACGGAATTATTCCCCATCTCACAATTGCGGCAGGGACCAATCCGGTCACGTTGAGCGGTACAGTCAATGTTTCCGGCAATTACGTTGTTAATTCTGTGGGTACGATGACAACAACGGGATCCACGCTTGTACTGGGCGGTGGATGGGCCACATTTACTGTTACGCCAGGAAACGTGACCTATAATAACGTGTCATTTACAGGTAGCTACGGCAATGTCCATGATCTTGGCGGGGCTACGATGACGATCGCCGGAAACCTAAGCCTCATTTATGGGGACGCGGCAGCTTACAATGTCATCAATTCTGGCACTTTAGCAGTAGGTGGCAATGTCACGGCTACTGGTCCTGGAGGCTTTGGCGGATCGGCAGTGATTACGCTGACAGGTAATGCTTCGGGACAGACAGTGAGCACTGCGAGTGGTGGTTCCATTCCTAATCTAACCATTGCTGCAGGCTCCAATCCTGTCACGCTGAGTGGAACAGTGATGGTCAGAGGGCACTACATCGCAAGTTCCGCAGGATCACTGATCACGACAGGCTCTACTCTGAGCTTAAATGGTCTATGTGGAGGACCTTATACGATCACTCCTGGAAATTTCACTTACAATAACGTGTCCATCAGTGGGGCTTGCGCATCTTATACTTTAGGTGGCAACACAATGACGATTGCGGGTGATCTCACATACGCAGCCGGCTCGTACGGGAATGCTCTCAACTCTGGAACCCTCGTTGTCAGTGGGAATTTCGCGGCAAGTAGCGCCAGTAATTTCACCGGTTCAATCGCCGTACAGTTCGTAGGAACAGGCACGCAGACGGTTACCATGGGTACTACCTCCATGCCGAGTGGAGGTGTAACAATCAACAAGCCAAGCGGTGCGGTCGTGCTTGCCAGCGACTATTCTCAAGGCAACACCTGGACGCTGACCTCAGGCACGCTTTACATGAGTGGATACAACTTCAGCGTGAATGGCCTATCTCTGAACAGCAACACCATCCATCGCAAAGACAGTGGCGCAACGACTGCTGCAGGCGTTTTGACCGTCAATGGTACTACCTATGTTAATGGACCTTATCTGGGCGGTACCGTGGCTGACTGAGTCTAGCGCATCCCAAATCGAACGGGATGAGATGACTTGAGGCGGATCATCCCGCGCCCATGAGCGCCGCGAGGAGAGAGCTCGTAATGAAGTCTGGGTGCTTCGAGCGAGCGCTTGCGTCCCAGGAAAACATTGTGCGCTTCCTGCACGAGGTGGTCAGCGGTTCTGGCCGCAAGTGCCTGGATCGTGAGCCCGGGGTTTGCGGAACCCTGAGTGGGTAGGATGCTTCCGTCGCAGATAAAGAGATTCGGAACGTCGTGGGCACCTCCAAAGCGATCCACCACGGAAGTCTGGGGGTTATTGCCCATTCGAGCGCCTCCGACCAAATGCGCGTAACGCGGCTCCTGAACGACTTCCTTGGCTCCCGCTGCTTCAAGGACCTCTTTGGTTTTCGAAACCGCAAATTTCACCATTCGTTTGTCGTTTTCATGGAGCCTGAAAGTGATCTTTCCCACGGGAAGCCCGAAGCGATCGCGCTTGTCGGCGAGGGTCACCTGGTTATCTTCCCAAGGGAGAATCTCGCCCAGCACCGCAATCGCTGCCCAATGATTGTAATCCATCATCACTCGGCGCAATCCCCAACCCCAGGCTCCTTTAGCGGCCATCATCTGTTTCGCAAATGCGATGGGTAGAGGGCCGACCGTCTGGATCGCAAATCCTCGGACAAAGTCTCGCTTTGGGTCTGTCTCATAAAATTCTTCCGTGAGGGAGTGTGCAGGCGGGCCCTTGTACATTCGAACCAGTTCATCAAAGCGTCCAAGCAACACATTTCCGGCCTGAACCATGAGGTACTTGCCGAGTGTTCCGCTGGAGTTTGCAAGTCCGTGCGAGAATCCCGGGCAAGCGGAGTTTAAAAGAAGCCTTGGCGTCTCAATCGCGTATCCACAGACGATGACTATTTTTGCGCGCTGCTCGCGCTCTGTTCCTTCTGAATCAAAATAGGTGACGCCCGTTGCGCGACCGTCTTTCATGTTAATTCTGGAAACCATGCAGCGGTCTCTGATTTCCGCACCATCCAGAATCGCATCAGGAACGTGACTGACGAGTGTGCTTTGTTTCGCGCCTACTTTGCAGCCCTGGATGCAAAAGCCCCGGTAAATGCAGTGAGGACGATCTCCGTAGGCGCCTGCATTGATTGCGACCGGACCTCCCACTGAAACTCGAATTCCAAGCTGCGTGCATCCTTTCACTAGAACATCAGAGGTGCCTTGAGGAGGATGAGACCCATAGGTATAGCCGTGCGGATCACCCCAGGGAAAGTGAGGGGGGCCGGAGACGGGAATCTCATGCTCAAGCCATTCGTAATAAGGTTTAAGGTCCTCATACGAAATTGGCCAATCGACGCCCATGCCGTCTTCGCTGTAGACGCGAAAATCTGACGGGTGAAAGCGAGGAGTAAAGCCTGCCCAGTGGACTGATCCTCCACCTACGCCCACGCCCGAGTTGTTCTCACCCAGCGTAATCGGATTTTCACCGCCTGTGATCCTGGGCTCCGTCCAATAGAGTTGATGAGAGCCTGCTTCATCGCTGACCCAGTCGCGCTCGACGTCCCAAAAGGGACCTGCTTCAAAGCCTATGACGCTGAATCCAGCTCGCGAGAGTCTCTGGAGCAATACGCCTCCGGCTGAGCCCACTCCGACGATGACAATGTCCACTTCCTCGTCCCACCGATATTTCTTCATGCGCGGAGGAAGCTTCTGAATCGGACCCAACGTATGATCCTTTCCGCCATGGCTTTTGAATGGACCCAGGAAAGGCTTTTTCAATGCGTGCCTCCCTGGCCATGTCGAGCGCCGGCAAAGAGATCATCCTGATTTTGATAGGAGTCAGAAATCGTATCCTCTGGCGCAAGCCACTCATAGCGTCGCTCATCGACTTCCCAGGGTTCGGGGCGACCTCCTGAGAGACGCATATAACCCCGGGGATATGCAGGACCGCCAAATCCGATCTCATCCCACGCATAGGGATGAGAGTAATAGGCTGCACAGGCGTCCTGTACGAGTAGTGTCCAGTAGTGTTGAGGAGACATGCGCTTCCAGATCTCCAGGGCTCCACAAGGCTTGCCATCGTGGATCGACTTGAGAATCTCTTCTTGCTCCCTGACAGAAATCTCTGGAAAGGCTTTTCCATGGCGCTCTCTTGCCATCTGATCAATCGCGACGATGGCCAGGCGATGTGCTTCGTCCTCGTCAGGCATTCCCTCGTAGATATACCCGTTGAATTTTTTCTCGAAAAGGCGCTGATCAATGTAATGGAGAATGGGAATTCGATGGTCTTTGTCTCGATCCTCCTGTGGCAAGATGCGGTTCAGGACCGCTTCAAAAATGACCGCCTCGTTGTAATTGAAGAAGCGGAGGGGAGGAATGTCCTCGACCCGGTGAACGACAAGCTCCCGTGTTGTCGAATCCCAGAACTCTTTCTGGGACAAAGTTGAAAACCCCGGATAGTACCCAGGTTGCGCGCGAGGGGGGATGGGTTCTCCGGTGATTGGATTGCGGGGAAGTTTCGGTTTCCGAGAGTCGGACATTAAAAACTCTTTTCTCGTCGCAGCTGGCTTGCCAGTAGACCCATGAAGCCTGTCGCGGCGAAAAGAAGGGGCGCAAACGCCGGCGGACCATAGACTAAGTTGTAAAGCGGAAGCTTTTTCAAGCCTCCAGGTTTTCTCGCGGCTCCTCTGACATGATAGTAAGATCCAATCGCTCCTGCCGCTAAGGCGCAGATCGAAAGTGCTGGAAGCCAGGTGCGCGCGACCCTTCGGCTGTAAGCGGCACCCACGGACGCAGCCATAAGTGGCGGAGTCAGAAGTACCGGAATCCACTGTGCTGGGGTCTCAAAGCGAGTTTTGTAATGAGAATAGAGCGATTCGACCCCATTTAAGAAAGCAGACACAGCGGTTGCGGTTGCCAATAGCCTTTGAAAGCGACCTTCACGAATGGAGAGTTCACGGCTTGATTCCTCTGCTCGGGACTCTTGCCTGCTTGGAGAGGAGCTTTCTTCAGGTCTGAGACGTGAGGCAATCAAGCCCAGAAAACCGCCAACTCCCAACAGAAGAGGCGCGAAGAGGGGCGGTCCCATCACGATATTGAAAATGGGAATTCTCCAGCCTCCAGGCTTGCGATGAATTCCACGGATGTGCATCAGAAATCCCAGGACTCCGTCGCCCAGGAGCGCTGCTGATGCCACAGGCAGAACGCTTCTCGCCATTTTTGGACTGCATGCGCCAGCTACGCCCGCACCAGCCAGCGCAACGCTTAGAACGACGGGCGTGTACATGATGCGTTGGCCATAGCTTCCGCGGTAATGTTGCAGCGTCACCTCAAGGCCGCCCAAGAGCCCCGATGCTCCCGCCACCAGTGACAGACTTCGCTGAAATCGTCCTTCTCGAATCTTGCGATCGAGAACAAGAACGTCCCGGGTCAGTGTTTTCTCAACGTCTTGAATAAGAACGGATGTCCCGGTTTCTTGCATATTAAATCCGGAAATAGTTGTTCATCTTCTGTGCCGAAGCAGTGTGTCGAAACGGGATGTCATGAAATGGTGCAGCACACGTGCCTGGATTCGCGCTGAGCCCAGGAAGCGCTTCTGAGTACAATCGCGTACGCACAGCCAATTTTAACGGAAAATTCACATGAGTAATTTAGAGAGAAATGAGTTTGGTTATATGCGTGCCGCGAGAGTGGAGAGGTTTGGTCCACCCGAGGTTATTCGGGTTGCAAACGTCGCTCGACCCAGACCTTGCAAAAACGAAGTACTGGTTCGCATCCACGCCGCGGGCGTGGGGCCCTGGGATGCGTTGATCCGCTCTGGAAAAAGTGCGCTTCCTCAACCCTTGCCTCTGACCTTGGGATCGGATTTTTCGGGAGTGATTGAAGAAGTTGGAGAGGGAGTGACTCGCTTCCGAACGGGGCTCTCCGTCTTTGGCGCGACAAATTCTCAGTTTACCGGTGCGCAGGCTGAGTATGCAGTAGCCTCAGCTTCTATGATTGCGCCTAAGCCGAAAAGCTGGAACGAACTTGAGGCTGCATCTGCCCCGATTGTAGCCGTGACCGCCTGGCAGATGCTATTTGATTATGCCCGCTTGAAGGCAGGCCAGACGGCGCTCATTCAGGGTGCCGCAGGTAACGTCGGCGGATATGTTCTTCAGTTTGCCAAACGACGAGGTATTCGCGCCATCGCCGTCGTAAAAGCAAGCGATGTGGGTTACGTGCAATCACTAGGCGCTGATCACGTGATTGATTATCAACTGGAAAGTTTTGAGAAGGTATCCCCAAAGGTAGACGCCGTGCTTGATCTTGTGGGAGGAGATATCCAAGAGCGCTCTTTGGAAGTGCTGAAAAGGGAGGGCGTTCTAGTCTCGGCCGTATCGCCACTCTCTGAGCAGAGTAAGTTTCGGGCCCAAGAATTAGGTGTTCGCGGATTGTTTTTTCTCGTGGAAGTTACAACAGAGCGGTTATTGCGACTGACTGAGATGGTTGATTCCGAAGGCGTACGTGCGGAAGTCGGCGAAGTGTTGGGTTTAGATCAGGTCCGCCTGGCGCACGAGATGCTGGCCAGTCCTTCGAGGCGGAAAAGAGGAAAGATTGTACTCAAGATAGAAAGACCAATTTCATGATCCAGTAGCTCGTTGGAATGCCGCTTGCTGGTAGGCAGT
>JBJMMA010000194.1:0-5412 GCA_045805065.1 Bdellovibrionia bacterium | reverse complement strand
TTTTTGGCGAAGTCGAGGCGGTATTTCCCATCTGGGCTGCGGTTCTGCTCTTGGCCATCGGGCTTCTGGACGGACGCGAAAAGGCCATTCACTATTCGGAGCAACTCAACTTCAAGGACCCTATTTTTGTTTTTGTCATCATGGTGATCGCCGCCACTCGCCCCATCCATCATTTCGCACTTCGATGCATTGATGCTCTGGCCAAGATGATCTTCAGACTGGGAATCATGCCCAGAGCCACTGCCGTGTATCTCACCTCTTTGGCCTTGGGACCGCTCATGGGAAGCTTCATCACGGAGCCTGCCGCCATGACGATCATCGCCTGGGTGCTTCGCGATCGATTCTACGAGTATCCGGTGAGTGAGCGCTTCAAATACCTTACGCTCGCGGTCCTCTTCGTCAATGTCTCCATTGGCGGGGTTCTTACACCTTACGCGGCACCGCCTGTTTTGATGGTGGCCAGCAAGTGGGGCTGGGGCTTTCAGGAAATGCTTTATCTCTTTGGCTGGAAAGCAGCCCTGGCGGTGCTGATCAATGCAGGCCTGGCAACGCTCATCCTGCGAAAGGAGCTTGGATCATTGAAGGCTCCTCTTCATTCCGCGGATCGCGAAACGCCCCCCAACTGGGTCGTCGGCCTGCATCTGGCCATGCTTGCACTCATTGTCTGGAATCACGATCACCCGGTTTTCTTCACGGGGCTCTTTCTGATTTTCTTAGCGCTATTTAATATCACACGTCGCCATCATGAGGATCTCAAGCTTCGCGAAAGCCTGCTGGTCGCGGCTTTCCTCGGAGGACTCGTTGTTCTTGGCAACCTTCAGGACTGGTGGATCGAGCCCTTGATTCGCGAACTGGATTCGCTAAAGCTCTTCCTCGGTACCACGGCATTGACTGCCATCACAGATAATGCGGCCCTCACCTACCTCGGTTCGCAGGTCGAAGGCCTATCCTCCTCGTCTCAATATGCGCTTCTGGCAGGAGCTGTTGCCGGTGGCGGACTGACCGTAATTGCCAATGCTCCAAATCCTGCAGGATTTTCGATTCTACAAACCCGCTTTGGTGAGCGTGGAATTCAGCCAGCTCTGCTGCTCAGTTTCGCAATCGTTCCCACCCTGATTGCCGTGGCGAGTTTTTGGGTTTTCGCCCCGTAAACTTTTCCCATTAAATCCTTAAATTCAAATTAACAATGCCCTGAAATCAATGGGTTAAGACACCATTTTGGAATACGTCAAAAATCTGACTTTAGGTATTATGGATTATAGGAATCGCGCACTTTTGCAGAACGTATGTGGAGAATGTGTCATGCGCCCCTCGATCTCGAAGTCTATTTTTTTGGCTATTTTTGCCCTACTCGCAGTCGGCTGCGGACCTTTGGGCGATGACAAAACAACTCACGAGTCAGTTGTTGATCTTGGAAGCTTCACTTCCTACGTTGCTGAGTTTCAGCAAAAGAGCGCTGAGTATGGATCTCCTGTTGAGATCTCTGACCTGGTCATCAAGTTTGGCGCAATGACCAACCCACTCGAGCGCGGCTACTGCGAAATGGCTCCAGGCAAAACGCCTACGGTCGTGATCGATCAGAACTACTGGAACAATGCCAGCGAAGGCGCTCGCAAGTCCCTGCTCCTCCATGAACTTGGCCACTGTGTTCTGGACCGCGCTCATGTCACCGCTCTGACCAACGCAGGCGTTCCTAACAGCGTGATGAATCCTTACACGATTCCAAGCAACGTATTTGAGTACAACGAAGAGCATTACTGGCAGGAGCTCTTCTCTGTTCGCAACACACTGTAATTCTCACCCAGCTTATTCGGCAGCGTACTCCTTGAACTTCTTGATCTGCTCAATCAAGGCTGCCTCAACTCCTACACGAACTTTGCGATTTTCAGGCGACATTTGCTGAGTTTGCGCGGTCATGCCTGGCTCTGGAACTTTCATGTTCTTGTACAAGGCTTTCAAGGACCCATTCAGCTTTGGGGAGACCCTCATTGCTTTCAAGAATCGAATCTCCTCATTTGCGTTCGAAATGAACTCAAGAGCTTCGCTCATTGCAGCAAGATTGCTGAGGTTGGGCGTCGAACCGACATAAGCCATCACCGCTTGCATAGGAAGCGAACGACGTTGAATGTCTGAGATTCGCGTTAGAGCCATCACAGGAAGAAAGTTGGCACGAGCCTGAAGGAGCGCAATCGCAGCGTCCCGATTGATGAGAACCTGGATTTCGAAGGGTCTCAGCTGATCGAGCGGAATCTTGCCGCTTTCAACCTGATCCGACTTCTGAAGCGCTTCATGAAGCATTCTTGAAAACGAGTAAGGCTCAACCGCTTGCTTTCTGCGAGCCATCATTTGGGCGGACGGATTGACCCGATCAATCGTTCCTGAAATGGCCATTAAATTTTGCATCTGCGCCTTACTTGAAGTTGGATCAGGAGCTTCGTTTGGGTCCGGCATATAGCGCGCTAAATCCAGGAAGAATTCTTCCAAAGCATCTCGCAAGAGCTGATCCCTGTACTCAGGCGTGTCGTTGAGGTTAGCCTTCCAGATTTGAAACTCGTACGCCATGATGTATTTTCCGGCGGCAGCAACCTTGGCATCAAGGACCGATACCTTCTCCAACATCTCGAGCATGTCGTGACGAACGGAGACAGTATAATTCTGGCGCATGTCAGTGTAGGTATTCTTGATCGCGTCCTTGGTATCCACGAGGCTGTCGTGAGTGTCCGTCTTCATCTCAGACATGTCTTTGCCGAGGCTCTCGATCCGACCATTCATTTCCCTCGTCGTGAGGCTCATGTCGCTGGTCGTACCATTCATCATTCCGAGATTTGCGTGCGTATCGCTCTTCATCTCGTTCATGCTTTGAAGGAGAGATGCCATCTTCTCGTTCATTTCCTTGGTCGTGTCGTTCATCTCTTTGGTGTTGTTCTGCATATCCGAGACGAAGCAACCGGAAGTCATCAAAAGAGGCACCACACAGGTGGTGAGTTGAAGCGCTTTTAAAATTTTTAAATTAGGTCTCATGGAGAGCCTCCTTCGATTGGAAGGCGGTTTTACCTATTCCGACCAAACCTGTCAACCTTTGTGACAGCGTCTAAACGATCTACGTTTTCCAACGAGAGGTAAGAATCTAAGTGGTTGTATTTATTATCTATTTATATCCGAGCAACTGGCTTAAGGCTTGCTTTAACTAGGCGCATATGAAAAACAATGCCCTTTGGTATTTAAGCCCTATCGCCTTTGCCCTGCTTTCAGCGACCTGGATTTCGCACGCTGATTTGAACAACGGCGCCTATGCCCAGACGAACGCGGTCCGAACCATTCAAAGTACCTCAACCACCCCAAACGCTCATTGCGTTCATGAGTTCAACGAAAACGTCACGACTGCTGTCCACCCAATGAGGATGGCCGATGCAGTTCAATGCGCTCGTTAAAAGCCAGCGTACTCGCGATAGAGTCCAAAGACATCCCGCATCGCATCCGAGATCTCTCCAAGCGTTGCGCCTGCCTTCGCTGACTTCAGGATCAAAGCCTGCAGATTGGCGCCCGTCTTCACGCCTTCTTGAAGCGCCTTGAGCGAATCGCGAGTTGCGCCTTCTGAGCGCTTTGCGCGATAAGCGCGCACCCGCTCAATGGAGCCTTTTTCAAGCTCCGGTGGGATTCTCAGGATTTCAGCCGTTGCGACCTCACCCTCATCTTTAAAGCAATTCACGCCCACTACTTTGATCGCGCCTTCATCGATCTTGCGCTGATCCGAGTATGCAGAGTTTGCGATCTCGTTTTGGATATATCCGGTTTCGATACATTGAATCGTTCCGCCGCGACGATCGATTTCAGCAAGGTACTCGAACGTCCGCTTTTCAAGCTCAGCGGTGAGTGACTCAACAAAATAACTTCCCGCAAGTGGATCCACCGTTTGGGTCACATTGCTCTCAAAAGCAATCACCTGCTGCGTACGAAGCGCAAGCTTTGCCGCTCTTTCGGTCGGTAGCGAGAGCGCTTCATCCAGGCTATTGGTGTGAAGCGATTGAGTGCCTCCAAGAACGGATGCCAACGCCTGAAGCGCCACGCGCACCACGTTGTTATCAGGCTGTTGGGCCGTCAGAGTGGATCCCGCTGTTTGCGAGTGGAAGCGCACCATGCAGCTTCGTGGATCTTTTGCGCCAAAGCGCTCCTTCATGATTTTGGCCCAGATGCGGCGAGCCGCGCGGAACTTGGCGATCTCCTCAAAAAAGTCGTTATGCACATTGAAGAAGAACGAAAGCTGACCTGCAAAGCTATCAATATCCAAGCCTGCATCCACTGCAGCCTGAGCATAGGCGATGCCGTTTGCGAAAGTGAACGCTAGCTCCTGAGCGGCGGTCGAGCCTGCTTCGCGGATATGGTAGCCCGAGATCGAAATCGGATTCCACTTGGGGGCGTTCTTTGCGCACCAAGCGAACATATCCGTCGTGACTCTCAGAGCTCCCTCAGGTGGATATATGTAATTTCCGCGCGCAACATACTCTTTCAAAACATCGTTTTGAACCGTGCCTCTGAGATCAACGGACTTCACGCCCTGCTCTTCAGCGACTGCGACATAAAACGCGAGCAGGATGCTTGCGGTCGCATTGATCGTCATCGAGGTCGATACTTTGGAGAGATCAATCCCTCTGAAAAGCATCCGCATCTCATCGAGATTTGAGATCGAAACGCCGACCTTTCCTACTTCGCCCTTGGAGCGAACATGATCCGGATCGTATCCAAGCTGCGTCGGCAAATCGAATGCAACGGAGAGGCCCATCGTGCCTTGCGAGAGAAGATAATGATAACGCTTATTGGACTCCTCAGCGTTTCCAAAGCCCGCGTACTGGCGCATCGTCCAAAGACGACCGCGATACATGTCCTTTTGAACACCGCGAGTAAACGGAAACTGTCCCGGTGCACCCAGAGTCTCATGAGCGCCTGGACCCGCTTGCATGCCTGATGGCAGATCCTCGGGCCAGTAAGTTTCCTTCACAGGAATCCCGGAACGAGTCGCAAGGTCCGGAGCAGGCTTGGGAGTTTTCTTCACATCAGACATGGGTACAACCTCTTACAAAAATTTATGCTGGATCGATCACGCAAAGATCGGCGCCGGTTTCGACCGCCTGGCCAGGCTGAACTTTCAACTGTCCAAGCTTTCCGGCCTGAGGCGCACGAATCACGTTTTCCATCTTCATGGCCTCCATCACGAGGAGCGGCTGGTCTTTCTCGACCATGTCTCCTGCTTTGACGGACACCGCGATAATCTTGCCTGGCATCTGAGCGCGAACACGCATGCCCTTCTTAGGACCCGCGGCCGCGCCGGCTGCGGCACTCTCTTCACCTGCGCGCATGAGCGCAAGCCCAGACCAGTTGCCTGGTGCTTGTCTTTGCGCCACGGAATAAACCGTG